>JBCDEF010000009.1:0-27731 GCA_039179915.1 Planctomycetota bacterium | reverse complement strand
CTGCTCTTGAGCATGCCGGGTGCTGCGCTCCCAGGCGACACCGCCCGGTGGAACCAGCAGTCACCCCTAAGTTCGCGGCAGCACACCCCCGTGGTGTGCAAAGAGTTCGTAAAGCTACTCGCGCGCTGGAGACGACCACCTCAATGGAGCGGTGCGGGTTCTTGCGCGGATCCGATCTTATTACTTTCGTGTACAGAAAACGCACCTGCGGTCACATTCAGAATTTGCGCGATCGGCCGAAGATGCGCGCGGTGACAGCTTTACCAAACCATTGTCGTGCGCTCATGAAGCGTTAAAAAAACACATCCTTCGTTCTCACAGTCTTCATACCACCTTCGTCGTTCGGCAATACGTTTCGTGCGTGCAACTCTGTAGTCTTTTGCCCTTGAGGTTTCTGGGCGATGACGCACGACACGGAGAGCACACATGCGCAACACGGCCGCGGAGCGAGGATCTCTTTCCCGATTGGGATTCACGCTTATCGAATTGCTGGTGGTCATCTCGATCATCGCGCTGTTGATCGGCATCCTGCTGCCGGCGCTCGGCTCGGCGCGGAAGACCGCCCAGCGTGTGGCGTGCTCCGCCGGCCAGCGGGGCATCCTGCAGGCCGCGAATGTCTACTCGCTGCAGAACAGCGGCGGGCCGTACATCCCGACGTTCAGCGGCGGCGACGACAACATCGCGTACCTGGCCGACATCCTGGAAACGCCCGAGGCAGCCGTCTGCGCCGGAACCCGGCACAGCGTCGATCCCTCAACCGTTGTCGACGAAAACGGACGGGTCGACGGGCAGCAGATCCCGTTCTTCAACGGCCGCAACCCGCACGGCAAGCCCGTGCCGCTCGACCTGATGACCAACGCGATCGAGGCGAGCTTCAACACCGAGCTGCAGGACCTCGAGCTCAACCAGCGTGGTCACAGCTACGAGGTCTTTGCCTGGTACGGCCAGTCCGGCGGCGTCTATGGACGACTCGCCAAGTGGCCCGACGGCGAGTTCCGGCTTCGGTACGGCGCTCTGGATGCCTCCCCGGCTCCCGAGCGGATCACGCGTGATCTCAACAGGGAACGCGGATACCGCAACCCCAACTCACCGGGCTACGCGAGAATTGAAGAGTTGATCGGCGACACAGAAGGCTTTGAAGCCTCTCTCGGCCAGTACAGCCGCTACATGAAGAAGCCCGACAACGTCTTCACCCCGAGCCAGATGCTGCTCACCCTCGACGCAGATGAGGATCAGCGGGCCGAGATCTGGGGTCCCTTCGGCAGCCCCGAGGACAGCCCGTATGTCAACAACTGGCCCGACGAGGACACCAACAACCACGGCGCGGCCGGGCTGAACATCGGGTTCGTCGACGGCCATGTCGAGTGGCTCAAGCCCGACGAAGAACTGCTCAAGACCTATCTCCGCAGCCGGCACACGGGGCTGACCAATCCGGAGCAGGGCGCTGCGAACGACATCCGTGACCGGTATGCCGGTGGACCGGGCTCGGGCAAGCCGATCGAGTACGAACTGAGGCGGATCGACGGGGAAGCCGTCACCACGTTCAGCTTCAACTGATCAAGAGCAGTTTCCGCGCGGGGCCGGCGGGCCCCGCGGCGGATTTTGACGTGTGCATCCCGGATCACGCCGGCTCCGCAGGGCCGGGTGGATGTCGTTCTGCCGATCGGACCGGGACGGTCGGCGGTGTCTTGGAGCGAGAAGTCTTATGAAGAAGTTTCTGACCGCGGCCTGCCTGATGGCGGCCGCAGGAGCCGCCAGCGGGCAGGTGATCATCACCGAAGTTATGTACAACCCGGCCGGCGCCGAGGCCGAGACCGAGTTTATCGAGCTGACGAACGTCGGCCCGTTCCCGGTCGACATCACGAACTACGCGTTCGATGACGAGGACGGCTCGACCCCCTCGCACCGCTTCGGCTCGGGCGCCGTGCGCCTGCCGAACGGGACGATCCTGCCCGAGTCGGCCGATGTCGACTGCGTCGATGTGCCGCTGGAGACCGGCGGGGCTGTCGCGTGCGACACCGCCAACGAGATCATTCTGCAGCCCGGCGAGTCGATCGTTGTCGCCAGCTTCTGGGACGAGCGGAGCTTCGGCGGCAACGCCGGCAACGGCCGGGCCAACTCGATCGAGGGCTTCGTGGCCAGTTGGGGCGACGACACCGACGGCGACGGCATCGGCGACACGCTGGACTACCGCGTGGTGTTCATCCTCAAGACCGCCACAATCGCCAACACGGCGAGCGCGACCAACGAGATCCTCGAGCTCGTCGAGCTCAACGGCAGCGTCATCGAGAGCCGCGACCTGGTCAACTACCAGGTCGGCAACAGCCAGAACCAGTGGCCCTTTAGCTCGAACGGCCGGTCGATCTACCTGCAGCCAAACTTCTTCCCGGACGCAGCCGCCGAAGAGCTGATCGGTGAGGCGTGGGCGCTCTCGGTCGAGGGCGTCGACGGCGGCATCAACGGCCGGCTGTTCGAGGCGGTCGACACCGACGACGAAAGCCTGTTCACGCTCTACAGCGACAGCGACGTGGCGAGCCCCGGCTTCGTGCCCGGCCTGGCCGACTCGTTCGTCGACGCGAACAACAACGGCCGCGACGACGCGGTTGACATCTTCATCGGCTCCAGCGAGGACTGCAACCGCAACCGCATCCCCGACGAGACCGAGCCGGACTGCAACGGCAACGGCATCCCGGACAGCTGCGAGTTCCAGCTCAACCAAGAAGACGACTGCGACGGCGACGGCCAGCCCGACGACTGCCAGATCAGCAACGACCCGGCGCTGGACATGAACGGCAACGGCGTGATCGACTCGTGCGAGAACCTCGCTGGCTTCGGCGACATCATCATGACCGAGATCATGTTCAATCCCTCGGGCAGCGAGCGTGAGTGGATCGAGCTGTTCAACACCGGCGGCTCGACCGTGGACATCTCGGGCTGGTTCTTCCAGGACCTCGACCAGCCGGTCTTCGACGGCGCCGAGGCGCGGTTCGACGGCGACCCGTCGACGCCCGAGCTGGACCCGATCCTGCTCGCGCCGGGCCAGGTCGCGGTCATTGCCGAGCGGACGCTCGAGGACTGGGAAGCCGCCTGGGGCCCGGTCAACGGCGACTATGTCTATGTCTCGACGCCCGGCATCAACCTGTCGAACAACGCCGATCTGGTCAACGAGGTCCGCTCGCTGCTGGCCCCGACCGCGACAACAGTTGATCCGGACACCGGCGAAGAGGTCGTGACCGAGTCGGTCCGGGTTGATGTTGCCAATCTTCAGAGCACGACGTCCAACGGCGTGCCGCAGGGCGGCTGGCCCGGCGATGACGGCCGCGGCTCGTTCTTCCTGCTCGGCGACGGCGCCAGCACCAGCGGCAACAACGACGGCGGCAACTGGAGCCTCTCGATCCGCAGCGTCGACGGCGCCCGCTCGCCCGAGGCCGCCGGCGGGTTCGACGGCCGCGACGCCGGCTCGCCCGGTGTGTTCAACATCGGCACGCCGATCCGCCCGCTCGGCGATGTGATCTTCTCCGAGATCCACTACGCGACCAACGGCGACTTCCCGGGCCTGCCCTTCCCGGACGAGACCAACGGCATCGACGAGTGGGTCGAGATCCTCAACGTCTCGGGTGCGCCGATCGACATCTCGGGCTGGACGCTCGAGGACGAGGACGGGGCGACCACGCCGCTGCCGCAGGGCGCGACCCTGCAGCCGGGCGAGGCCGCGGTCATCATCGGCAACGACTTCCCGGGTGAGAACCCGTCGCCGGTCAGCGAGTTCTACAGCGCGTGGGCCTGCGGCTTCCAGGTCTTCGCCGTTCGGCAGTGGTACGACGGCGGTCTGAACCGCCTCGGCGACGCGGCCGAGGGCGGCAGCGGGACCAACCCGTCGACCGGGCGCGAGATCCTCACGCTCCGCACCGCGGACGACGAGGTCCAGGACGTGGTCAACTACGACGACGACGGCTTCGTCTGGCCGCTGGTCGCCAACGGTTTCCCGTTCAACACCGCGTTCTCGATCCTGGTGCTGCAGAACTCGGATCTCAACGAGCTGGACAACGACAACGGCGATAACTGGGCCGTCTCGATCGCGGGCCTCGACGGCGCGACGCAGAACGTGCTGACGACCGTCTACAACGCCCCGGCCTTCGGCTCGCCCGGCTTTGTTGACGGCATCACCACCGGCTTCGACCCCAGCGACTGCATATCCCCCGACCCGGTGCTGCCGCTCTGCGCGGACCAGAACGGCGACAGCATCGTTGACTCGGCCGACTTCTTCGCCTGGGTCGCCAACTTCGGCGACGGCAACCCGATCGCCGATGTCAATGAAGACGGCGACGTCAGCTCCAGCGACTTCTTCGCCTGGGTCTCGTTCTTCGGCCAGGGCCAGAACGGCCCGCTGTGCCTGAACCGTTGAACCACTGAGCCGCGGGCGGCACCCATACCCTTTTCTGCCCCCGGCATTCGCGTGCCGGGGGCGGCTTGCTCGGATTCCCTCTCCCACGGAGCTCTCTATGGCCATCGTTCCGCTTGTCGTGATGTCGCTTGTCTCAGCCGCGCCGGCGGCGCTGCATGACCACACCGCGTCGGGCGTGGTGTTCCACGACGCCAACGCAGACGGCGTGCGGCAGACGGGCGAGAACGGTATCGCCGGCGTCGCGGTCACCAACGGCCGAGACGTTGTCCGCACCGACGCCCGCGGCCGCTACACCCTGCCCGTCACCGATGACACCATCATCACCGTCATCAAGCCCGCCGGCTACCAGGTCCCGCTCGACGGGTACCGCCTCCCGCAGCACAGCTACATCCACAAGCCCGCCGGCTCGCCCGATGAAGGCTTCATCTTCCCCGGCGTCGAGCCCACCGGGCCGCTGCCGGAGAGCATCGACTTCGGCCTGACCGGATCGCCCGAGGACGAGACGTTCTCCGTGATCGTCTTCGGCGACCCCCAGCCCTACTCGCACGAGGATGTCGGATTCTTCCGACGCGACGTCATCGACCCGCTCACAGAGTTCGGTGACGCCGGAGAGCCCGGCAACCGCTACGGCGCGGTCTTCGGGATTAGCCTCGGCGACCTCGTCGGCGACCAGCTCGAGCTGTTCGGACCGCTCAACCAAGCCCAGGCGATGCTTGGCGTGCCGTGGTACAACGTCTACGGCAACCACGACATGAACTTCCTCAGCGGCGACTCCTCGCTCACCGCCGACGACCCCGACCGCTACGCCGATGAAACCTTTGAGCGGATCTACGGCTCGCCCAACTACGCCTTCCAGTACGGCAACGCCCACTTCATCGTCCTCGACAACGTCATCTACCAGGGCTTCGACGGCTTCCGCGACGGCGAGTTCGAGCTCTGGCCCGACGGCCGCAAGCCGACCACCGGCAACTACCGCGGCGGGCTGCGACCCGAGCAGATCGACTTCGTTCGCAACTACCTCGCCGGCGTCCCGCGGGAAGACCTGATCGTCCTGGCGTTTCATATCCCGATCGAGGGCGGCGGCGTGCACCGTATCCCCGAGCAGCGCGAGCTGTTCGAGGCCCTCTCCTCGCACCCGAACACCCTCAGCCTCTCCGGACACACCCACTTCCAGCGGCACTGGTTCTTCGGGCCCGAGCACGGCTACGACCCGGGCCAGCCCGGCCCGCTCGCCGCCGCTCAGCCGAACCGGTTCGACGAGCCCGTCCATCACCATCTCAACGCTGTCACCGCGTCCGGCTCCTGGTACCGCGGCACCTTCGATGAGTACGGCATCCCCAATACCCAGATGCGCGACGGCGCCCCCAACGGCTACACGCTCCTGCATATCGACGGCAACCGCTACACCACCGAGTTCCGCGCCAGCCGAAGGGCCGCGGACCACCAGATGTCTGTCTCGGTCAACGACGCGAACGGCAAGCTGACCGCCAACATCTTCAACGGCGCGGAGGGCGACGCCGTCCATTACCGCCTGCTCGATCCCGCGGCCGGTTCCGCGTCGTGGCGGCCCATGGCCTTCGCCCCAGGGCCAGACCCGCTCTTCGCCGCGAGCCACGAGCGGGAAACGGGCCAGGCGACGAGCGATGCCTTCTTCAACCGCCCGGTGCCGCGCCCGCAGGACGCCCACCACCTCTGGACCGCAGACCTGCCCGCGCTGCCCGTCGGCCGGACCGTCGCCGTCGAGATCCGTCACCTGGATCTCTATGGCACCGAGCGGACCCATACACACACGATCTCGAACCTGGCGCAGGACTGACCTCACACCGGCTCGCAGGGGCGGACCAATCTTAGAATAAGGATTCTTGTCGTGCGAATTCTCACGTTGCTGTGCGCTCTCGCTGCCGCCGCACCCGCCGCCCTCGGCCAGCTCTCCGCCGACGGCATCCGCATCGCCACCTGGAACATCACCTTCTACGACGGCGGGCTCGAGGACGAGCTGCGCACCGTGCTCTACGGCGTCTTCGACGGCCGCGCGATGATGCCCGACGCGATCGTCGTCCAGGAGTTCCAGAACCGCGCCGCCTACGACGACTTTCTGGCCGCGATCAACAGCGCCCCCGGCAGCCCGGGCGACTGGGCCGCGTCTCAGTTCCGCGACGGAACCGGGTTCGACACCCACCTGTTCTTCAGGGTCTCCAAGCTCGTGCTCACCGAGGTCACCGTCGTCTCCGAGGGCGGCCCCAACCCGAACCACCCGCGTGACCCGATGCGCTACGACCTCCGCCCCTGGGGCTACAGCGACGAAGCCGCCGGCTTCTCGCTCTACTCCGTGCACTTCAAAGCCGGCTCGAGCCCGACCGA
Source organism: Planctomycetota bacterium (assembly GCA_039179915.1). Taxonomy (GTDB): domain Bacteria; phylum Planctomycetota; class Phycisphaerae; order Phycisphaerales; family UBA1924; genus JANQQZ01. The sequence goes on along the minus strand of JBCDEF010000009.1, from coordinate 20,965 downwards.
TCAGAGCCGCCGCCTCGTCGAAGCCCGGGCCATCCGCGAGGATGCCGCAGCCCTGCCCGAGGGACGCGGCGTGATCCTCGCCGGCGATTTCAACATCCAGCGGGCCTCTCAGGCTGCCTATCAGGAACTCATCGGCACCGCACCCTCCAGCGACCCGTTCGACACCGGGCGGTTCTTCGACCCGATCTCCCAGATCGGCGACTGGCAGAACAACCCGTCTTTCCGATTCGTCCACACGCAGGACCCTGCGCCCGGCGCCGCCGGCATGGACGACCGCTACGACCAGCTCCTGGTCTCCGAGGACCTCGTCGACGGCGAAAGCCTGGACTACATCGGCCGCTTCGGCATCCCCTACAGCAACGCCACCTGGAACGACCCGAACCACTCCTACCGCGCCTGGGGCAACGACGGATCGAGCTACAACCAGGCGCTGCGCACCGTCGGCAACACGATGGTCGGACCCGACATCGCGCAGGCGATCCGCGTGGCGGCCAACGGCGCGGGGCATGTTCCGGTCTATCTCGATCTGCGCGTCCCCGCGGTGATCGACGCCCCCGCCACCGTCGATGCAGGCGCGGTCCGTCCCGGACAGACGATCGGGGTGCCGATCGAACACGGCGGCAGCATCAACCGCTGGGGCATCGATGGGATCGACACGCTCCGAGCAACAGCGAACAGCGGACCCAATATCATGCCCGAGCTCGGCCCCTTCGAGATCCCGGCCGGCCAATCCGTGCTCGTGCCGGTCACGGTGACCTCCGAGCCGGGCGAACTGGATGCCGAGCTGCACCTCGCGAGCAACGACCCCGAACGCCCTGTGATCACCGTCCGGATCGTCGGCACGGTGCTTGAACCCTGCGGTGCCGATGTGAACAGCGACGGAGTGGCCGACGGAAGCGACTTCTTTGCGTGGGTCGCGGCCTTCGGCGCGCAGGCGCCCGAGTGCGATGTCAATAGCGATGGCTCGTGCAACGGCGGCGACTTCTTCGCATGGGTCGCGTTCTTCAACAAGGGGTGCTGACCACGACCCCCGCCTTCGAACACGGATCGGCAACAGCAGCATCGCGGCGGCTGCGCGGGTCGCCGCCGGGCAGACGCACGACTCAACGAGTTTTCTGACGCTGGCGAATGCCTCGCGATGCGAAAGCTCGACTCCCTTCGGGCCCTCGCGCACGGTATCGCCGCGGCGGTGCTGTCGGGGCATATCGGAACCCGGTTTTGGTTCACACGGACGCTTGAAAGCGTGTTCATCCGTGCTGCAGAGCCACAAAACTGTCTCCGAGAACAGCGAGCAACTGACTGCCTTTCATGCGACAGTAAACGGCCGCGGTACCTCTTTCGGAAAGAGGGATGGCCCGTGGGCCGGTATGCACGGCCCAACCCGTGGGCCGGTATGCACGGCCCAAGATGAAACGGGTTTCAGCTTCGGGCCACGCTCGCTTCATCGCCGCACGGCATTGTCTTCAAAGAACGTCATCGTACCGATCCGTTTTTTGGAGACCCATCATGCAGCCCGTCATGCAGCCCGATACGACACCGATCACCGCGAACGCGATCGAGAATCTGACCGCCGAGCCGAACTTCCTTGTGCCGATCCTGATCGGCCTGGCGATCGCCGTCGCGGTCCAGCTGCTGCTGACGCATCTGGCGGCCGCGGTTGGGCTTGCAGCCGCGGGGGACCTGTCCGAGACCGACGAGGATGACGACGGCGTGCCCTACAACCGCTACGACGTCACGTCGGCCTCGTCCTCCAGTACGCCGACGTTTTACGAACGCGTCCAGAAGCTCAACCACGCCTTGGGCGCGTGGGGCCTGATCTCGGCAACGATCGCCCTGTTTGTCGGCGCGTGGCTTGCGGCCGAGACCAGCCTGACCATTGACCCGACCAGCGGCGTGGTGATCGGTCTGGCGATCTGGGCGGTGTTCTACTGCGCGGCGATGTACCTAGAGACGACGCTGATCGGCTCGCTGGTCCGCCGGGGCGTCTCTGCGGTGGGCTACGCCGCCAGCGGCGTCGGCAGCGTCTTCAGCCGATCATCAAAGAAGACCGCGGCCGTGCAGGCCCGGGCGATCGCGGGGGCCGTCCGCGACGAGATCCTTGAGGACAAGCGGATCAAGAACCTCGGCTCCGACCTGCGCTCGGTCATCGATGCGGTCGAACAGAACACCGACCCGGCGAACCTCCGCAGTGAACTGGAAACACTGATCGACCGGACCGAGGTCGACTTCGACGCCGGCGAAGACTCCGAGATGGTCGCGTCGATGCAGACGCGGCGGATGCCCCGCGGCCACAAGATCAAAAAGGCCGGCGGCGCCGTCCGAGAGGCGGTCTCGGTCGCCGCGGAAGAGTACGACAGCGACCGTCGCCCGGCCGACTCGGTCGCCCGCGGCGCGATGCGCATCGGCGGCGCCTCCGACGAAGACGCCGACCGCCGAATCGAAGAGTTCGAGGACTTCCTCCGCTCGGCCGACGAGAGCGTGCTCGACCCGGACGCGATCAAAGACGAGCTCGAGACGCTCTTTCAGGACCCGGCCTCGGGCTGGGCGGCGCTCAAGGACCGCTTCGCCAGTGCCGACCGCTCGACGTTCGAGGGCCTGCTGACCGCAAGGGGCATGGACGAGGACCGGGCACACTCGATCGTGGACCGGGTGGCGTCGTTTGCCGACCGCTTCCGCTCTGACGATGAAAGCGACATGAGCGGCGCGATGTCCGAAGGCGGCGATTCCGGCCGCACGATGTCCGAGCACGCTTCGGCCCGCGCCCGCCGGTTCGCCGAAAAGGTCGATGACCCCCGGCTCGACGGCGAGGCGATCGAGCGCGAGGTCGAGCTGCTGTTCGACGACCCCAAGGCCGGGGCGGACGCGATCATCAACCGCTTGAAGACGCTCGACCGCGAGTCGATCAAGGCGATCATCGCCTCGCGGCCGGGCCGGGACGAAGAGGAGGCCGAGGAGCTGGTCGGCCGCGTCGAGCGTGCGCGTGATCGCGTCACCGAGCGGGCGCAGCAGATGAAGCTCAAGGTCGCCGAGAAGACCGAGCAGGCCAAGCAGGCGGCGCTCGACACGGCCGAGGGCACGCGGAAGGTCGCCTCGACCGCGGCGTGGTGGGCGTTCGGTGCCGCCACATGCTCGGCTGCCAGCGCGGCCGTCGCGGGCTATCTGGCAGTCATGATCTAGGGCCGACTCGCGAAACGAACCTACGCACAAACCCGTGCACACCAAGGCCGCAATTCGCGGCCTTTTTATCTGGTATTGGCGACGCTGCCCTGCTGCGAACCGCCCGGATGCTCGATCAGCTGTCGGCACGTGTGCATATGAAACTGTTAGACTTTTCCGCGCGGGCGTGATGTCACACTTCTGGCACGAGGGTTCGATGTCCGACGGAGCAAGGGTGCCGATGATCATCGGGGTCGGCGCGTCGGCCGGGGGGCTCGAGGCTTTCCGCCGGCTGCTCGGTGCGATGCCCCCCACGGCGGGCTCGGTTGTGGGCTCGGCCGCGTTGGTCTACGTGCAGCACCGTGACACCGGGCACCCGGCGCTGTTGACCGAACTGCTGACCGCCGCGACCTCGTCGCGGGTCGTCGAGGTCACGGAGCCAACAAAGATCAAACCGGGCGTGGTCTACGTCTGCCCGCCGCGAACGGATCTGGCGTACCGGGACGGCAGCCTGATCCCGACGGGTCAGATCCCTGGCGGCTCGACGCCGACCAGCCCGCCGTCGACCAGCCCGACAGCCGGGCAGCGGGCGCGGGGCATCGATCACTTCCTGTATTCGCTGGCCGAGCACGCCGGCGAGCGGGCGATCGGCGTGGTGCTCTCGGGCACGGGCAGCGACGGCACGCTGGGGCTCAAGGCGATCAGCGATGCCGGGGGCATCACGTTCGCGCAGAGCCCGGAGACGGCCAAGCACGATTCGATGCCCCGCAACGCCGCGGCAACGGGCGTGGTCGACCGCGTGCTCGCGCCCGAAGCGATCGCCAAGGAGATCGGCGAACACGCGGCGCACCGCGTAAACGCCGGCCGGCATCGAGCGAGCAAGACCGGTACACCCGGTGATTCGGCGGCCCGCATCGGCGAGGCGATCGGCGAGATCGCCTCGATCCTGCTGGATTCCACCGGCCACGACTTCAAGCACTACAAACCGGCGACGCTGACCCGCCGCGTGCAGCGGCGGATGCAGTTGATGCGCATCGGCGAGGTCGCCCGTTACACCGAGCTGCTGCGGACCGACAGCGCCGAGCGGCACGCGCTCTTCCGCGAGCTGCTCATCGGTGTGACCGCCTTTTTCCGCGACCCGGAGGCGTTCGAAACCATCGGCCGCGAGGTCATCCCCCGGCTGCTCCGCGAGCGCGGCGAGGACGAGCCGCTCCGGGTCTGGTGCGCCGGCTGCGCCTACGGAGCCGAGGCATACAGCCTCGCGATCCTCTGCCGCGAAGCGACGGAGGCGGCCGGCACCCGCAGCGAGGTCAAAATCTTCGCCACCGACATCGACGAGCGGGCGTTGCGCATCGCCCGCGAGGGGGTGTACCCAGCGGGCATCGCCGACCACGTCTCGCCCGAGCGGCTCAAGCGGTTCTTTACGACCGAAGGCTCGCGGTACCGCGTGACTGACGAGCTGCGCGACACCGTGCTGTTCTCGGCGCACAACCTGATCAGCGACCCGCCGTTCTCAAGGCAGGACCTGATCTCGTGCCGGAACCTGCTGATCTACCTCGGGCCGCACCTGCAGAAAAAGCTGATCCCGGTCTTCCATTACGCGCTTCGGCCGGGCGGGCATCTGTTCCTGGGCCCGAGCGAGAATATCGATTCCCACGGCGATCTCTTCACGCCCGTGAACGGGCCGCACCGGGTCTCGCGTCGCAAGGGCACGGCGGTGCGGGGCGTGCCGGCGCTGCGGCTGCTGGGCGGCGGGACGCGGGCGATCGAGGCGCTCGCTTCGAGTGGAGAACCCCCGCCCGACCCGATGGCCGATCTAACCGCGATCGCCCAGCGGATCGTGCTCGACGAGTTCGCGCCAAAGTACGTCATCATCGACGACTCGGGGCAGATCAAGAACACCTCGGCCGATGTCAGCCCGTACCTGCGGATCGCGGCCGGCGACTACCGCAACGACATCGTTTCGATGGCGGCGATGGGCCTCAAGGCCGGACTGCGGGCGGCGATCGCCGAGGCCCGGTCGACCCGCCGCCGCGTCGAGCACGAGAACGTGTCTGTCAAGCTCGACGGCAAGACCCAGCGAGTCCGTTTGTCGGTCCAGCCCATGCCCCAGGTCGGCGAGGACGACCAGCTGCTGATGGTCGTCTTCCACGACGACGGGCTGCCGACGAGCCGCCCGGACGGGTCGGCGGCGCCGGGTGCGCGCGACGAGAACAGCCCTGACAAACTGATCGCCCGGCTCGAGACCGAGCTCGAAACCACCCGCCGGGACCTCGACCGCTCGCTGCAGGACATGGACGCGGCCAACCAGGAGCTCAAGAGCAGCAACGAGGAGCTGCTCTCGATCAACGAGGAGCTCCAGTCGGCGAACGAAGAACTCGAGACGTCAAAGGAAGAGATCCGCGCGAGCAACGAGCAGATCGGCCGGGCCAACGCCGACCTCGAGAACTTGCTGCTGAGCACGCGGATCGCGACGGTGTTCTTGGATGACGAGCTGCTGATCCGAAGCTACACGCCGGCGATCCGCGATATCTATGAGCTGATTGAGACGGACGTGGGCCGGCCGCTGTCGAACTTCGTGCCGCGGACGCGTGAGATGCCGCCGCTGCCAAATCCTACCGAGCTGGACGCCGACGAGCCGGTCGAGCACACGGTCACATCCGATGACGGGCGGGCGTTCATCCGCCGGGTGCTGCCGTACCGCACGCGGGGCGGCGCGTCGGACGGCGTGGTGGTCACGTTTACCGACGTCACCGAGCTGCGCACGAGCCAGCAGTCGCTGCTTGACGCGATGAACCGGCTGGAGCTGGCGCTCGACGCCAGCAAGGCCGCCGCCTGGAGCTGGGATCCGAAGACCAACCAGCCGGTCGTCGGCGACTCGATGAAGCAGCTCTTCGGCTTTGACCCGAGCGAATCGCCCACGCACGACGAGTTCGTCGCCCGCTTCCACGACGACGACCGCGAGCGGGTGCTCGACGCCAACCAGCGGGCGATGGAGCGGGGGGAGGGCTACGAGGCCGAATACCGCGTCCGGCTGCCGTCGGGCGAGACGCGCTGGATCCACGCCGTGGGCCGCGGCGAGGTCGATACCGCCGGTCGGACGACGAACTTCTACGGCGTGGCGCACGACATCACGGACCAGAAAACCCGCGAGTTGGACACCGCCGACCGCGAGGCGCATCTGCGGCGGGTGATCGACAACATGCTCAACTTCGTCGGCGTCTTGACCCCCGACGGCCGGCTGGTCGAAGTCAACCAGACGTCGCTGGATATCGCCGGGATCACCCGGGAGGACGTGATCGGCAAGCCGTTCTGGGAGGCGCATTGGTGGTCGTTCAGCAAGGAGAGCATCGAGCGGCTGCGTGACGCGATCGATCGGGTCAACCAGGGTGAAACAGTCCGCTTCGATTCGCCGGTTCGTACCAAGGACAACGGACGGATCTGGATCGACTTCCAGCTCGTTCCTGTCAAGGACGACGAAGGCAACATTGTCTTCCTGATCCCGTCTGGTGTCGACGTGACCGACCGCCACCGCCAGGAGAAGGCGCTGGCCAGAGCGATCGCGCAGTTCGAGCTGACGCTCGAGACCAGCGGGGCGGCGATTTGGAACTGGGACGCCAAGACCAACCAGCCCACGCTGACCAAGAGTCTCAAGCGCATCTTCGGGTTCGGTCCGAGCGAGGCACCCTCGCTCGAGGAGTTTTTCGATCGCATCGACGCGGCCGACCGCGAGCGGGTGGCCGCGGCAGTCGAGAAGAGCCTGCACGAGGGCGGGCCGTACATCGAGGAATACCGCGTCAACCTGCCCGATGGCTCGGTGCGGTGGATCCGCGCCGTTGGCGAAAGCGTGCTGCGAGACGACGGCGGGCTCGACGATTTCTTCGGTGTGCTGGTCGATATCACCGACGCCAAGACCCGGGAGGCCGAGGCCGCCGATCGCGAGCGGTACCTGCGGCGGGTGATCGACAACCAGGTCGGGCTCGTCGGACTCATCGATAAGCGGGGCGTGCTGCTTGATGTCGACGCCCGCTGGCTGGCGATCGCGGGGCTTTCACGCGAGGATGTTCTCGGCAAGCCCTTCGCCGAGTGCGCGTGGTGGACGTACAACGACGAAATCGCAGCAACGATGCGGGACTCTGTCGAGCGGGCGCTCGCGGGCGAGACGGTCCGCTACGACGTGCAGCTCTTCGCCGCCGGCATTGATCGGCCCGACCAGCGGCTCTGGATCGAGTTCATGCTCGCGCCGGTCTTTGATGACGACGGCAACGTGGAGCACGTGATTTCCTCGGGCAGCGAGATTCAGGAACGCAAGACGGCGGAAGCGGAGCTGCGGCGGACCGAGGAGCGGATCAAGATCGCCGCCGAGGCCGCGGGCTTCGGTACATTCCATGTCGATCGGCTCGCGGGCACGGTGACCTGGACGAACGAGATAAAGCGGCTGCTGGGGCTGTCGCCGGATGACCCGGTCAGGCCCGCGCCGGGCGATGTGCCCGAGTTCGTCCATCCGGACGATCGGGAGCTGGTCCGCGAGTTCATCGATCGGGTCTTCAACACGCCAGACGAGCCGGACCACACGGTGCTGCACCGGATCGTCCGCCCGGATGGCGAGTTGCGGTACATGCAGATGATCTCGCGGTCGCGGGTGGAGGATGTGGACGGCCGGCGCGAGGTAGTCGGCGCGACCGGGGCGATTCTCGATGTCACCGAGCGTGTGCAACAGGCCGAAGCCCTCAGCCGGGAGCGAGAGACCGCCGAGGCCGCCAACCGGGCCAAGAGCTCGTTCTTTGCGAACATGAGCCACGAGATCCGTACGCCGATGACGGCGATCCTGGGCCACACCGACCTGCTGCTGAACCATCTGCGCGACCCGGACAACCGGTTCGCCGCGGCCACCATCCGCCGCAACGGCGAGCATTTACTTGAGATTGTCAACGACATTTTGGACCTCTCGCGGATCGAGGCCGACAAGCTCGAGCTCGACCTTGGCCCGGTCTCGACGGTCGAGCTGCTCGGCGATATCCAGTCGCTGATGAGCGTGCGAGCGTCGGAGAAGAACATCGCTTTGGAGGTGGTGGGCGAGACAAAGCTGCCGCGCGAGATCATCGCCGACGAGATGCGGCTGAAGCAGATCCTGATCAATCTTGTGGGCAACGCGGTGAAGTTCACGGAGACTGGCGGCGTGTCGCTGCGGGCGGCACTGATCGAACAGCAAACGGAAACAGGCGAGAGGCCATCGATCCGGTTCGAGGTGCAGGACACGGGCATCGGGATGCCCAAGCACATGATCGGCGAGCTGTTCGAGCCGTTTAGCCAGGGCGACGTCTCGCGGACGCGGCGGTTCGGCGGCAGCGGGCTGGGGCTGGCGATCAGCCGCCGGCTGGCGGAGGTCATGGGCGCGACGATCGCGGCCGAGAGCGTTGAGCACGAGGGCTCAACGTTTACGCTGACGCTCCCCGTCCCCGATGCGGACACCGGCAACCTGATCGGATACGACCCGGCCGCATTGAAGATCGAGATGGAAGGGCCGGCAGGGCCGGTACGGCTGACCGGGCGGTACCTGCTCGTTGACGATCGGCGGGACATCCGGATCCTGATCCAGCAGATGATCGAGGACGCCGGCGCAACCGCGGTGTTGGCCTCCAACGGCCGGGAGGCGATCGAGACCTACGAGCGGCTGACCGGGGAGGGCGTCGCGATCGATGCGATCGTCATGGACATGCAGATGCCGGTGATGGATGGGAAAACGGCGGTCGCCGAGCTCCGCGGGCTCGGCTGCACGGTGCCGATCGTGTCGCTGACCGCCGACGCGATGCGGCAGGACCGCCAGCGATACCTCGATGTGGGGTGCGACGACTATCTTGCCAAGCCCGTCGATTCTCGGACGCTGGTCGCGTGTCTCGACCAGCTGACCGCGGCCAGGTGGATGCAGACGCCGATCTGCGTTGTAGTCGACGATCATCCCGACGCGGCCCGGGCGACCGCGGCGCTGCTGAAGATCAACGATATTAAAACTGTGGAAATCCATACCGGCACCGAGGCCGTGGCCGGTATCCTTGAAGACGGCGTAACCGCGGCGGTGGTGGATATCACGCTGCCGGACATCAGCGGGTTGGAAGTCGCTCGGCGAGTGCGAGAGCGGGGCTTCATGGGGACGCTCGTCGCGCTCTCTGGGCACAGCGGAGCGGAAAACAGGAAGAAAGCACTCGAAGCCGGTTTCGATCACTACATGGTCAAGCCGGGCGACCTGCCCAAACTGCTCGAATTGGTCACCGGGACAGGCACAGGCGAGAAACAAAACGCAAGACTTGACCCAGAACGGGGGGCGGACGATGACCGAGATTGAACTCAAGCCGAGAGCGGACTCGGAACGCGATCAGTCTGTCCATGCCGATCGGGTCGACATGAAGAAGCTGCGGCACGATATGCGCGGCTGCATCGGCATCATCTTAACTTACATGCACATCCTCGAGAATGCCAAGCCGGGCACAGACCTGACGACGATCTCAAAGCCGTGCAAAGAATCGGCGCACGAGCTGGAGTCGCTGATCAAGACACTCGAGCGGTCCGAGGCAGAGCGCGTTTGATTCTCAGGCCTCCGCGGGCTCTTTTGATTGCATGAGCGTGGTGGTCTCGAGCCAAGTGTCGGATTCGAGTGCCTCGACAAGCACGGCGGCAACATCGCCGCGGGCGGCCCGCGCATCGCCGATGACGTCATCACCGAAAGCACATTGTCGTTGACCGTCGTCGTCCGTGAGCGCAACGGGTCGGAGGATCGCGTAGGGCAGGGGCGACGCGCGGAGATATTCGTCCGCATCGTGTTTGGCCTGCATGTAGTGCCGCATATCGTCGTCGGCATCATCAGGACTGCCCGCGCCAGCCGAACTGAACATAACAAAGCGGTCGAGGGCGGCCTCGGCTGCGAGATCGATCAGCGCTTTCGCGCCTTCGTGATCAACCTTGTCGGTCATCTTTTCGTCGGTATCGCTTCCCGAGCCGGCGGCAAAGATCACCGCGTCGCATCCCCGGCATACATCGTCCGGCAGGTCGGTCAGATCGCCTCTGCGGCGTTCGACACCCGATGGCAGCTTCGAAGTGTCCGAGCTCTCGCGGACCATCGCGATCGGGGTGTGCCCTCGATCGAGTAGCTCAGCGACGACCCGCGAACCCGTGTTTCCAGTGGCACCGGCGACGAGAACGTTCATGTGAAATCCTTTTGTTGGTGGCGCGTGCGAACGAGAACCGACCAGCCTTACGGCAGGAAAATCGCTTTAACGTTGACAAACTCCTTGATGCCGAACCCGCCGTGCTCGCGGCCGAAGCCGGAGTCCTTCACGCCGCCGAACGGCATGTTTGGGTCGGCGGCGCCGAACGAGTTGATCCGGACCATGCCGGTGTCGAACCGGTCGCGTGCGAGCTCGACCGCGCGGTCCTCGTCGCGGCTGAAGATCGCGCCGCCGAGCCCGAAGCGGCTGTCGTTGGCGATCCGCATCGCGTCCTCATCGTCCTTTGCGCACAAGAGCGAAGCGACCGGGCCGAACAGCTCGTCGTCGTAGGCGGGCATGCCCGGCGTGCAGTTCCCAAGCACGGTGGGGGGGTAGTAGAAACCGGTTCGGTCGAGAGGCTTGCCGCCGCAGAGAATTTCAGCCCCGGCCGCGACACTCTGCTCGACCTGTTTGGTGATCGTGTCGAGCTGCTCCTGACTAGCCAGCGGGCCGAGCTGCGTGTCGTCGTCCCGGGGGTCGCCGACGCGGGCAGCTTTCATTGCTTCTACAAACGCATCGGTGAACTCGTTGTACACGGCATCGGTCACAACAAACCGCTTCGCCGACACGCACGTCTGCCCGCTGTTGAACAGCCGCCCCTCGACGCAGGTCTCGACGGCGAGCTCGATATCGGCGTCCTCGAAGACGACGTAGGCATCGTTCGATCCGAGCTCGAGGACTGTTTTCTTTAAGTGTCCGGCCGCGAGTCGGCCAACGTGTCGGCCAGCCGTGTCGCTGCCGGTGAGCGTCACGCCGCGGATTTTGTCGTGCATGATGATGTCATCGGAGATGTCGTGGTCAATGATGAGCACACAGAAAATGTCCTCCGGCAGACCGGCCTCGATACACAACTCGCGAAGCCGAAGCCCGCTGCCGGTACAGACGCTTGAGTGCTTAAGAACGACGCCGTTGCCGGCCATCAGGTTGGCCGCGAGCACGCGGACGGGCTAGTAGAGCGGGAAGTTCCAGGGCTGGACGCTGTAAATCACGCCGATGGGCTGGTTGGACACGATGCCGCGTTTCTCGCCGCCTTCGTGTGTCCGCTCTTCGTCGGCGAGCTGCGCCGGCCCGTGCTCGGCGGTGTACTCAAAAATCTGCGCGCACAACTCGACCTCAAGCCTGCCGTCGCGGAGCAGCTTGCCGGTCTCATCGGTCATCAACTCGGCCAGCTCATCGGCACGGTCGCGGAGACGCGGAGCTATCTTCCGGAGCACACCGGCCCGATCTGAGTGGGTTGTGGTCCGCCAGTGCTCGAAGGCGGCGTGACAAGCGAACACACTGTCACGTGCCTGGTCAGCATGCATGAGGTCGTAGGTCTTCAGCGTCTCTTCGCTGGCCGGCATGACAGTCCGGGTGGTTGACATAAGCTCCCTAGGTCGGTCTCTTGTGTGGTCGGCGATTGGAAGCATAAGCGGCGGCGGGGGCTGGTGCTCCAGCCGCCGCGGGGTGAGGGGAAATGTGATGATTCAGCGGGATGTAACCCATGCGTGCAAGCACAGACGCGCGCTTAGCGCTGGCTGATCTTGGTTGGTTCGCCCTTGCCCTGGGTGTTCCAGAGAATCTCGTCATTGACGCTCAGCCGCGCGGCATCAAAGATGGTCCGCCCGCCGCGGTCGACGCGCTCACCCTTGATCGTCACGCGATCACCTTCCGAGATCACACCCTTGCCGGCGTTCGGGCCAAGGTCACAGACGATCGTCTTTCCGTCGTCCATGGTCAGCCGAAGGACGGTGTGGTCCTTCATCTGCTGGCCGAGCCGCTCTTTCTTGAACTGCTCGACGCTGGCAACGGTGCCGCGAATGCGCTGCATGTTGGTACCATGAGCCATCTGCTTGCACTGGTTCTTATCAAGGCCGGCGGTGCGAGCCTCGTTGGCGCGGTCGCCGCGCTTCCGGTCGCTATTGGCTTGCCGCTTCTGCTGATCAGAACGATTTTCATTCGACACCGGCATCGTGAAGATGTAGTAGGTCCAGTTCGAACTCATGCCGTTCCGCTTGTCATTTTGACCATCGCTATAGCCCGAGGAATATCCCTCGTGTCGGCGGTCATCCGCGGACGTGTTTGAATCATCGTCTGATGACCAGTCGTTGTACACCGAGTCGTACCCGTCATATCCGTCGTAGTACCCGTCGTGATAGCTGTCAACGTAGAGTGTCTGGTCGGCGTCGTTCCACCAGCTGCTGTCGTACTCCTCATCGTCGTACAGGGCATACGTGTCGTCGTCGTAGTAGTCATAGTCGTACTCGTAATCGGTATCGGCGATATCGATGCCGTCAAAGTCATCGTCAAACCAGTCCGACGGGTCGTACCACTCTTCCTCGTGGATGCCCTCGTCTTCCGACCACTCCTTGTACTCGTTTTCGTCCGAGTACTGGGCGTTTGCCGTCGCCGGGGCGGCGGCAATCCCGAGGCACAGGCCGCATGCAGTCATCAGTGCGGCGGGCAAACGACGTGTGCGGTCAGCCGTGGTCTTGTTTTCTTTGCGGATCAACATATGAGTTCCTTTCATGTGCCCAAGATCGGGCATGGTGTGAGTCTGCCGACGAAGTGCTCGCCGGCGGAGACACCCGCGTGCCTCTGAACAAAGAATGCGGCTTTTGTGTGACATCCCGGTGAACCGCGTCTAAATCTTGGTTGAAAGTGCGAGGAACCGGCTTATCACGGTGGGTCTTCAGGCGATCGCAAATTCGATCGGCTTGAACGAGCCGTTGTTGCTCTTCTCGGCGGAGCAGGCGGTCAGGCCGACGATCAGGTCGGTTCGGGCCTGAAACGTCGCATGGTCGCCCGCTCGAGAGGTCGGGGCACCGATGGTCAACTCGCCGGTCCGTGCATCAGGCCTGACACTCATAAAGATGTTCAACGTGGTGCCGATGGTGTCGGGTTCAACGCCGAAGTGGGCCATGTTTTTGGCCAGATTGCCGAAGCACGAGGGCCGGGGCTCGGTGATGCCGTAGAGCTTGGCGAACATCTCGCAGGAGCACGGCGTGAGCAGGAAGTCGTGCCCGCCCGAGGTGTCGTCGACGAGTTCGAGCATCGGCTCGGACCTATTCGAGTAGAGCGTGTCGCCCTCGCGCAGGTAGATCCGGTTGGCGTAGTCGATGGTGCGTCCCGAGCTGAGCCGGTGCCGTGTGTCGCTGGCATCGACCGCGAACAGGTCGCTGACCTGCTCGCCCTCGGGGTCGGTGACGGTCAGCGACTCGCCGGCGCGAAGCAGGAAGGCGGCGCCGGTCCGCGGGGCGAGGCGGTGCGTGCCGGCCCGGCCCGTAGACACCGGCTCGCCGTCAATCACGATGTCTTCGCCGAGGGTCATGCTCTGCACGGCGGCGGCGGGATCGATCAGGGCGGCATCGAGTGAGGTGCCGTGCACACATGTGTTCGGATGCTGGGTCTTGCTCATGAGCGGGTTCTCCCTGGGGTGTTCTCGGGGGTCTGGGCTGATGCGTGGGCCGGTGTATTGCCCCGGGCTTGGCCTCGTGTGCCTGCCATGTCGAATGGGCACCGGCCCGGGCGCACGGTGAACGGCGGCCGCCAACCGATGCCGTGCGCCCGGCCGGCATATTGGTGCGCCTCGCTGACGGTGCCGTGGTCGGCCAGCAGCGGGTTGGGCTCGCCTTCCAGCCGCTCTTCGCGGTCGCGGATGACGGTCCGAACGCGTTCGAACTGCTGCGCGTCGCGGAGCTTCTCGAACTGCGTATGCAGGTTGAACACGAGGGTGGGATACGGGAACCGCCGGGCCTGCCGCGTCGCACGGGGGTGCAGTCCGACAACAAAGAACGCGTGCCCGCCGACGCTGAACCGGAAGTCGGGCTCGGCCGGATCCGAGCCGACGGCGTCGTCCCACGGCTCGGCGTCGCGATCGTGCAGCGCTTGGAGTGTCTGCCAGACGAAACACTCGAATGCGTCGTCATCGGAGATCACAGCATCTTCAAACACGGCCAGGAACGTCGCGTAGCCATCGTCAAACCGCTCGGCGTTGCCGGCGAACCAGGTCAGGGCATCGACCAGCGGCTGCGCATTCCGGTGGGCGTCTCGTCGGCTGCTGTCTTGAAAGATCCCGAGCACGCACGAGCCACGGGCCAGGGCCGACTTGGCGCCGACGCACGGGTAATCGTCGTGCGCAAGAAATGCGGCGAGCGCGGCCGCAGCCGCGACCCCCGCCGGTCCCAGTGGCTCGCTGCCGGGATGGATCGGCTCTGGCTCACCGGCTGCCGGGATCAAGTGAAGCGGGAACTGCGGCTGGCGCTTCGGATGGCCTGGACGGTTTGGTTCCGCGGGATCGGGTGTTCCGGGTGTGGATGTGGTGATCACGGGCAATACCTCGGTGCGTGTGCGTGTATCTCCGAGATGATCAAGGCATACGTGAAGCCCAGCCGCACGCCAGAATGAATCCGGCTTTATCTCGCACGGATCCGGCATGTGGCGGCGAGCGCGCCAGCAGATGCGGCCCAACCGAAGCGAAAATGAAGCATGTTTCAGCCGGTTCGCGGTGGCGTTTCACGCCCGCTATGAAAGGTGTGTGCAGAACGAACGACTTACCCCCGGCCGATTCGCGTGCCGGAAAAGGAGGGCACACGATGAGGCTCGAAACGACGCTGGACATGACTTCGTACTGGCTGCAGGGCTTGCTCGCCACCGAATCGGAGATCGAGCACACGGCGATGTCGGCCGAGAACTGGGTCGCCAGCGAGGAACTAGCCAAAGAGATGGACGCGGCCGCACTGCGGTCGGTCGGCCGCGCCACGCGGCTCCGGCACATCGTCCGGACGCTGGGCATCAACGAATCCGAGCTGCCCAGCGTTGCTTCGCATCCGGTGTCTGCTTCGTCGCAGGTCGTAAGCATCGACTCGGAAGACATGGCGATGGACCTCGCCGCTGTCTCACACATCCGACGGCTTCTGGGATCAGCCGCACAGCTGTATTCTGATGTAGCGACGCACACCGGCACGTGGTCGCTCGACCACATCTGTGCTGCCGCAAGCCAGATCGCGGACGAGGTTGACGAGGAATTTCAGATGCTCGGTCAGATTTCTCGGACGATCGGCGAAGCGTTCCGTTCCGAGAGTGACGGCGAGGGCCGGCCGACCGCGTTCGGATCAATGGGATGAGCACCAAACAGGCCAGTATTCAGCTCAGCGATTGGTTCTCCACGTCGCCGTCGGCGTTCGCCGCGGTCGCGATTTCTTTCGTGGCCGTGTATCTCTCAATCATCGTGTTGACGCGGGTGGCCGGGCTACGGAGCTTCTCGAAGATGTCGGCACCGGACTTCGCAATGACGGTCGCGGTCGGATCGCTCTTCGCCAGCGCGATCGCGGCGCAATCGCCTCCGCTGCCGCTCGCGGTCTTCGCGATGGGGTGTCTCTTCGCAGGCAAGTGGGCCCTGGCGGTGCTCCGACGCCGATCAAAAATAGCGTCAGACCTGCTCGACAATACGCCAGTATTGCTTATGGACGGAGACGCGTTCCAACGCGAAAACATGGCAGCGGCAAATATCACAGAGCAAGACATCATCGCCAAACTCCGCGAGGCCAACGTGACCGATTTCGCCCAGATCCACGCCGTCGTTTTCGAGACTACCGGTGATATCTCGGTGCTGCACGGGCCGTCAGAAAAGTCGGGCGCCAAACTCGATCTGCGTCTGCTCGAAGGTGTTCGTCGGCAATGACGCGTTCATAGAAAAACAACGCCGACCTTTTTTGAGCCGGCGTTGGAGATGATGTGACATGACGTGCACACAAACGGGTGTAACTACGAATCCTGCATACGCTCAAGCTCTTCAAGCGTTTGGCGACAGTTGTGAATACTCAGCAGATGTGCTCGCAGCGTCTCGCTCACCGGGCTATCGCCTGCGTCAGAAAGCACATCCTTGTACTCATCCTCGATTGAGTTTTCGCCGCGGATCGCCTCAGAAACGACGGCCTTGTCATCGTTGCTGCTGATCGCGGTGCGGGCTTCGATCCACCAGCGGTGCACGCTGCCGAGCGCGGTGCCGCCGTCTGGGATATCTTCGTGACTCGTGCCGAGCATCTCGGCGAGCTGATCGCGCATCATTGCACGATCGACCGAAGTGTTGCGAAACGCCTCGCTCAGCGGCTCACTATCGAGCTCGGACGCGGCGGTGCGATAGCCCTCGGTCGAGTCGTGGCAGAGCTTGCATAGCTTCTGCAAACCATCGATGGTGGACTTATCAAGATCTCGTACAGTTTCCATATTATGGTGCCTTTCTAGAATAAACTGATCTATGGGGATGAGATGTGTAATGACGGATCCAGGAATGATGTGTGGGAAGAACGGGTGTTACACAGTCGACTTCTTGCTCCGGAACACGTTCGCGATCAGAGAGAGCACGAACAGCGCGAGGAAGACGAAGAAAACGATCTGCGCGATGCCAGCCGCGGCGCCGGCGATGCCCCCGAAACCGAGAGCTGCTGCAATAATCGCCAATACCAAGAAAACAATGACCCAACCGAGCATGGATTGCTCCTTTCAATGCCGCCGGTTCGTGTGCCAAGACCAGTGCAGCGGCAACAACTGGCCGGGGAAATCGCCGCGGCCCACGAAACAGGCGGCGGCAGCGGGGGAGAAGAATTCAGGAAGAGCGAGGCTCAACGAGAGATAGAACTCAGCCGGCAGCGGAATCGTCATACGCATCGGTGCTGATGTCATCGTCTTCAGTCGTGAGCGCATCATCGGTGTTGGTGTCGTACTCGAGGCCTGAGTCGCCGTAGACGCTGTCGGCGTCGTCGTCCTCGCCATAGGCCGATTCGCCGAGTCGGTCCGAATCACAGCCGAGCATGGCGGCGGGCAAAACGAGTATGGAAGCCGCCGTGAAGACCGCACCTGCTGTGCGGATCAATGCGGTTTGGCCGAGTAGCAATTTGTTTTGGTATTCTGTCAGTGCCATGGGTATCTCCTGTGTGCTGTCACTCGTGTTCCGATACAAAGAGAATGGGCAAGCCTCATGAAAGTGCGATGACTTCGCCGTGAAATGCGGCTGAGAATGAGCCGCCGCGTTGCAAGAGCCCGGCTAGCCGGCATCGGCCGCTTCTCTGCGGTCATCGATGCGTTGCTTCGTCGACCAGATCTCGGGGTTGAACACCACCGCGGCCGCGGCGACCAAGATCGCGCCGATGATCGCCGCCGGCGCACCGATGAAGACGCCCGACAGGATCGTGACCGTGAGCAGCAAAAAGACCAGGGAGGCCGTGCGGAGCACGATCGAATGCGGCGAGCGGCCAGGCTCGGCCGGCTCACCTTCCACAGAGACATCGCGGATCTCGCGTGCCCGCAGCGCTTCGGTGTCGGCGTTCTTCGGGCTCGCCTTGTTGTGCCCGATCCGATTCGTCGGCTCGTGCGGCGTGGTGGGTTGATGCACGTTGGTGTGGCTGGTTGTCATAGATGTGTCCTTTCAAAGAAGCCAAAGAAGAGATTCAAAAGAGCGGTTCGAACATCTGTTTCAGTGCCGGCGCTCGTGCGCCGCGGCCTAGTCGTTGTCGTCCGGTTCGTTGTGCCACGTCGGGAACCCGTTGACCGGTACGCTGTTGGTTGGTGTGGTGTCGCCCGGGGCATCCCGCGGCGGAAAGACGTATGTCTCGACCACCACCGCGGGCTTTGCCGGTGAAAACGCGACCGGCAATGACCACACTTTGTCGAGATCGGGCACCGGCTCGCAACCGCCTAGATCTGCCGGGTCGATCTTGAGTTCGATACGGCCCGTGGCGATCGCCGCAGCCGACCATGGAACGCACGCAGAGCCCTGACCCATGCCGAAGAACAGCCCTTCGTCATCATCGAGCTGCAGCAGGCCAACAGAGCCGGTCTGGATCTCCAGGATGGCGTCGTCGATCTCGCCGGTCTGCTCGCCGCCGGTGAAGACTTCGGAGTCGAGCAGCACCGATGAGGCGATCGCGGTTTGCATCGATTCGGTCATTTGTTCCAGCGATCGCAGCTCGGTTGAGTCGCTGTCGCCCGCGAGTAGCCTCCAGCCGTCCGGCGGCGAGTCGTCATATGCCTCTATCTCGCTGTCGCTGATCGGCAGCACGAAAGCCGCTTCTTCAACACTGAAACGGAAGCGGTCGTAGGGGATCGCATAGCGGTCGTCGCCGAGTCCGAGGGACGCGTCGGCGGTTACCGAGATAAAGTGCACACGGCCCGAGTCGCGGTCGATCACGAGATCATCGATCGACGCGATCACATCGCCGGCCGCGGAGCGGACATCGCTCTCAAGAACGCCGGACAGCCGTGTAAAATGATACCTATCGAGCATCCGCTGGCGTACGGGCTGGTCTGCATCCCGGTCTAGATATGTGCTTTGTGGCTTGCTTGACAGAGTGGCAGTTGTGCCGGCGGCATGAGCCGGTCGATTCCCAGCCGGTATGCCCGCAAGAGCAACCATCGAGACTGCCGCAGAAGCGGGCCCGAAGAATCCGCGGACAACCCCGGGTATCGGCGTGCGTCGTACGTGTGCCATGCATAGGTCCTCTCGGTCGCGTCCCGCCGCACCCGTGAAGTGGGGGTATAAAGAAACCTTCGCCGGTGCGCATGCCAGACCGATGATGCTCGGATGAAAAGCGTCTCATTTTGCGGCCGATACGGCGAAACAGGCTGTACGCCGCGGCCGGCTGCCGATAGTGTCGGTCGTCAAGGAGGCCTCACATGCGCGTGCTCATCGTCGAGGACAACCCGAAGCTTGCCGAGGCGCTTCGCGCTGGTCTGACTGAGCACGGCTACGCGGTGGATGCCGCGCACACGGGCTTCGAGGGCGAGGAACTCGCCGCGTCCGAGCCGTACGACGCCGTGCTGCTCGATCTCATGCTGCCCGACCGCGACGGGATCGATGTCTGCCGGAACCTGCGTCGGCGTAAGGTCGCCACGCCGATCATCATGCTCACCGCACTCTCGTCGACCGGAGAGAAGGTCGATGGGCTCGATGCCGGAGCCGACGACTACCTCACCAAGCCGTTCGAGTTCGAGGAACTAATCGCCCGGCTGCGTTCGATCATGCGACGCGGCGAAGCGACCGAGGGCCGCGAACTCAAGTGCGACACACTGGTTCTTGATCTGTACACCCGCGTCGCGGCCCGGGAAGACACGAGCGTCGAGCTCTCGAATAAAGAATTCGCACTGCTCGAGTACCTCATGCGAAACCAGAACCGCGTGCTCAGCCGGGCGCAGATCGGCGAAAAAGTCTGGGACATGAACTTCGACGCCGGCAGCAACGTGATCGATGTCTACATCTCGTCGCTCCGCAAGAAGGTCGACCGCGGCTTCGACCGCGAGCTGATCCACACGGTCAAAGGCGCCGGTTACCGGCTCGGGATCATCGATTAGCTCGGCCGATGGACGCCCGACCGCACATCTCAAGGATCGCCCCGCTGCAGGGCGAACAGGCGGCGTTCTTGTCAGCCGTCTCGCACGAGCTTAAGACACCGATCAGCATCGTTCAGGCCGAGGCCGAGGTCCTGGCGATGAAGCGCCAGCACCAGCACCAGAGCCGCAACCCCGCCGAGTGTGTCCGCTTTGCCCAGAGCGCCGCCGACGAGATGCGACGGCTCGGCGGCATCATCGAAAGCGTCCTACTCCTGGCCCGGCTCGATCAGGGCGAGCGACGCCTCGAACGCAACCGGCAGCATACCAGCGACATCGTGCTGGCCGCGTTCGAGCGAAACGCTGCGCTCGCCGAGGAGCATGGCGTTGAGCTGCACCTTTCGCTCTGCGACGATGAAAACGGGCGCGGGCCGGTCGTGCTCGGCAGCGCCGATCTGCTGCAGGCCGGGGTCGGCGGGCTGGTCCGCGATGCCATCCGCTCGACGCCCCGGGGCGGATGGGTCGAGCTCGCATCCTCTGCAAGCGGGGCCAGCGGGGCCGACGCCGTCATCGCCGTCCGCGGCCCGCAGCAGCGCACGACCGGACGCATATCGCAGGCCGGGCCCGGCAGGGGTGTCGGGCTCGACCTGCAGATCGCCGCGGCGATCGCCGAGCTGCACGGCGGCCGCGTCGAGGCGGAAATCCGTGTGTCCGACACCGTTGCCGCCGCCCGCGAGCTCCGCTGCGTCCTGCCGCTCGCGCCATGAGCTCACAACTAAGCCGTGATTCATGCCGTGTTCACCCACCCCTCACCGGGCGCGGCAAGTCTCCTGGTATGCAAACCGGCTGAAGGAACGCCGGCGACACACAGCACCCAAAGGAGACATCCCCCATGGCCATCACCACACTCAAAGACCTGTACACCCACGAGCTGCAGGATCTGTACAGCGCCAACTCGCAGTCGCTCGAGCTGCACAGGACTCTCGACAACACCTGCACCAACGATGACGCCTGCGACAAGATGGCCGCCGTGATCGACGGGATCAAGAACGGCATCGATGCTGTGAAGTCGATCTGCGATCGCCACGGCATCTCGCCCGACGGCGAGGTATGCAAAGGTATGGCCGGGCTTGTCACCGAAGCGAAGGCGCACGCGATCGACGCCGATATCGAGGACGACTCCGTCCGCGACGCCTCGATCGTTTCGCAGAGCAACCGCATGGAGCACTACGCGCTGGCCGGCT
>JBCDEF010000008.1:0-28013 GCA_039179915.1 Planctomycetota bacterium | reverse complement strand
TAAAGGTCTGCTGCATGATCTCCGGCGGGTCGAGCTCGGCCAGCGCCAGCCCGCGGTCGGTCGCGAGCATCGTGATCGAGATCCCCCCGATCGTCGAGGTCGATTTGACCAGGCGCCCGTCGAGGCCCCAGAATTCCTCGCCGGCCGGCCCGGTAGAAACCGAGACATCCGCGAGCGTCCGCACGGCCGGCACGAGCCGGCCCAGAACTTCGACTTCGGTCTCTGTTGGCAGCGTGCGGGTGGTGACGACCGGTGTGAGGCCGAACGCCGGATCGAGCGTCGTGATCGGTACGGGGGCTTTGCCGTTCTCGATGGCGGTCTGCAGAAGCGTGGCGGCGGCGCCCGGGGTGACCCACTCGGCCTCGGGCAGCGGCGCGTCTCGCGTTGTCGTCGTGTCGCCCTGCCGCGTGGTGATGCGGACGGCCGAATCGCCGAACTCGTATTCCGTGACGACCGGGGCCGCGGCGATCGCCTGCGACGAGCTCATGCGGATCGGGCGGTGATCGGTTGTTTCGATAAACTCTGTCTCGATGCGGATCTCAATCTTGGCGCTGCCGCGTCCGACGGCGAAACGCATCTCTGCCATGGAGCGGATCGTTTCCTCGTCCCGCTCCTCGCGCTCGCGGAGCCAGCCGGCCCGCTGATCGCCGAGATAGACCGCGTAGTATCGCTCGGTCTCGGCACTGGCAGATAGCGCGAGCGAGGCGAAGAGCAGCATGGTGAGCAGTCGGGCTGTGTGTGCCATGGACGATCGTAGAACTGCGGCCGGGCCGACCGCAATATGCTCCGCCGCATGATCGATACCCACTGCCATCTGACTTTCCCGGATTTCCGCGGCCGGCTCGCTGAGGAGCTCGACGAGGCGGCCGCCCACGGCGTGCTCGGCTGTATCACCATCAGCACAACGAGTTCCGACTGCGTTAAGGCACTCCGGCTCGCACAGTCTGATGCCCGTGTGTGGTCCACATCCGGGATCCACCCGCTGCACGCGCACGAGGGGCCGCACGATTGGGACACGGTGGTCCGGTGTGCGAGCGATCCGCGGTGCGTCGCGTGGGGCGAGCTGGGTCTCGACAACCACTACGACACGCCAGATGCGGCGACGCAGCGGCGGGTGCTCGACGAGCAGCTCGCCGTGATCGAGTCGCAGACCGAGAACGGTCGCACTGGGCTCGGCAAGCCGGTCGTCATCCACTGCCGCGAGGCGTTCGACGACCTGCTGCCCGTGCTGGATGAGTCATCGATCGACGGCGACCGGTTCGTGTTCCACTGCTTCACGGGCACGCCGGACGACGCGAGGTCGGTGCTCGACTTTGGGGCGATGATCTCGCTGACCGGAGTTGCGACGTATCGCAATGCGTCGGCGGTGCGAGCGGCCGCGAAGCTGATCCCCGCGGACAGGCTGATGTTCGAAACCGATGCGCCCTACCTCGCGCCCGAGCCGCGTCGCGGCGAGCGGCCGTGCCGCCCGTGGATGACGATGCTGACCGCCCGCGCGGTCGCCGAGGCTCGCGGCGAGCCGTGGGGCACGTTTCACGCCCAGATCGATGCGAACGTGCGGCGGTTCTTTGGCATCGACTGGCCGGCGGCTTCCGGGGCATCGGCATGATGACGCTCGCGGCCTGGCTCCACGATTGGGACCCCTTCGCGTTCCGGATCGCCGGCGGCTTCGGCATCGGCTGGTATGGGTTGAGCTACATCGCGGGTTTTGCGCTCGCGTGGTTCGCGGTGCGATGGCTCGCGCGACGCGCATACACGCCGGTGCCGGCGGACCGTGCGTTCGATGTGGTGATGCTGGCGGCGCTCGGGGCCGTGATCGGCGGCCGGCTCGGGTACGTGCTGCTGTACCGCCCGGCGTTGCTGGTCGAGTTCACCGGTTCGCCTCCCTTCTGGGGCCTGCCGGCGATCAACCAGGGCGGGATGGCGTCGCACGGCGGCATGGTTGGGGTGGCGATCGCGGCTGTCCTGGTTTCTCGTGGGTTCAAGGACGAGGCCGGGCAGCGGGTCGGCCGGTTGCCGCTGATGCATGTGGCCGATCTGTTCGCCCTCGCGGCGCCGACGGGTCTGCTGCTCGGGCGGCTGGCGAACTTTGTCAACGGCGAGCTGCTCGGTCGGGTGATCGCTCGGCCGGGCGAGGCCGCGCCCTGGTGGGCGGTCCGCTTTCCTCAGGAGATCGCCAGCGAGCACGACGCGGGCCTGCGTACACCCGAGCAGGACGCGGCGCTCTCGCGGCTGATCGAGGACTACCGGCTGCCCGATCAGCCGTTCGGCGTGGGGCTTGATTCGATGCTCGGCGAGCTGCGTCGCGGCTCCCCCGACGTGGCCGCTCGGCTCGAGCCGCTGGTCTCGGCTCGCCATCCGTCCCAGCTTTATCAGGCCGCGGCCGAGGGGCTGATCGTCGGGATTGTCGTCTGGTGTGTTGCCCGCAAACCCAGACTGCCGGGCGTCGCGGCGGCGTGGTTTCTGATCACCTACGGCACGCTGCGGATCGCGACCGAGTTTGTCCGCCTGCCGGATGCGCACCTTGCCGTCGCCCGCCCGCTCGGGTTCTCGCGCGGCCAGTGGTTGAGCGGCGCGATGATCGCTCTTGGTGTCGTGCTGCTGGTCGTTGTGGCTCGCCGCGGGGGTGCGCGGCTCGGCGGCTGGCGGGAGACGGCAGGAGATCGCCTCTAGCGCGGCGGCTTCTCTCGGCCGAGCCTGGCGATGCCCAGGGTCACCCCGAACCCGCCGACGATGAGCCCGACAGAGCCCGCGATCTGCATCGCGGAGGGCCGGAAGAGTTCCTGCCGCCAGTCTTTGGGATCGATCTCCTCGATCGTGTCCTCGGTGACCGTTTGGCCGCGGATGACTCCGCCGACCTGCGGCTCGACGCCTTCGCGGAACGGGTAGAGCCCGAGCGGAGCGGCCACGAGCAGACCGAGGAGCACGCCGAGGGTTGCTTTCTCGTAGCGATGGATGACGAAGCGCAGGACGTTGCTGACACCGACCACACCGGCGACCACGCCGATCCCAATGGGTACGACCACAGCAAGTTCGGCGAGCATGCCGTCAAGATCTGCATCTGCGGCTGCGCTGACGAACGATTTGATGGCGTTGATGACCGCGTCGTATTGCCCGAGCAGCAGCAGCAAATAGGCGCCGCTGACGCCGGGCAGGATCATGGCGCTGGCGGCCGCGGCGCCGCCGAGGGCGAGCATGACCGGGCCGGAGGCGTCCGCCGCTCCGTCGCTCCCCGCGGACTGCGCGAGCACAAGGCCGATCATGACCGCCAAGCCCGCGAGAAACCCGCCGATCGCCGCGGGCCCGAGTCGGTTGTCCCCTTTCCGGAGCATCGCCCACAGCAGCGGGACCCCGCCGAGCGTGAGCCCGATGAACAGGCTGTACATGCCCCAGCGGAAGCCGACGAGCGCATCGGCGATGACGCCGGCCAGCCCCCCGATCGCCGCAACGGCCGCGAGCACAACGATGCCCAGCAGGGCGATCGAGTCCGGCTTGATTTTGAGCCGTGTGGTATCGGCGATCGCATCGATGAAGCGGCGATAGATGCCCACGGCGACCAGCATCGTGCCGCCGGAAATCCCGGGGACGAGGTTGGCCAGTCCCATCAGGGCGCCGCCGGCCGCGGCGCGGACCCCGAGCGATGCGGAGAAGCCGGCCCGGGGCTCGGTATCATCAGCCGCGGGCCTCGCGGGCTCGGTGTCGGTCGGGGCTTCGGCTGGAGGCGAGTCGTTCATGGCGGTGATGGTAACAGGCGGCGCGGGCTACATCGGATCGCACGCGGTCAAGCGGCTTCTCGAGGCCGGGCACGCGGTCCTGGCGATCGACAACCTCGAGCGGGGGCACCGCGAGGCGATCGACGCGCTTGAACGTATCTCCGCGGGCCGACTGGGCTTCGCCGAGACCGATATCGGTGACCGGGAGCGAGTCGCGGGGCTGATGCGGGAGCACGCGGTCGACACGGTGATGCACTTCGCGGCTCTGGCCTACGTCGGCGAATCCGTCGAGCAGCCGCTGCGGTACTACCGGGCCAATACATCCGGGGCTCTCGGGCTGCTGGAAGCCTGCGACGAGGTCGGGGTCTCGCGGTTTGTATTTAGTTCGACCTGCGCGACCTACGGCGAGCCGCCCGCGGTGCCGATGCCCGAGACTACGCCGCAGAACCCGATGAGCCCCTACGGCGTGAGCAAGCTCCATGTGGAGCACATGCTCAAGGATTATGCCCACGCGCAGCGTACAGCCGGGAAGCCGTTCTCGTACGCGGCGCTGCGATACTTCAACGTCGCCGGCTCCGACCCGGACGGCCTCGTGGGCGAGGACCACGAGCCGGAGACGCACCTGATCCCGGTCGTCATCCAGGCGGCGCTGGGCGTCCGCGACGCGATCTCGATCTTCGGCACGGACTACGACACGCCGGACGGGACCTGCATCCGCGATTATGTGCACGTGTGCGACCTGGTTGATGCGCACCTGGCCGTGCTCGAAGCGTTGTCGCCGGGCGACGAACGGTTTTACAACCTCGGCATCGGCAAGGGCTATAGCGTGCGTGAGATCATCGACGCGGTCCGCCGTGTCAGCGGCCGGGGCTTCGAGGTCCGCGAGGTCGAGCGTCGCCCGGGCGACCCGGCCGCGTTGTTTGCCGACGCGTCCAAGATCCGCAGCGAGCTGGGCTGGTCCGCGAAGTACACCGATATCGACGAGATCGTCAGGACAGCATGGGACTGGCTGAGTACGCACCCGGGCGGGTACCGCTCATGAGACGCCTCCTGCTGGCCGCGGCCGTGCTGTTCGCGGGGTGCCTCGCTGCGGTGGCGACGCCTGCACAGCTCGAATGGCCCGAGCCGACGGCGATGACGCTGTACACGGTGGACGAGAGCATCGGCGGCTGGGTCGGATGGCGTGTCCGCTCGGGCAGCACGGCACCGGTTACCGATGCGGCGCTTGAGCCCGTCACCGCTCTGGTTAACGCGGCCGCGCCGGAACTCGGCCTCGAAAAGCTGGCCGTCGAGCTCGAGGGCCCGATGTCCTACGTGATCTCGCTTCGACAACAGGAAGCAGGCGACGGGGGACGATACTCGGTCTTCGCCTCGGGCCGTCTCGAGGGCGACACGCTCTTGGTCTCGCGGACGTGGTTCCGGCTGGTCCGCGAAGCGACAGCCGAGCCTCGCGGGCTCGCTGTGCTTATGCCCGGGATGTTCGGCACGCCCGAGGATGTGGTCCAACGCGTTGAGAACGAGCTGCGCCGCAGCGGCTGGGCGGTGCTCCGTATGCTCGCCCCGCCCGCGAGGACGACCGAGCGGTTTGTGCTGACAGTGTCGCCCGATCTACCGACCGAGGCCGTCGCCAAGACGCTGGCGACCGAGCTCGATCGGCGTGCGGCGGAGCCCGCGTACGCGGTTCGGGCTGCGATTGCCGATGCGATCCGCCGGCGCCCTGCTCTTGAGCCATTGTCGCTGGTTGCGATCGGCATGAGCGGCTCTGCGATCACGATGCCGGCGGTGCTTGCGTTGGATCCGGGCGCGTTCGATGCCGCGGTGTTCGTGGCCGGCGGGACAAACTCGGCGGCTATCGCCAGAGAGAGCAATTACAAGGGTTGGATCGACTCGGTGCACGTCGAATGGTCCGAGGGCGAGCCGACGCCACGAGAGCTCGCCGGGTTCGATGCTGCCTATCTGGCCCACGCCCGGCTCGACGGGCACCATCTCGCGCCGCGTCTGACAGAGCTGCCGACGCTCGTGATGCACGGGACCGCCGACCGGGCCGTGCCAGCGCGGTACGGCGACGAGCTGTGGCGACGGCTCGGGCGCCCGGAGCGGTGGACCGTGCCCTTTGGGCACGAGTTGCTGTTCGGCAGCCTGATGCTGCGGGCGCCGCAGATCGTGAGCTGGCTCAACGAGGCAACCGCGGACGTGGACGACCGATGAACGTCGCGCTGAATCCCTACGACCTCACGGCCCGCAGCGAGGCGGCGTTGGCGGCGTTGCTGCTGGCCGACCGGGTCTGGACCGTGATGCCATCGCCCCAGCGGGCGCCGTCGGCGGTCGATATCGGCCGGGCGGCGATGGACGAGCCGGCGTTTGCCGAGCTGCTGAACGCCTGGTCCTGGGCCATGCCGCTGTTCTCGGCGGGCATCGCCTCCGGGGCCGGCGACGTGGCGCAGGACATGCTCGCCGCGATCCGCGGCATGCTCGGCGTGATCGAGCAGAACGATCGGTTCGCCTCTGTCCGCCCGTTCATGCACCAGGCGCTTGCCGAGCCGGACGAGGTCTACCTCAGGGCGTTCTGCGGCGACCTGCTGCGGAGCGGAGCGGACCCGGCGATGGCGCTCCCGGTCTCGGCGGGGATCGACGCGGCCGCGGCCGATTACGGGTTGTTGGTCGTGCGGGGCGAGGCCTGCTCGCACGCTACGCGTCTCGAGCAGGGCATGATCCGCGAGCTGACCCGCGTCGCGGTGCCGTTTCTTTCGCAGGCCGGTGGGCAGCGGCTGCTGGCGGCACGCGCGGACCTGGAGCCGTCCCTGGACGCGTTTCGCGACGCCGTCAACGGGTGGCGTGTGGGCGAGATCCGCGACGCGTCACAGCAGCTCACGGAGGCCTTCGACACGATCGAGGCCGAGCTCTGCCGGCCCACGGATGCCGACGAGCCCCGCGTGCTTCGGGGGCAGGCGGTTGTGACCTTCGGTGAGCTGAGCGCAGACGCCGTACTCCGAGCGGGCGCCGCCGCGGCTTCCGCGGTTGTCGGTGGACCACCGGGTGCCCACGGCGTGCACAGCGACACGCTGCTCGTGCGCACAATGGTCGTTCGCCGCCTCGGGGCCCGCCGCTGAAAGCCGCGCACATCGGAGCCGCTATGCCGAACCGACTCGCCTCGTCCAACAGCCTCTACCTGCTCCAGCACGCCGAGAACCCGGTTGACTGGTACGAGTGGGGCCCCGACGCCTTCGCCGCCGCGCGAGAGAGGGGCGTGCCGATCTTTCTCTCGATCGGCTACGCCACCTGCTATTGGTGCCATGTCATGGAGCGGGAGAGTTTCGAGTCCGCAGCCACGGCCGGGGTCATGAACGAGCATTTCGTCTGCGTCAAGCTCGACCGCGAGCAGCGTCCCGACGTTGACGATGTCTATATGACCGCGACGCAGACGATGACCGGGCGTGGCGGCTGGCCGATGAGCGTGTTCCTCGAGCCGGAGGGCCTGCGGCCGTTCTTCTGCGGGACGTACTACCCACCGGCCTCGCGGCACGGCTTGCCGTCGTTCGGCCAGGTGCTCGAGGGCATGGCCGGGGCGTGGACCACCAAGCGCGGCGAGGTCATGGCTCAGGCGCAGGCGGTCGCCGACGCTGTGCGTGAGCAGATCGGCGAGCAGCGGAAGCCGGTCAGGCTCGGTGCGGCCACGGTTCAGGAAGCGGTGGGGACGATCCTGACCTCGGCCGATCGGGTTCACGGCGGGTTCGCCGGCGCACCGAAGTTCCCGCAGCCCGCCACGATCGATCTGATGCTCGCTGTGAGACCGGCCGCGGACGAACCGACCAGCGCGGCGATCGACAGCGCCGTCCGCACAACGCTCGACGCGATGGTTCTTGGCGGGATTCATGACCAGCTCGCGGGCGGGTTCCACCGCTACAGCGTGGACGAGACGTGGACCGTGCCGCATTTCGAGAAGATGCTGTACGACAACGCGCTGCTCGCCTCGACTTTGACGCGTGCGTCTGCAACCTACGACGATGCGGAGTACCTCGATGCGGCCCGCCGGACGCTGGCGTGGATGATCAGAGAGATGACCACGCCCGACGGCGCATTCGCGAGCGCGCTCGACGCCGAGGTCGATGGCCGCGAGGGGCTGAATTACCTCTGGACACGCGACGAAGTCGAAGCCGTGCTGGATCCGGATGATGCGGCCATGGCGCTTCTGGTGTTCGGTATCGCCGACGGCCCCAACTTCCGGGACCCGCACCACGCCGACGAGCCGCCGCGAAACGTGCTGCGGTTGTCAAAGCGGATCGACGAGCTCGCACGCGAGCAGGGGCTGGCGCCCGAGGACTTCCGTACCAAGCTCGATGCCGTCCGGTCCGGATTGCGCAATATCCGGGACCAGCGGGAGCAGCCGGGCCGCGACGATAAAGTTCTGGCCTGCTGGAACGGGCTGGCGATACGGGCGATGGCCGAGTTCGCCCTCGTGGCCGGGGATCGTTCGGTCGCACTCGGCGCGGCCGAGGTCTGGTCGGTCATCGAGCAACGAATGATCCGCGACGAAGCCGGGGCGGCGGTGCTCCTGCGGAGCCTCCGCGGCGGGCAGGCCGAAACCCCCGCGTTCCTAGAGGATTACGGTGCACTGATCGGCGGCCTGGTCGCACTCGAGTGTGCCCGGCTGCGGTTCGAGCTCCCCGTGGAGAGCCCCCTGCGGCACGCGGAGCGGCTGGCCGACACTGCACTCGCGGCGTTCGCCGATCCCGAGTCAGGGGCGCTGCACGACACCCGTGCCGGCGAGCCGGATCTGTTCGTGCGGGCGAGGTCGACCTACGACGGCGCGATGCCCAGCGGGACGTCCTTGATGCTTCATGCGCTCCTGGATCTGGCCGAAGTGACAGAGAACGCGACGTTCGGGTCGGCCGCGGTGCGAGCTCTTATCGCGGCCAGCGGCGACGTTGCCCGCTCACCGGTCGCGACGGTCCACTCCGTTCATGGGCTGTTCCGGCTGCTGCAGGCGGGCGCTTCGCTCGACGAGGCGTTCGAAGCCGTTGGTGCGGCTGACCCGGAGCCCGCCGAGGCCTCGGTGAACGAAGACCTTGTCGAGATCTATGCCGGTCAGGATCGCGTGACACTCAGCGGCGGCGAGCCGGCCGAGGTGGAACTGCGGCTGGTCATTCGCGAGGGGTACCACGTGCTGGCCGCGCAGCAGCCCGAGGGCACCGAGGGGCAGGGGCTGATCCCGCTCCGGGTCGGGATCGCCGGCGGCATCGGCGTCGCCGCATTCGCCGACTACCCCGCGGGCGAGACGCTGAAGGTCGCCGGCGAGGCCCACGAGCTGCTGGTGCACCACGGCGAAGTCGATCTTACGGTCGTCCTCGAACGGAGCGGCACACCCGAAGGCCGTCCGATGCTCGTTGTGCAGTATCAGGCCTGCACCGATGCGGAGTGTGCCGTGCCACGGACGGTCGAGCTCGACCTGGCCATCGATGTCTAAACGCGATGCGTTTCGGGCGGTCCGTTTGTGAGCAGGCCGCGTTCAACCAAAGCCGATCGCATCTGCTTCGCGGTATCGCCGGCGTGGTCCACGAGCACCGCGTCCCAGCCGCGACGGGCAGCAGCGTCGACGTTGGCCTGGAGATCGTCGAAGTACACCACGTGCTCGGGGCGATAGCCGGCGTGGTGCTCGAAAGCCTCGAAGATCGCAGCGTCGGGCTTGGCGATGCCGAGCAGGTGGCTGGCGTGACGGTGGCGGAGCGCACGGACGGCGGGGAACCGGTTCGTGCCGCCCTCGTGCTCGGCGAGGTGCTCGAGCCAGTGCAGATGGTTGGTGTTGCTGAGCAGCCCCGTGTCGATCGAATCGTGTCTTGACAGTTTCACGATCAGCTCCGCCGCGCCGGGATACTCCTCGATGAGCCATGCTTCGTGGACACGGCGGATGTCTTCGGCCGAGTATCGGTTGTTCATCGTTGCGGCAACGGCCTCGAGAAACTCGTCGGCCCCGATCGCGCCGACCTCGTAGCGTTTCGATGCCGCGTAGCGCTGCTCGGCGATCTCCGGCGTGTCGTAGGCCGCGTCGTATGGCAGCCCAGCGCGTTCGCAGCCTTGTTGCCAGGATCGGCAGATCCTGACGACCACCCCGCCCCAGTCGAACACAACGATGCGTTCCGCTTTACCCATCACGCGGCTCCGGTTCAGAGGCGAGCTCCAACGGCTTCATGATCTCACGCAGCACGCTCGTCGCGTACGCACCCGGCGGCAGATCGAAGGCGACCCGCACGTAGCTGCCGTGCTCGTCGATGCCGCCCTCGACGTCCCACTCCGCGACCGGCACACGCAGCGGCCGGCGGGCCCCGGGAAGCAGCTTGCGGAAGGCCGGCTGCTCAAGCTCGGGCGCGGTGACCCCGACCCGTTCCAACGCGTCCGTTTCCGCGGCGTCGACGGCCGCGCTTGCCCGTGTCATGGCCGCGCCCCACATCGGGCCGCTCGGGCTGATCTCGAGCGACGCGAGACGCGCCCCGGTGCCGTCGGCCGCGAGTTCTTCGGCGCCGACCTCGAACACCGCGCCGGAGCCGTGGACCCAGGCCAGGTCGCCTTCTTCGAGGCTGCCCAGGGCCACCCGCTTGAGCCGGTCGTCGAGCACTCGGTTGAAGACCGCCGACTGCACCGCGTTGAGCAGCTGCCTCGCGGTACCGGGGCTGCCGCTGGGTTTGCCGCGGCGGAGCATCTCGATCCCGCGCCGTGCGTTGGTGCCCTTGGCGCCGAACCGCTGCGGGCCGAAGGCGTTGGGGACGCCCTCGTTCTGGAGCCGCCCGAGCACGCGGTGCGCGCTGAGCACGTCCTGCATGCCGACGTCGCGGATCCGGATGTTGAACCGGTTGCCGGCCAGGTGGCCCATCCGCAGCTTGTTGCCGTGGCGGTCGACCCAGA
Organism: Planctomycetota bacterium; assembly: GCA_039179915.1. GTDB lineage: Bacteria > Planctomycetota > Phycisphaerae > Phycisphaerales > UBA1924 > JANQQZ01. The sequence continues at coordinate 17,403 of JBCDEF010000008.1, read as the reverse complement.
GGATCCCGACCCGCTCGTCGCGGAGCATGCCGAACCCGTCTTCGGAGACGCCGGGCAGGTGCACGCTGACAAGCTGCCGGGTCACGGCCGCGGTGTCTTTCTTGCCGGCCATGCCGACCGCGGACCGCCGCACACCGAAGTGCGAGGCGATCACGCCCACCAGATCGCCGGCGGGCATGCCTCGTTTCTCGACGAACAGGTACAGGTGCTCGCCCTCGCCGGAGGGCTCGTAGAGCGGAAGCTCCTCGACGATGAAATCCGAATCTCGGTTCTTGATCGAGCCGCCGATGCCCGTGATCTCGTGTGTGAGGTAGTTCGAGGGTTCGGTCACGCGTCGTCCCGGCTCGCGGCCTCGATGACCGAATCGTCGACGAGGATCGGTGCATCGGTGGCGGCGCCCAGCGCGATCGCGTCGCTCGGGCGGCAGTCGATCGCCCGGGTCGAGCCGTCGGCCAGCCGCACGGTGAGCTCGGCGAAGAACGTGTGCTCGCTGAGGCTGGTGATCGCGATCTGCTCGAGCGTGCCGCCCATCGTCTCGATCACGCTGGCCAGCAGATCGTGGGTCTGCGGGCGGGCGATCGGCAGGCCCTGGAGCCGACGCTCGATTGCCATCGCCTCGGGCAGACCGATCACGATGGGGAACGAGCGGGCCTGGTCCTCGTCGAGAGCCTCGCCCGCGGGTGTCTCCCGGAGCTCGATGAGCTGGTAGTCGGCAAGCTCTCGGATCAGGATTCTTGAGAGTTCCATCCGGACAAGCACGTGCCGCCCCTTTCAAGGTCGCCCTCCGCCGGCGGATGGTGGCACCACCGACGCGGTGGGTCAATGTTCGATGCGCACACGGGCTCAGATCCATCTGCGCCGCGGCCGCCGTACGCTGCAGGTGATGCGTCGCCTCCGAGCCATCGACCGATCCGCCGATTCCGCGCCCCGGCTGGAGCTGATGCCCCTGCTCGACGTCGTCTTTTTGCTGCTGACCTTCTTCGCGTTCGCCATGCTGCTGATGGTCCAGGCCACGGTCATCGATGTCCGCCTGCCGGTTGTCGATCGGTCGGGCGCCTCGTCGCAGCCTCAGGACCCTCGTGTGATCTCGCTGGCCGCCGACGGCACGCTGGCGCTCGATGCCGAAGCGATCTCAATCGATGAACTCCTCGCGGAGCTGCAGTCGAGCGGCGGTGACAGAGACCAACGCCCGGTGCTGCTCGAGGTCGATGCGCAGGCCGACAGCGGCGAGATGATCCGGCTCGTCCAGCGGCTGCGCTCGGCGGGCATCAGCGATTTTGGCGTCCTCGGCCTTCCCGAGGCCGAAGGCCTCTAGACGGCATGCCAGATCAGCCCGGCTACCAGGGCGGCGTCTCGTCATCGTCCGCTTCGGCGGTGGCGGTCTCGTATCTGGCCACGACCATGCCGTAGATTTCGGCGTTCGGATCGTCCGGCCCGACGATCCGCATGAGCGCCCGCATCGTGGCGATCGCTTCCTCGGTGTTGCCCGCGGCGAAGTGGGCCTCGGCCAGCACGAGCAGGGCCGCCCGGTCCTGGCCGTCGCTTTCCGCGGCCACCCCTGCGGCGAGCTCGACCGCGAGCGCCCGCCCGTCCTCACCCGGATCCGCGGTGCCGCTGAGCAGCGCCGCGAACGACTGACGCATCAACGAGTCGCTCGCGTACCGCGTACCGGTTTCCTGCCTGATGAACTCGACCGCCTCCTCGGATCGGCGGAGCTCGTAGAGCAGGATCTCGGCCTTCCGCAGCGCCAGATCCGAGTACTCCGCAGCATCGATCGCGAGCAGACGATCGATCGAGCCGAGCGCCGCGTCGAGGTCGTTTGATTGCCACGCGGCGTTCATGACGGCCAACTCGGCGTCGGCCGCGCGGGCACGTTCACGATTGACCGCTTCGCTCGGGTCGTAGCTGCCGTCGAGCAGCCCGAGCGCAACCCGGTCGAGCATGAGCCCGCCGCGGCCGTCGCCTTCCAACGGGTGGCCGATCCACGCGAGCACCCCGGACTGATCGACCACCATCGTTGTCGGGATCGAGGTCATGCCGGCGGCCTCGAACCAACGCTGCCGCATTGGCGCGTCGGCGAGCATCACCTCGAACCGCGTGATATCGCTGCGTGTGGAGAGGAACCGCTCGACGAGCCCGGCGGGGTCGGGACCGCTGTCGATGCTGACGGCGACCACATCGAGCCCGTCGTCGCCGTGCGTCTCGGCCAACTCGCTGAGGTGGGGCATCGCCTGGATGCACGGGCCGCACCAGGTAGCCCAGAAATCGACCACGGTCACGCGGCCCGACCGGACGGCATCTCGCGCCTGACCCTGGAACCACTGGTCGGCCGAGAGCGGTGGGGCGACGTCCCCGACCGACAGCACGCCGTCGTCGGGCTCCGGTTCAGGAGGGGCAGATTCAGAAGCGGGCCCGGCCTGGGTTGGCCCGGGCGATGCCGCCTGCGGCTGTGGAGGGGCAGCCTGCTCGCCGCACGCGGCGAGCCCCGGGCCCAGTCCCATCAGCAGTGTGCATGCCGCGGCCCGTCGCAGAAGCAGCCCCGGTCGGGTCGAGTGGTCTGTCGATCGTTCCATGCTGATAGCATACTGCGTGGACGGGCCTCGTCGAGATCGTTTGGCGCTGCCTGCTGCCCTGCTGGGTAGCCTGCTGCTTCACCTGGCCGTGGTGATCGCGGTGTTTGTTGATATGGGCGGCGGGCATGTCGGCGGAACAGCCGCCGAAACGATGCCCCCCGAGGAGCAGCGGCTCGGTGTCGAGGCGAGCGACGCGGTCACGATCACGTGGATCGGGTTCAAGGACCCCACGCCGCACACCGGTGTGCAGGCGCAGCACGATCAGGCGCAGGTGACCATCGCGGCGGGTGAGGCGGCCGCGAACCAGGTGGCGGCGTCGTCGGCGCAAGCGATCGAGACGGTCGCGCGGGCAAGCCAGGCGGCTTCGGCCTCGGCCGTGCAAGCCGCGGAACGCCTGAACGAATGGGCCGACCGGCTCAGGGACGCGGCCCGCGTTGCCCGGCGTCAGCGAGAGGCCGACGCCTCGGCCGAGCGGGCCAGGCAGGCGTCCGAGGCACGCCGCCGCGCCGAGCAGGCACAGGAAACCAGCCCCCGCGGCGATACGGGGTTGGCCGACAACCGCGAGTCCGACGCGACCGCCGTCGACCCAACAATGGACTACCGGCCCGGCCAACCGCTGGCACGCCAGGGCTTGCAGATCCGGACCATCCGGCCCGTGTTCGATTCGACGACACGGCTGCTGGATCTGCGAGCGCTGCGAGCGGCACCGACCGTCTCCATCACTTTTGCCCGCGACGGGACCGTCCTCCGGGCGGGGTTTGTCAACGGCACGGCGACCGGCAGGGTTGCGGTCGACGACCCGATCCTCAACGCGGTCCACGCGTGGACCGCCGCCGGCAGCGACCTTGAGGCCATCCCCGAGAACGACCCGACCGCCGGCGTCACGGTCGAGATCCGGTTCCGGTTCTGAAACTGAGTTTTCGGTTGGCTCCGGCCCATCGACGACCGATAGCATTGTTCGATGAAGAGCCCCGGAGCCATCGCGATTGTGTTCTTAGCCGCCGCTGCAGGTGGTCAGTCGGACCTGCGGCCCGTGGAACCCGGGATAGACGATATCTCTCCGGTTTCGGTCAGCCAGCGTGTGCAACGCGAGGACCCGCGTCAGCCGGTCGGCTTCGAGCGGGTCTATGAGTTTGTCGACGCGGACGGCCGGACCCGATATGCACGCGTCAACGGCGCCGTGCACGCGGTGTTCGACCAGGCCTGGTACACGTCGCTCGGCTCCGCGGCCGTGCCCGCCGGGACGCGGTTCATCATCGGCGAACCGCCCGTGGCCGCCGAGCGGCTGCCCGAAGCACGGCCGGCGCCGAACGCCGTCTCGCTTGATGCCCAGCCCGCGGGGCCTAATCCCGCGCCCGCCCGCCCGTCGCCCTCGATCGTCTCGAACGAGTTCTATCGCCGGGCCCGCGTGTCCCGCTGGCTCGCGGTTGCCTACGCACAGCGCTAAGGGCGACAGCATTCGGTGAAACCGGGCCAGCGGGTTCCCAATACACTCTGCGACGCCGCCGTATGCCGTGCCCGCGCGGGCGAGGTGCCGGTTGCAGGCGGCCTCGACAGGGGAAAACGCTATGAACCGCACGACCGCGGCCGTCTGCGCCACACTGCTCGTTGCCGCTTCTTTGCCGCTGTCTGGCTGCATCTACGGCCGGAGCAGCACGTCGATCTCCGGCAATTTTGTCGGCCAGGGGACATACAACAAGATCGAGGTCGGCAGCACCGACGAGGCCTGGGTCAAGACAGCGCTCGGCTCGCCGAACCGGCAGACGCAGCTTGCCGACGGCGGCTCGCTCTGGACCTACAGCTACAGCCGGTCGGAAGAGAGCCGCGGCACGTTCCTGTGGCTGATCGGCGGTTCGTCCCGCGAGCGGACCGAGGGGTCGACCCACATCGAGTTCGACGAGTTGGGCGTTGTCCGCGACACGTGGCGCGACTGAGCCGGGGCCTTAGCCGTTGTTGTCTGAGCCGCGGCGGCTGGGGTCGCTCTCGCCGCTGATGCTGCCGCGCATCTGCGTGTCCGCTTCGATGTTCCGCAGCTTCTGGTAGTCCATGATGCCCAAATTGCCCTGGCGGAATGCCTCGGCCATCGCCTTGGGCACCTCGGCCTCGGCCAGCACGACCAGCGCCCGGTTCTTCTGCTCTTCGGCCCGGAACTCCTGTTCCTGGGCCATGGCCATCGCACGCCGCTTCTCGGCCTCGGCCTGGAACCGCTTCTTGTCGGCCTCGGCCTGGTCTTCTTGGAGCGCAGCGCCGATGTTGTCGCCGACGTCAACATCGGCGATATCGATTGACAGGATCTCGAACGCCGTGCCCGCATCGAGGCCGCGGTTCATCACCGTCTTCGAGATGTTGTCAGGGTTTTCGAGCACGGCCTTGTGGCTCTCGGCCGAGCCGATCGAGGAGACGATGCCCTCGCCGACGCGGGCGACAACCGTTTCCTCGGTCGCGCCGCCGACCAGGCGGGCCAGGTTGGTCCGGACCGTGACCCGGGCGCGGGCCTTGAGCTGGATGCCGTCTTTCGCGACCGCATCGATCGTCGAACGCCCCTGGGCCGGGTTGGGGCAGTCGATCACTTTTGGGTTCACGCTCGTGTTCACGGCGTCGAAGATGTCGCGGCCGGCCAGGTCGATCGAGCACGCGGTGTTCCAGTCGAGCTCGATCCGGGCCTTCCGCGAGGCGATCAGCGCCGAGACCACGTTGGGCACGCGGCCGCCGGCGAGGTAGTGCTCCTCGAGCTGGGCGGTCGAGATGTCCAGGCCGGCCATGGCCGCCCGGATGCGGCTGAGCACGTTGGTGCGAGGGTCGACCTTCCGCAGCCGCATGCCGACCAGCTCGATGATGCTGACCCGGGCGTTCGAAGTCAGCGCCTGGATGTAGAGCGAGGCGAACTGCCCCACGACGAACAGCAGCACAATAACGACGAGGATCAGCACCACGATGCCGACGATCAGCAGCGGGCCGAGGCCGCCGCCACCGCCGCCGCCCTGCTGGGCGAGCGTTGACAGCAGGGAGAGCTGCGTCAGGCCGTCGAAGACAGAGCTGCTGGCAAGAGCATGGTTGGAAGCAGGCATCGAGTGGACCCCGTGTGAATGCGTGAGAAGCGACATGCACCCGACTATACGCCGCGGACAGCGGCCGACGGGCGGCCTCGGTCAGGCCGGCCGGACGCGGAGCTGGTTCGCGCGGAAGGCGGTGACGCGGACGGGCTGGCCCCGGGTGACGGCGACGCCCTCGGTGAGCGCGTCGAACCGTTCGCCGTCGATCTCGATCGTGCCGACCGGTCGGAGATCGGTGAGCGCGAGGCCCCGCTTGCCGACCAGGGCTTCGAGCCGGAGCCGTTCGTCGATCTCTTGGTGCTCGCGTTCCCGGCGTTCTTCTTCCGGGACTTCGCCGATCAGCGCGCGGCCGAACGAGGTCGTCGGCAGCAGCTTCGCCCAGACGAAGAATGCGGAGGGAAACAGCACGAGCAGGGTCAAGATGCCCGCGGTGCCCCAGAGCGGGCCGTTCTCATCCATCAGAAACAGGCAAACCACGCCCGAGATGCCGACCACGCCCGAGACGGCCGCGATGACGCCGCCGGACGGGATGAACAGCTCGACCACGAGCAGCAGGATCGCGACGGCGATCAGTGTCAGGCCCCAGATCAGCATCGGTTCCATCAGGCCGGCTCCCCGCCGCGTATTTGATCCGGGCCGCTTCGCTCGACGACCAGCTGCCACGCGTCCGTCCGCAGGACCCGGACCGGGTCGCTCTGGTCCAGGTAGCCGAACTCGCACTTTCCGTCGTAGAGCTCGCCGTCGATCTCGATCCGGCCCGAAGGCATGAGCGCGGTGTGCGCGGTGCCCTCGGCGCCGACGAGCCGCTCGAGCTCGTCGCGGTCATCGATCGCCGCGAACAGCTCGGCGGTCGGCGCGATGTCGTCCTGGTCGCCGTCGTCGCGGTTGGCGTCGAGCACCAGTTTGCCGATGACGGGCAGCCGTCCGAACTGCTTGACAATGAAGGCCATGCCCGCGGCCGAGGTCAGCATCGCGAGCACGACCGTGATCAACGCTCGCACGAGTTCCGCCTGCTGCCCCGAGTCGCTGGGGAACAGCCCGCCGCTGGGCCCGACAAACGAGCCGACGAGACCGGCGAAGAGCGCGATCAGCCCCGCGACACCGAACACACCGAAGCCCGGCAGCACCAGGATCTCGGCCAGGATCAGCGTGATGCCGATGCCGATGGCGACCACCTCCCACCAGCCCGCGAGCCCGAGCATCCAGGCGGGGGCCATCAGCAGCACCAGCGCGGTCAGGGCGACCACCCCCGGGGCAAACAGTCCCGGGCTTGTCATCTCCAGAAACATGGCGAGCAAGAAGATCACGATCAGCAGCCCGCGGACCCAGAACTTGCTCAGCACGCTCACCGCCGCCTCGGACCACGAGCGATCGAGGCGGAGCAGCTCGCTTGCGCCGAAGAACGCCCGGAGTTCCTCGTCGTTGCGAACGGTGGTCGTCGCGAACCGAAGGCGGAGCATCTCGCGGGACTTCATCACGATCGGGCCCGAGCCGTTGGTGAGGTAGCCGGCCAGCCTCCAGTCGCCGATGTCGTCCGGACCGAGCACGGGCCGCTGGCTGGAGCTTGCGAGCATGTCCAGGTCGCGTGCGGTGTTCTCGTCGGCTTCGCCTGAGAGGTCGGGTGAGAGCGAGTCAAGCGTCGGCGAGGCCGGGCGGAAGGCGTTGCCGTCCCGCGGGGCCGCGGGGGGCGGAGCGGTCTCGCCGACCGGGGCCGACTGCGACGCGGTGTTCGCGGCGATCACCAGCGGCGCCCCTCGGGGCGGCTCCTGATCCGGGAAAAGCAACCGGAACTCTGCCTCGTTGATCGCCAGCAGTCTGGTCCCGCCCGCGGGATCGTCGCGTTCGACGAGCCAGAGCTCGACGCCGTCGATCACGATGGCTTGAACAAGAAATTCATCCCAGCCGCGGAGCCGTGCGGAATCGACGACATCGGCCAGAACGGGCGGCACGACCTTCTTGCGGAGGTCACCCTGCGTCGCGGCCTGCGCTCCGCCCAGGCCGATCGCAATCGGCAGCGCGTCGCCGAAGCTCGAGGATTCGCTGACGACAATCTCGCGGCAGGCCAGCCCGATGATCGCCCCGCCCGAGTAGGCCTCGGGGTTGATCCACGCCACGGTGTTGGCGATCGGCGAGGATTTGATAGCCGCGGTGATCTCGAGCACCGCGGTCACCTCGCCGCCGGGGGTGTTGATATCGAACACGATCGCCTGTGCGCCGGCATCGGCGGCTTGCTGCATCCGCCGTTTGACACTCGTCGCGGTGACCGCGTTGATCTCGTCCTGGATGCTGATGACGGCGACGCGGTCAGCCTGCCGGGCGGCGGGCACGGCCCGCGGCGTCTGGCCGTCGGGCTGCGCGCTCGAAAGCGAGCCGCCGAACCAGCCGAGCAGGACCGCCATCGCGACGCGGATCCAGGTCTCGGCATGATTTCTCGGTCGTCTGATCGTGATTCGCATCGCCTCAAGTATACGAACAACACCGCCCCTGCAGTTTCACCGAGCGGGCAGGCAGGGGGATCGGGCGGTCAGATCAGGCCGTCGAGCATGCGGCTGCCGAGCTGGGGCTCGAACGATTCCTCGGCCGTCCAGCTGAGATCGCCCCCCCGGCAGTCGATGTGCACCGCAAAGAACCCGGGCCGGCCGGACGGGCTGGATGCCTCGTGCCGGCGGATCATGGGCCAGATGATCTCCCGATCTGTCCGAGGGAGGGGCAACGCCTCCAGCGAAGACGGATCGTGCCACTCGAGCCGACCCTCGTCCATGTCGTGTGGCTCGAGGTCGACCGGTCCGAGCACGCGGTAGAGAAAGAGCAGCCAGTGCCCCTTGCCCTCGAACGCCTGCTCGGAGATCAGCCCCATCAGGTGCAGCCGCTCGATCGGGATCTCGAGGCCGGCTTCTTCGAGTATCTCACGCTGAGCGCACTGGGCGGGGGATTCCCCGGAATCCATGTCGAGCTTGCCGCCGATCGGGGAGCACAGGCCCTGGTTCGGCGGCCGCAGCCTGTGCAGCAGCAGCACCCGGCCCTGGGCATCGCGGATGTCGCAGAGCGTTGCCAGCTTGTACGGGAGGGCGGAATCCATCAAGAGGAGCGTAGGCGGAGACGCCGGCCTGTCGGTTGATGCATCGGCCGGATCATGGTCGATAGTCTCCACCGTATGACCGACCGAAACGAGCACGATGCGCTCTTTCAGAACGTGAAGGCCGTGCACATGCTCGGCATCGGTGGCGCCGGGATGAGCGGCCTGGCCCGGCTGCTCAGCGCCGGCGGCTACCGGGTGACCGGGGCCGACGCGACGCCCTCCCCGACAACGCAAGCCCTGGTGGATTCGGGCCTGCCGGTCACGGTGGGGAACGATTCCGAGCTGCCTGCTGCCTGCGATCTGGTCATCGCCTCGGCCGCGGTCAAGCCGGAACACCCGGGCCTGGTCGCGGCGGATATCCGGGGGATCCCGACGGCGAGCTACGCCCGTGCGTTGGGATCGGCGATGGCGGGGAGGACAGGCATCGCGGTCGCGGGCACCCACGGAAAGAGCACGACCGCGGCGATGCTCTCGGCCGCGATGATCGCCGCCGGGCTCGATCCGAGCGTGATCGTCGGCGCCGCCTGCCCGCACCTGACCGATGAGCACGGCCGGCCGACCGGGTTCCGCGTCGGCTCAGAGCGGGTGCCGAGCGGGAGGCTGCGCGATCGACCGGGCTTCCTGATCGCCGAGGCCTGCGAATACAACCGCTCGTTTCACAATCTGCGGCCGACGATCGCCGGCATCGCGAACCTCGAAGCCGATCATCTCGATGTCTACGGCACGCTCGACGCGGTGATCGAAGCGTTCCGCGTCTTCGCCGCCGGCTTGCCCGAGGAAGGCACGCTGCTGGTCGGGCACGACGGCGCCCACCGGCGCGAGGTCACCCGCGGGGTGCGGTGCAGGGTGGAGACCATCGGCTTTGCGCCTGGAGCCGATTGGCGGCTGAGTCTCGGGGACCGAAGAGGGCGGCCGGCGCTCTTGGTCGAGCACCGCGGCCGGGAGGCGGGCTCGTTCGTTCTGCCGATGCCCGGCGAGCACGGCGCGATGAACGCGGGCGTCGCGTTTGCGCTCGCCGTGCTTGCAGGGGCCGATCCGAACGCCGCCGCCACCGGGCTCGGGTCTTTCAGAGGCGTCTGCCGCCGGTTCGAGCGGCTCGGCGAGCGAACGCTGGCCGGCGGGGGCAGCGTGACCGTCTATGACGATTACGGCCACCACCCGACCGAGATCGACCTGACCATCCGCGCGCTCCGCGAGCACGAACGGATCGACTCCGCCGGGCGGCGGCTGGTCTGCGTCTTCCAGCCCCATCAGCATTCCAGGACACGGTTCTTCCTCGAGGAGTTCGCCGCGGCGTTTGCCCGGGCCGACGCCGTGATCGTGCCGGATATCTACTTCGTCCGTGACAGCGAGGTCGAGCGGCAGCGGGTCTCCGCGGGCGGGCTGGTCGACCGTCTGCGGTCGCGCGGGGTCAAGGCCACGCACGTCTACCCGATGGAGGCCATGCCCGAGCACATCGAAGACATCGCCCGGCCCGGCGATGTTTTGCTGGTCATGGGCGCTGGGCCGGTCTGGACCGTCGCGCACGAGTTCATGCGGCGGGGGTCACCGGCCGCGACCGTGCACGATGCTCCCATCCCAGGCCCGGCGGCGGTGGGGCGATGATCCGGTCCGCGTCGACCGTTCCCGTCGAGCACGATGCCCCAATCCCGACCTGGATCGGGGTCGGCGGCCGCGCCGACACCCTCGCCCGGCCGAGCACGTCGGCGCAGCTGGCCGAGTGCCTCGCGGCGGATCCGGCGCTCCGCGTCCTCGGCGACGGCGCGAACCTCATCGTCGACGACGCGGGTGTCCGCGAGCTGGTGGTCTCCCTCCGGCAGGGCGAGTTCACGGAGGCCGACCTGGACGCCGCGACCGGCCTGGTCCGCGTCGGGGCTGGCTTCGACCTGGCCAAACTGATCCACGCGACCGTCCGGACGGGGCTGGTCGGGCTCGAGGGGCTGATCGGTGTGCCCGCGACCATCGGCGGTGCGCTGCGGATGAACGCGGGCGGCACGCACGGCGACATCGCACGATCCGTCCGGCGTGTGCACGGGCTGCAACGAGACGGAAGACCCGTGACGCTGGAACGCGAAGACATCGCCTTCGGCTACCGGACCAGCGGTCTCGAAGGCCTGATTGTCACGGCCGCCGAGCTCGCGCTGCGGCCAGGCGATCCGGACGCCGCCCGCGCGGAACTCAAGAAGATCATGCGGCACAAGTCCGATTCGCAGCCGCTCAAAGCCGCGACGTGTGGCTGCGTGTTCCGAAACCCGACGCTGGCTGATGATCTCGACGGTGTCGGCGTCGCGGGGGACCGCGTCAGCGCGGGCCTACTGATCGACCGCGCCGGCGGCAAGGGGCTCGCCGCAGGCGGCTGCCGAGTCTCGCAGCGGCACGCCAATTTCGTCGAAACCGCCGCCGACGCCAGCACTGCCGACGTCCTCCGGCTGATTGATAGGGTTCGGACGCTGGTCCGCGGCCGGTTCGGTGTCGGACTGCAGACAGAACTCGTGGTCTGGAGATCGGCGCGATGAGGCGCGTCGCTGTGCTCGGCGGAGGGCCGGACGCGGAGCGCGAGGTCTCGCTCGATTCGAGCCGCGCCGTTGCCGAGGCGTTGGACCTGTGCCCGGGCATCGACTCGCGGCTTGAGATGATCGATCGCCCCCGGACGCTCTCGGGCATCGACGCCGATGTTCTGTTCCCGGTATTGCACGGGCCTTGGGGCGAGGGCGGGCCGCTGCAGGCGATCCTTGAGGCCGACGGCCGGCCGTTCGTCGGCAGCGGCTCCGTCCCGGCGACGCTGGCGATGGACAAGCTGCAGACGAAAACCGAGATCGAGCGGCTCGGCATCCCGACACCGTTCGCAGCGGCGTTCAACCCAGCCCGAGCCGGCTGTGACGTTGAGCCGCCGGCGGTGATCAAGCCGGTCAGTCAGGGCTCCAGCGTCGGTCTGTACGTGGTCAGTTCCCGGGGCGAGTTGGAATCCGCCGCTGCCGATGCCGCGGCGAAGGCCTATCTGGCGGCACCGGGCGGGTGGATGATCGAACGGTTGATCGCCGGCCGGGAAGTCACGGCGGGCCTGGCCGACCTGGGCGACGGCCTCACCCCGTTGCCGCTGATCGAAATCCGCCCCGCAGAGGCCCTGTACGATTACAAAGCCAAGTACAGCCGCTCGGATACGGCCTACATCATCGACCCGAAGCTCCCGGTCGGCGTCGCGGACCGCATCAACAGGGCAGCCGTCCGGGCGGCCGAGTCGATCGGCGTGCGGCATCTGGCCCGGGTGGACTTCATGATCGACGAAACCGGCACGCCCTGGTGTCTCGAAATCAACACCATTCCTGGCTTTACGGCCACATCACTGGTTCCGAAAGCGGCCGCGGCACAGGGCATCGCCATGCCAGAGCTCTGCAGGGCGCTGGTCGAGGCGGCGGAGCGCGATCATTCAAGGCCGAGCACGGCCCACGCCGAGTGATCTCCCATGGCACCGGCGAAAATGCAGGAGTCTCCGACCGGCATCCGATCCCTGCCCTGGCGGCGGATCGGCAGCATTGCGCTCGGGGTCGGCGGGTTTGCGGTCGTCGCGGCGGGGCTGGTCGCGGCCGAGTCGCGTGCCGCAGCGATGGTCGGCACGGGGACGCCGCAGGTCCGCTACCAGTGGGCAGAGGCCAGAACGGGCGATCAGGATGGTGTGTGGCCGCCGATTTCGGCGCAGATCGAGCTGCTCGATGAGGCCCATGCGGCCGCGGCCCGATCGGGCGGCGCGTTTTCCGGCCGCACGCTCACGGCTGTCGCCGCCGTCCTCGAACAGTCCGGATGGGTCGATCACGTCCGCCGGGTCATCCGCAGCGACGACGGCTCGATCGATGTTTCTGCGAAATGGCGGCGACCGGCGGCCGTGGTCCTCCAGAGCGGCCGCGAGTTTGCCGTCTCCCGCGGCGTTCGGCGGTTCCCGATCGAATGGCCGGCCGGCTCATCGGGGCTGCCCGCGGTCATCGGCGCTCGGGCGGCAACGCCGGGCCGGGATGTCGTGCCCGGCACGGTCTGGCCCGATTTCGATGTCCAGGCCGGCGTCGAGCTGATCAACCTGCTCCACGACGAGCTCGGCCCCGATCCCGTGCTCGGCGAGCGAGGATTCGACCAGATCGTGGCGGTCGATGTGGGCCGGTACACCACGCTCCGCCAGCTCCGTATCCGGACCGACACCGGCAGCACAATTGTCTGGGGCCGGTCGCCGAGCGACCCGGTGCAGGACGTCGTGGACACGCCGACGAAGCTCCGGCGCCTGGCGAATCTGCGCGCTCACCCGGACTACGGCCGGCGGATCGATGCGGGCCTCGACTTCATCGATCTCAGCGCGGGGCCGATCTTGGTTGAATCTCAGGGCCGCCCGGGCGATGATGCCCGGTAAGTGACGCCGGACGCCCCGAGCCATCCCGAACCGATCCAGCCCGAGGCCGTGCGCAACATGCCTGCGTCCTCGAAGAGCGGCTTGGCAGGCCGCCTGCAGAACTTGATCGATGTCATCGGGCTGCTCCCGCCCAAATCCGGGGACGATCCCTACGCGCACCGACGCGGCGAGCCGCGGGCGTTCGCGGTCCTCTGGCTTGCCTTTGTGATGATCGCCTCGGCGGCGGTGTACACCAGCATCGGATCGCCGGTGTTCGCTTCGGCCAACGGCTACCGGGTCGCCTCGAAGGTGCTAATGACCGTGCTGGCTCTTGGGGTGTGCGCTTTCTGGCCCATGGTCCGGCTGAGCCAGGCGCGGGCGGCACGCCGCGATGTCGCGGCCGGGCTGAAGGATCTTGCGATCGTCCTGCTGCCTGTGCAGGCGTTCTACTGGCCGCAGGCACTGCTGACCGGATGGGGGGTCGAATCGGTGGCGGCGGCTTCGCTGCTGCTTGCGGCCTGGGCGACGGGCGTATCGGCGTGTCTGCTTGCAGCTCACCGGCTCCCGCCGCTTGTTTCGTCCGGCCGTGGTTCGGCCGGGGCACGGGCGGCGTGGACCGCCGGCATGCTGAGCCTGCCCTTGATCGCGCCGCTGGTGATCGGCTCGGGTGAAGGATCCAGCCCCGGGCTGATGCTTGCTTCGCCGCTGACCGGGCACTGGGAGCTGCTGGCCGATCGCGCCTGGACCGGGCACCAGACACGCATTACCGACGGCCACTGGCGGGCGATCGGGGTGAGCTGGGGGGCTTGCCTGAGCGTGTGGGCGGTGGTCCTGCTCTCGACCCGGGCCCAACCGGCGATGCCGGCTCTGGCCGCCGACCGAGATCGTGCCTAGATTCCCGCTTCGCCTGCGGCGTACCGACGCGGGCCGGAGGAGGGCGCGATGGAGATCATGACGGCCGACGAGCGAGCGCAGATCGAACAACGCGTCAAGTCGTTGATCGACAACCGCTCGAGCCTGAGCCAGCGGATCGCCGAGGCCCGTGAGCTGGGCGATCTGAAAGAGAACGCCGAGTACCACGCGGCCCGTGAGCAGCAGGGGATTGAGGAAGCCGAGATCCGCCGCCTGGAAGGCCGGCTGGCCAACTCGCAGGTGGTCGACGCCAGCAAGCAGGCCGAGGGCGTCGTGTTCGTGGGCTCCGTTGTCCGCCTGAAAGACCTCAAACGGGGCGATTCGGACACCTACAAGCTGGTCGGCGAGCTCTCGGGCAACGCGCTGAGCGAGCATGTCGAGGTCAGCGTGAACTCGCCGATGGGCCAGGCCCTGCTCAAGAGCCGCGTTGGTGAAGTTGTCCGGGTCGACGCGCCGCGTGGCGTCAAGCAGTTCGAGATCCAGGAGATTCTCGGAGACTGATCCGCCGAGCGACCGTCGGGCGTTCGCCGATGGTCGGGTGGCCGATTGGGGTCTCCTCGGGCTGCATCTTGGACTGCATCTTGGGGTGCAGAGATGATTGGATTTTCGGGGCTGACTTGGGGCCCTGACCCAGCAGAGCGGCCTCGAGTGAGGTGCCCGGCAAGGTGCCGTCGTGCTTGCTGTTCATCGCGATCCTCCCGAAGAACACAGCGGCGGTTGCAATCGATCCAGTCTAAATCAGATCATCCGTCTCTGCAAGTGTCCGCGGGGGAGGTCCGAGAGAATCCGAGCTAAGACAGCGTGCGAAAGCAAAATTTACTTGGTGCAACAGGAATGCCGGCCGCCTTGGCATGGATTCCTGGAGCATCGGTTCCGGTCGCGACGTGCGGAACGGGACCCGGTTCTTGACCAGACACTGTCCCGGAGTGGATGAAGGAGGCATCGATGGATGACGGAAATCGCAAGTCCAAGCGGGCACATTGGGCCCCGGTCGCGGGCACGCTTGCTGTGCTCGCTTTCGGCGGAGCCGCGCTCTCCTCGATCGGCGTGGACGGCGTGAGCAGCGAACTGTCCGCTTCGACGGCCGCGGGCGAGTTCGCGGTCGACGCGGGCCACTCGTCGGTCGTGTTCAGCGTCGGTTACCAGAACGTCGCCCGGTTCTACGGCCGGTTTAACGAGGTCAGCGGGACCTACCGCTTCGACTTCGAGGACCCAGCCAACAGCGAGATCGACATCGCGATCCCGACCGCCTCGATCGACAGCAATAGCGAAGGCCGCGACAACCACCTCCGCGGCCCGGACTTCTTCTCCGCCCGCGAGTTCCCGACCATCCGCTTCGTCGGCAAGGAGTTCAGCCCCGTCGACGACGACACCATGCGGGTCGCCGGCGACCTGACCCTCCGCGGCGTGACCCGCCCGGTCTCGGTCGACGTCGACTGGCTCGGCCAGGGCCCCGACTTCCGAAGCGGAACCCGCAGCGGTTTCCACACCGTGCTGACGATCGACCGGTCCGACTTCGGCGTCATGTATGGCGTCGACAACGGCGTGCTCGGCGACGAGACCGAGATCATCATCTCGCTCACCGGCATGATGCGATAACGCCCTTGACCCTCGACGACCCCAAGATCCAGGCCGCGCTGTTCGGCGTGCTGCTGCCCGCGATCGCGGGCGGCGGTTTCGCAACGGTCAGTCTGCTGCTCGCTCGCTCCAAGCAGCAGGCGGCTGGCGATCCGGACAGCGTGGGTGGGGGGCTGTCACGGTCTGGACTGATCCCGTCCATCGCCGGCTTGCTGCCGGCGGTGGGCCTTGGAGCCGCGTACGCGATCGCTTCGCTGGGGCTTGTCGGCGTGCCCGGCAGCCTCCCGCGGGCGATGGTCGATTGGCTGCTGCCGATCGTCACCGCGGGCGTGCTCGTCGCGACTGTGCCGATGCTCCTGCCGCGCGGGCTGCCGGCGATCTCCGGTCTCTGGCTCGCACGCGCGGCGTTCATCGCCGCCGTGCTCATCTGGCCGATCGCGAATACGCGGGCGAACCACTGGGAGGGTGCGGAGTCGATCGCGTGGCATATCAGCGGCGCGATATGGCTCCTGACGGCGTTTGCCTCGATGGCACGCGTCTCACGCAAGGCTTCGCCCGTGATGATGTGCGTGCTGCTGGGCGTGAGCATCGCCGGGCTGATCCCCGTGGTCTTCGGCGCAGGAGTCACGAGCCACCCGCAAGTATCGGGCGGCCTGGCCGCCGGCGTGGGCGGGCTGGGTGTTGTGGCGATAGTCGCGAGGGGCCGCCTGCCGATCGCGGCGTGCGGCTCGGTCTTTGTCGCCTGGCTGACGGCTTCGCTGCTGGTCGGCTGGCAGTTCGTGGCGGACATGGCCTGGTGGGAGTTCGGCGTCGTCGCCGCGATCCCGCTCGTGCTCGCCGCAGCAACTTTCGCCCCGAAGCTGCGTTCGTTCGGGCCCGTTCGGCTGGGCGTGGTCTTGGTCGTGCTGGCGGGGGGCATGACCGCCGCTGTGAGCGCACGCCACGTCCCCGCGATGGTCGCCGAACTCACTGGATCGCGAGCGGGCTCCGGTGATTCGCTGGACGACTACTACGGGTTCTAAGCCGCGCGGTTGTTCACCTGCCCAGATGCATCCCGTTCGGGTCGCCGACGGTCGGACTGTTGCCGTAGACCTCTTCGGCCGAGCGGCTGCCGCTGACATCGAGGCTCGCGTCGCCGATCAGGTAGAGGCCGATCAGCCAGTCGCCGACGAGGTACGGATCGACCTTGAGCCTGCCAACGATCGCTCCCTCGACCGCGAAGCGTTCGCCCTGGTTCGCCGGCGTGCTCAGCGAGACCTCGATCGCGTCGTAGGGCGTCGGCGGCACACCGAGGCAGCAGCCGTCCCACTGGTTGAGCATCACCAACAGTTCCTTGGGCTCGGGTGTCGCCAGCGGGAACTGGAGGTAGCCGCCGATGCTGACGTACTTGCCCTCGAGCATGCTGATGTGCGGCGGGATGTCGGTCTTGCCCTCCCGCGGCAGGTAACTCTCGCGTGCACTGGTGAGATATTCCCAGGTCACCTGGTAGGGATCGGCTCTGGATCCGCTGCCGGTGAGAACGAAGCGGTCGTTGATCGCGGTCGCGCCGTCGGGCACGTCGCGGACGGTCAGCGGGTCTGACGCCTCGACGGCATCGGCGGATGCAGCAGCCGCTGTGTCAGAACCGGCCAAGTCGTTGGCGATCTCGTCGGCGATCGACGCCGCCTCGTCAGCGATCGACGGGGCATTCTCAGCGCTGACCTCCGGGAGCACGAGCGGGGCGCCGCTGAGCGAGGCGAGCACCTCGCTGAACGAGACCTCGGCGGTCTGGACCGGGTCGCCGTTGAGAGCCGCTGGGCTGTCTGCTCCCAAAACGGGGGCCGGGGCGTCGCTGGG
>JBCDEF010000007.1:0-28662 GCA_039179915.1 Planctomycetota bacterium | reverse complement strand
GGCTCACCGACCCGCAGGTGCTCGATATCTACGGCCGCATCCTCCGCGGCGGGCTCGCCGGCGACCCCGCCGCCCGTGTGCCCCAGAACCCGGACCGCTCGACCGTCGTGGTCGAGATGGTCGCCCACGAGCGGCGGTCCGTCGGCGTCCACCCGATCGCCGATTCCCCCGCGGCCGGGGCGCTCGCCGACCGGTTGATCCGCCTCGCCCGTGTGCGCCCCCGGCCCGATGCCGAAGGCTGATCGCCCCCGCCGACACGCCCGAAACCGGCCACTGGCAAACGCAGCGCGGCGCTACCCTGTCGCCCCATGAATATCAGTCTTGCTTGGCTCAACCAGTACCTCGACCCGGGCGACGTGAGCGCCGAAGAGGCCGCCCACGTGCTCACCCACGCCGGCTATCCGGTCGAAGACACGACCGCCACGCCCTCCGGCGACACGGTCATGGATGTCGAGATCACCTCGAACCGCGGCGACTTGTTCTGCCACGTCGGCTGCGCGCGCGAGATCGCCGCGGCACGATCCTCGACAAAGCCCCGCCGGCTCGTCCAGCCCATGTTCGATATGCCCAAGGCCGGCCCGGCGATCGGCGGCGATCTGTCGCTCGAGAACAGCGAGCCCGGCGTCTGCCCCCGGTTCACCGCCCGGCTGATCCGTGGCTGCCGCGTCGGCCCCAGCCCGGACTGGCTCGTCGAGCGGCTCGAAGCCGTCGGCCAGCGGTCGATTAACAACGTCGTCGATGTGACCAACTTCATCACGCTCGAGCTCGGCAACCCGTGCCACGTGTTCGACCTCGCCAAGCTCGCCGGCGGCCGACTGAGCGTCCGCTACGCAAACGACGGCGAGGCGCTCACCACGCTCGACGGTAAGCCGCGAACGCTCAAGCCGACCGACCTCGTCGTCGCCGACGCCGAGGGCGCGACCTCGCTGGCCGGCGTCATCGGCGGGCAGGACTCGGAAGTGGACGCATCGACCACCGATATCATCTTTGAGATGGCGACGTGGGATCCGGTGACCGTCCGCACCGCCGCCCGGCGTCTGGCGATCCGCACCGACGCGAGCTTCCGCTTCGAACGGATCGTCGACCCGCGGACGATCGGCTTCGCCGCCGAGCGGGCCGTAGCGCTGATCGCCGAGCTGACCGGCGGCACGCCCTCGGCTGACACCCTCGACGAGGGCGCGCCCGAGCCCGTGACCGAGCAGATCGTCGTCCGGCCGGCGAAGTGCGCCGCGGTCATCGGCGTGCCGGTCGACGCCAAAGACGCGGCCGACATGCTCCGCGGCCACGAGGTCGCGGTCGAGGTCGTGTTTGACCCGGAGACAGACGAAACGCTGCGCTGCGTGCCGCCCGCGTTCCGGCCCGATCTGACCCGCGAGATCGATCTGATCGAAGAGGTCGCCCGCACGCTCGGCTACGACGCGGTGCCGATGACCGACCGCATCGCCGTCCGCGCCACACACCCGCAGGAGGGCGAGCGGGCCCGCCGCGCTGTTGCCTCGTCGCTGACCGGCCTCGGGTTCTACGAGACCGTGACCTTCAGCTTCGTCCGGCCGGACCACGCGGCCGTCTGGTACGCGCCGGGCTTCAAAGAAGTCCGCGTCGACGACGACCGCCGGGGCGAGGAGCCCACGCTCCGGCCGAGCGTGATCCCGAGCCTGCTGCTCTGCCGCCGGGGCAACGCCGATGCGCGAGCCGAATCGGAAGTCGGCGTCGGTTTGGGCGATGGGGGCGGCGTGCGTCTGTTCGAGCTGTCGGCTGTCTTTGCGCAGACCGACGCCGGCGCGTCGGCCGAGCGCCGCGTGCTCAGCCTGCTGATGGATGTCGAGGGCACGCAGCCCGGCAAGCAACCCAAGCACGCCGCGATGCAGGCCGGGCTTCGGTCGATCCGCGGCGCGGTCGAGGCGGTCTGCCGAACCGTCGCCGGCCCCGCGCGCACGATCACGGTCGATGCGGCCGACCCAGATTGTCACGGCTGGTCGGCCGACGGCCACGGCAGGGTCTCGATCGACGGCTCGCCCGTCGGCGTCTTCGGACCCGTCGGCACCGGGCCGCTGAAGCTTGCCGGCCTCGATCGCCCGGTCATGGCCGCCGAGCTGGATATGGACGCCCTGATCGCCCTCGCGCCGCCCGCGGGCCGGGTCGACCCGCTGCCGACCTACCCCGCGATCGAGCGGGACCTCTCCCTGATCGTCGACGAGTCGACCCGCTGGGCCGCGGTCTCGGTCGCCCTGGCCGGCGACGGGATCGAGCACTTCGAATCCGTCGGCTTCGTTGGCACGTTCCGCGGCGACGCGGTGGGCGCTGGCAAAAAATCCGTCACAGCGCGCCTGCGGTTCCGCTCCGCCCAGGGCACACTCCGGCGGGACGATGTCGAGCCGCAGATGCAGCGGCTGGTCGATTCGGCGGTTTCAACCCTCGGAGCCGAAGTTCGCGGCTGATCGGGCCAAAATCGGGTCAGAATCGCAGCAGTTCTCCGCGAGTGACTCGGCGTGATTGTATTTTGTTCTGTTATGGTGCCGATATGGATCGACCGATCTGACCGTTGTATACCATTCTGGCCGCAGCCTGATCGGTCCTGTTCTGCGAACCGGTCGGCATGACCATGGAGGATCCTGACATGACCAACGCCGCCGCTTCGACGCAGCCCGCCGCCGCCGGCTCGTCCGCCGCCGACGACCGCCCGATGGTCTACGTCAACGGTCAGATGGTCCCCAAAAGCCAGGCCGCGATCAACGTCTTCGACCACGGCTTGCTCTACGGCGACGGGGTCTTCGAGGGCATCCGGGTCTACCGCGGCCGGATCTTCAAGCTCGAGCAGCACCTGAGCCGGCTGTACGAATGCGCCGGCCGCATCCGGCTCGACCTGACCAAGCACGTCGCCCGCGATGAGATGACCCGGATCATGCGGCAGTGCATCGAGGCCAACGAGCTGACCGACGGCTACATCCGCCTGATCGTCACCCGCGGCGTGGGCACGCTCGGGCTCAACCCGTTCCAGTGCCCGGAGCCGGGCGTGGTCTGCATCGCCGATCAGATCTCGCTCTACGGCCCCGAGATGTACGAGAAGGGCATGCGTGTCGTCGTCGCCCAGCGGCCGCGGATCCCGGTCGAGTGCCTCGACCCGCGGATCAAGAGTCTGAACTACCTCAACAACATCCTGGCCAAGGTCGAAGCGATCGACGCCGGCTGCCTCGAGTGCATCATGCTGAACCTTGATGGCCGTGTCGCCGAGGGCTCGGGCGACAACATCTTCGTGATTAAGGACGGCGAGCTGCATACGCCGCCGGTCTCCGAGGGCCTGCTCGAGGGCATCACCCGCCGATTTGTGATCGACGAGCTCGCGCCGATGGCCGGCATTACGGTCAACCAGCGATCGCTGGAGCTTGCCGAGGTCATGGACGCCGACGAGCTCTTCCTGACCGGCACCGCCGCCGAGATGATCGCGGTGACAAGCATCGGCAAGACCGAAGCCGACGCGGCCAAGATCGGCACCGGCAAGGAAGGGCCCATCACCAAGAGCCTGCGGGCGAAGTTCCGCCAGATCGTGACCAGCGACAACGTGCCCGAAGACTAAATCGAGACTGAGTGCGAACCGAGCTCGTCTTGGCGCTGTCTCCATCGAGCGGGAGGACGCCTCGGGTGCCGTTTGCTTGTTCAAAACTGCTCTCGGTGTATCTTGTTGCCTGTCTGTTGTGCGCTTCGGCGTTCGGGGATGGCCGGCCCGAGCACTGGGGTTTGCTGGAACTGCTTACGAAGCCGCCGGTGCTTGCCGAGGTGGAGGTGCTGGTGGTGCCAGGCGGGCACGGCGGGCCGATCCAGGAATTCTTGGCCGAGATGCGTGTGCTGCATGTGTACCGCGGCCGGATCGAGCACGAGACGATCCGTGTGCCCTTCACGCGGTTTCCGATCGGCGCATGCCCTCGCTTGCCAGTTTCTTTCGCACAGGGTTCACGACTGCTCATCGGCCTGGCCGCGCCTGAGGACTGGGCTGCGGTCGAAACCGACGCTCCGGTTGTGCCTGTCGCGATCAAGAACGCCACCTCGTACCGGGCGTTGAAGACCGACGCCGATCCCCGCCGGGCACGCGGGTGCATCGCAGAACTCTACGGCATGCTCAACGGGCCGCGGGACGAGGCCGCCGATGCGCGGCGTCTGCTCTACGAGCGGTTTACCGCGTTCGCGCGACAAGACACGTCCTCGAAAGAGCTGCTTCTTCGTGCCGCGATTGAGGGCATCCTGTCGCCATCTGATGCCGATGTGCTCGCGGCGGCCGACTGGGCGCTCGATGCGGTTGCGCCGTCTCGCTCTCGGCTGTTTGATGATCTCGGTGGCCTGGCGTTCGCGTTGCTCCGCGAACGCGACCTCGCTGTGCAGCGGCTCCGAAAAATCTTCGCGCTCAGTGATCATCCGGCGTTTGTGGTTCGCCGGAACGCCCGGAGCGCGATCCACCGCATCGCGCAGGAGTTCGGATTGCCTTACGACTCACAGCTGGGTGCCTGGTATCAGGTCGATCGGGTCGTGGCGATCCTCGAGGCTGCCGAAGCCGAGTGAGGCCGGGACGGTGTGTATACATGTCGCAGGGACCGACTTTCCTGTGCCACGTTGGTGACCTGTCGCGGCGGCGTGCTAGCGTGTGCGCGTGTTCGATGGCCGCCTGAACTCTGCTGATCTGCTGCGTTGGGTCGCTCTTCCCGGCGGGCCTGTGCTCGGGGGTTTGGTCTACCTGCTGCTGCATCGGGCTGGGCTGGAGCACGCGGCGTGCAGCGTCGGTGCCGGGGCGGCGTGGATGGCCGTCTGGTGGATGACCGAAGCGGTACCGCTGGCCGCGACCAGCATGCTGCCGCTGATGCTCTTTCCTGCCTTGCAGGTCACCGACATGCGCGGGGCGGCGGCTCCCTACGCCCATCCGCTGGTCGCGCTGTTCTTCGGCGGGTTCGTGCTGGGTCTGGCCGTCGAGAAGTGGGGGCTGCACCGGCGGCTCGCGCTCACGACCGTGCTGACCGTGGGCACCAAGCCCTCGATGCTCATCGCGGGGTTCATGCTCGCGACCGGGGTGCTCAGCGGGTTTATCTCCAACACGGCAACGAGCCTGATGATGCTGCCGATCGCGGTCAGCGTCATCGGCCTGCTCGAGAAGCTCGGCGGGGGCCAGAAGAACTTCGGGCCGGCGCTGCTGCTGGCGATCGCCTATTCCAGCTCGATCGGCGGTGTCGCGACGATCACCGGCACGCAACCCAACCTGCTCACGATCGGTTTCCTGAGCGACCGCGGGATCGAGATCGGCTGGGGCAGCTGGCTGCCGTTCGGGCTGACGATCTGCGCGATCATGATGCCGGTGACCTGGCTGGTGCTGACGCGGGTGACGCTGCCGGTGAATGTCCCGTCGATCCCGGGCGTGAAGGATCTGCTGCGCGACGAGTACCGCGGTCTGGGCAGGATCGGCCGGGGCGAGTGGACGGTGATCGTCGTCTTCGCCTGGGTCGCCGCGGGCTGGGTGATGCGCGGCCCGACACAGGACTGGTTGACCGAGCGCGGCCTGATGACGCTCGCCGGCACGCTGCGCACGCTGGGCGACCCGGGCATCGCGATGATCGGGGCGATTGCGCTGTTCGCGATCCCGGTCAACGCGTCGAAACGCGTCTTTGCGATGGACTGGACCACGGCGTCGAAGATGCCGTGGGACGTGCTGCTGCTGTTCGGCGGCGGTCTGAGCCTGGCCGCCGCGATGGGCACCAGCGGGCTGGATGTCTACATCGGTCAGCAGATGTCGGGCCTGGCGGGCCTGCCGGCGTGGGCGATCATCCTGATCGTGACCGTCTCGGTCGTCATGCTTACAGAACTGACGAGCAACACGGCCACGACCGCGGCGCTTGTGCCGGTGCTGGGCAGTGCGGCCGAGGGCTTGGGCCTGCACCCGGTGCAGCTGATGGTGCCGGCGGGCGTGGTTGCGAGCTTCGCGTTCATGCTGCCGGTGGCAACCCCGCCGAACGCGATCGTGTTCAGCTCGGGCCGGGTGAGCATCCGGCAGATGGCCTGGTCCGGGCTGCTGCTGAGCCTCTTTGGCGCGGTGGTGATCTCGGTTGTGATGGCGACGGTCGGGCCGCGACTTCTTGGTGTGACGCTGGACGCCGGGGCCTAGCCTACTTCGATCGGTGTGTCCGGTCTTCGGCGCAGCGGCAGATGGGCCGCGCCGCATCGATGGCCGCATTCCGATCGAAAGCGAGAACGCATGGCCGACCGCAACCAGTCTTTGCTCCGCGTCTTTGGTGTTCTCGCTCGGGTGGCGGCGGTGGTGGTGCTGCTGGCCGTCGGCTCGGTAGTGTTCTGGCTCCTGCGCGAGAGCAAGGTCGATCCGACCCCGGTGTCGGCCGAGGTTTCGGCGATCCCGGTCCGGGCGATCGAGGCGACCGCGCTTCCCCTGCGCCGGACCTACTCGGGCTTCGGCACCGCGCGGGCGATGGACGCCGCGGTGGTGTCTGCGCAGATCGCGGCGCGGGTGCTCGAGCGGCCCGAGACTGTCGAGCCGGGCGTGGCCGTCGAGCGGGGCTCCCTGCTCATCCGGCTCGACGCGGCCGACGTGGCCAACCGGGTCGAGGCCTCGCGGCAGCGGATCCTGGCCGTCGATGCCCAGCTCTCGGCGCTCGACACCGAACAGCAACGGCTGGGCACCCAGCTCGACCTCGCTCAACAGGAAGCCGATGTCGCCCAGCGCGACCTCGAGCGGATCCAGCAGGCCGCCGATGCGGGCTCGGGCACGGCCGCCGACATCGACCAGCGGCTCGCCGCGCTGCGCCGTGCCGAACGAACGCTCGACGCCATCCGCCAGAGCGTCGAGCTGCTCCCGGCCCGCCGGCTCCAGCTCGAGGCCGATCGGAGCAACCTTCAAGCCCAGCTCCGCCTCGACGAGGAGAATCTGTCTCGCACCGAGATCCGCGCCCCGATCAGCGGCGTGCTCCAGCGTGTCATGATGGAGCCCGGCGAGTACGTCCGCGTCGGCGACGAGATCGCACGGATCGTCAGCCCGCGCCGGATCGAGGTGCCGCTGCGGTTGCCGCTGTCTGCGCTGCCGTGGATCGCCGGCAAGCTCGGCATCGAGGCGGAGATCGTCGCCGAGGACGGCACGGGCCGCGCCTGGACGGGCACGCTCACGCGCATCGCGCCAGAAGCCAACGAGGCCTCGCGGACCATCACCGTTTTTATCGAGGTGGTCCAGCCGGCGGACACGCCCCCGGGCGAGCTGCTCTCGCCGGGGCAGTTTGTCCGCGGGCGGCTGAGCGTTGACGACGGCCTGCGCCGGGTCGCGGTCCCGCGGCGGGCCGTGATCGGCGACCGCGTGTTGGTCGCCGAGCCCGACGGCTCGGGCGGCTGGCGCGTTGCCGCACGAGCGGTGAGCGTCGGGCACTACCTCGAAGGCAATCTCCCGCTGGTCGAGCCCGGCGAGACGCAGTGGGCGGCCCTCGAGCCGGGCGCGGCCGGCGGCGTCCTGCCCGGCACGACCGTCGTGGTCTCCAACCTCGACTCGCTCCGCGGCGGCGAGTTCATCGTGCCCACGCTGCCCACGGGCGAGGCCGCCGACATGGAAGGGGACGCACCGTGAGTCTCGCGGCGTTCGGCGTCAAGCGGCCGGTGGTGGCCAATCTGGTCATGTTCGCGATCATCGCCGCGGGCGTGATCTTCGGCACCGCTCTCCGCCGCGAGTTCTTCCCCGAGATCCGGCCCAACCTGGTCTCGGTCCTGGCGCCCTACCCCGGCGCGAGCCCGGACGAGGTCGAGTCGGCTCTGGCCAAAAAAATCGAGGACGCGGTCGACGAGCTCGACGATGTCGACGAGATCAACTCGACCGTCTCAGAGGGCCTAGCTTCGGTCACGATCGAGTTCGCCGAGGGCGTCGACATCGACCAGAAGGTCCAGGACGTCAAACGCGAGATCGACTCGCTCCAGGACCTGCCCGAGGAGTCGGACCGGATCATCGTCGACAAGCTCGAGCCGAACCTGCCGACGATCAACCTGTCGCTCTTCGGCGAGGCGGACGAAGCGACCATGAAAGACGCGATCCGCCGGATCAAGGACGATCTGGAATCGATCGACGGCATGGGCGATATCGGCGTCTCGGGCGTGCGGCGGGATGAGATCCTGATCGAGATCGACCCGGCCGCGATCGTCAAGCACGGGCTGAGCCTGCCGGCGATCAGCGAGCGCGTGCGGTCCGAGTTGCTCGAGCTGCCCGGCGGCACGCTCAAGAGCTCGACGACCAACATCGCCGTCCGAACCCTCGGCGCCGAAGAACGCTCCGAGCAGATCCGCGACATCGTCGTCAAGGCAGGCGGCGACGGGCAAGTGCTGCGGCTCAGCGAGATCGCCACGATCACCGAGGGCTTCGCCGATATCGACGTCCGCACACGGCTCAACGGCGAGCCCGCCTTCAGCCTCACCGCGTTCAAGGTTGGCGACCAGGACGCGGTCGACATCGCCGAGATGGTCAAGGCCTATGCCCTGGGCGTGCGCGGCGAGCCGCTGGAGCTGACCACGGGCGAACGGATCGCGGGGTTTTTCAAGTCGATGTCGGCCCAGCGGGCGCACCGAAGCGCGGTGGCGACCGCCGAGGCCGCCGGCCGGTCCCCGCCCGAGTTCGAGGCCCCGCCGGCGAGCCCGCGCGTCGAGGCGTACCGCGTCGGGCTGGCCCGCGGCGCTGCCGGCGGCGTGCCGCCCGGCACCGAGATCGCCGTCACCACCGATCTGGCCAAGTTCATCGTCGGCCGGCTCGAGCTGCTGACGCGCAACGCGCTCTGGGGCGGCCTGCTCGTCTTCCTCACCCTCATGGTCCTGCTCAACTGGCGCGTCTCGTTCTGGGTCGCGATGGGCCTGATCATCTCGCTGCTCGGCACGCTCGCGGTGATGTTCTTCATCGACGTCTCGCTGAACCTGCTCTCGATGTTCGGGCTGATCGTGGTGCTCGGGCTGCTGGTCGACGACGCGATCGTCGTCGCCGAGAACATCGCCGCCAGGCACGAAGCGGGCGAGAGCCACATCGACGCGGCGATCAACGGCACGGGCCAGGTCGGCTGGCCGGTCATCGCGACCGTGATGACCACGATCTGCGCGTTCTTGCCGCTTGCGCTGATCCAGGGGCAGATCGGCGACTTCCTCGAAGTGCTGCCCGTCGTCGTCGCGTGCGCGCTGGCCGTCTCGCTGATCGAGTGCCTGTTTATCCTGCCCGCGCACATGTCGCATTCGCTCAAGGGCACCGACCGCGCCCGGGCCCGGCACCGCGAGGGCTGGCTGCTCAAGCTCGAGACCAAGACCGACGCAATCCGTGAGGCCTTCTTCCAGAAGCTGCTGATCCCGTTCTACCTCAAGTCGCTGCGCACGGCGCTGAAGATCCGCTACATCTCGGTCGCGATCGCGATCGCCGCCATGGTCGCGTCCTTCGGCATGGTCGCCGGCGGCAAGGTCGAGTTCATCTTCTTCGAGGACAGCGACTCGGAAACGATCAACGGCGAGCTGCGCATGCCCATCGGCACGCCGACGGCCAAGACCGACGAGGTGCTCCGCCGCATCGAAGCGGTCAGCCTCGCCCAGCCCGAGATCCAGCAGGTGTTCGCCTCCGCCGGCTCGTTCGCCTCGCTCGACGGCGACTCGTCCAGCGAGCAGAGCCACCTGGGCCAGGTCATCCTCGAGGTCATGCCCGTCGAGCTGCGCGAGGCCCAGGGCCTTCGGCCCAGCCCGGAGATCATCCAGGCGATCCGCGACGAGCTCGGCCCGATGCCCGGGATCAAGAGCTTCAGCATGCAGGGCGTCGCCGGCGGGCCCGACGGCCCGGCGATCACGGTGACGATCACGGGCCAGGACGCCGGCCGCATCGGCGAGACCGTCGACCGGGTCAAGGCGATGCTCGGCGAATACCCGGGCGTGGAGAACATCGCCGACAACGCCGACCAGGGCCAGCGGGAGCTGCGCTTCGAGCTCCGCGACGGAGCAACCGAGCTGGGCTTCACGACCGCGACCATCGCCAACCAGGTGCGCGGCGCGGTCTTCGGGCTCGAGCCCTACACCTTCGCGGGCGACGAAGAAGACGTCGACGTCCGCGTCACGCTGCCAGAGAGCGTCCGCCGATCGGTCGCCGGGCTCGAGGCGACCTACCTCATCTCGCCCCGGGGCGAGGCCGTCCCGCTGACCGAGGTCGTGACCGTCCGCGAGGTCGAGGGCTACGCGACCGTCCGCCGGCTCGACGGCGACCGGGTCATCACCGTCACCGCCGACGTGAACCGCTCCAGCGGGGCCAACCCGGAAGAGGTCACCGCGGCGATCCGCCCGCGGCTGCAGCAACTCGCCGCCGAGACGCCCGGCATAAGCATCCTCGAGCGCGGCCGGCAGCAGGACGTCGCCGATTCGTTCGCCACGCTGCCCGTGGGCATGGCCGTCGCCGGCCTGCTGATCTATGTCATCCTCGCGTGGCTCTTCGCCAGCTATGTCCAGCCGCTGGTCGTGATGGCGGCGATCCCGTTCGCGACCATCGGCATGATCTGGGGCCACTTCACGCTCGGCTACAGCATGACATTCCTGTCGCTGATCGGCTTCGTGGCGCTCGCCGGCGTCGTCGTCAACGACTCGCTGATCCTGATGGAGTTCTACAACGAGGAACGCCGCCGCGGGCTGGAGGTCTACGACGCCTGCCTCGCTGCCGGCCGCGCCCGGCTCCGCGCGATCATGCTCACGACCATCACCACGGTCCTGGGCCTGACCCCGCTGCTGCTCGAATCCAGCTTCCAGGCCAAGTTTCTGATCCCGATGGCGATCACGATCTCCGGCGGGCTGATCTCGGCGACGGCGATCATCCTGATCATCCTGCCCTGCCTGCTGATGATCTACGCCGATATCGCCCGGCTCGTCCGTACCGTCTGGACCGGGCGGGCCGACGACGAGTCGGACACGATCATGGTCGATACCTCACCCGCGGCTTGACCTCGACCTGACCCCGGCACGGCCCCTGCTGGGGATCGGCGGTTTACTCCATCTCGGGCGAGGGCTTGAGCGTCACGGTGCCCCGTCGCGAGCCGCGGATGACGAACAGCTCGACCTCCTCGCCGCGCGACAGCCGACGGATGGCTCGGTCCAGGTCGCCGGGATCATCGGCGTCCCGGCCGTCGATCCGCACGATGATGTCCGTCACCCGCAGCCCCGACCGCTGCCCCGGCCCGCCCGCGGCCAGCCCGTAGATCAGCAGCCCCTCGGCCGACGGCGCCAGCCCGACCAGCGCGGCCGATTCCTCGGTCAGCGGCAGCACGCTCAGCCCGAGGCCGTCGACATCGGTCACGCCGAGCTGGCGGCGGAGATAGGCCTCCCGCTCGCCCAGCGTCGCGATCAAGATCTGCTGCGTCCCATCGCGCACGACCAGAAACTCGACGGGCCGGTCCGGGCCGGTCAGCGCGATCGTGTTGATCAGCCGGCGGGAGTTCTCCGCGTCGCGGCCGTCCGCGGCCAGGATCACGTCCCCCTCGCGGAAGCCGGCCTGCTGGGCCGGGCTGGCCGGCAGCACGCTGGTCACCAACGCGCCGCGGGCGATGCCCATGAAGCCCTCGTCGTCGGGCGTCAGGTCCTCGAGCGTCACACCCAGCCATCCCCGGGCGACGCGACCATCGTCAACGATCGTGCGCATGACCCGCTCGGCGATCGCGGTGGGCACCGCGAAGCTCAGCCCGATGTTGCCGCCCGAGCGGCTGAAGATCGCCGTGTTGATCCCCACGACTTCGCCCGCGAGGTTCACCAGCGGCCCGCCCGAGTTGCCGGGGTTGATCGCCGCGTCGGTCTGGATGAACTCTTCGTACTGCACACCGCCCGACCGGCCGCCGGCCGGGGATCGGCCGGGACGCTGCCCGCCGAACACGTTGTCCCGCCCCACAGCGCTGACGATGCCCGCGGTGACCGTGTTGCTCAGGCCGAACGGCGAGCCGAGCGCCAGCACCCAGTCGCCGACCTTCAGCGCGTCCGAGTCGCCCAGCGGTGCGGGCCGGAGCCCGTCCGCCTCGATCCGAAGCACCGCGATGTCCGTCTCCGGGTCCGCGCCCAGGATCTCGGCGTCGAAGGCGCGCCCGTCGGTCAGCTGCACCTCAAGCTCCTCGGCGCCCTCGATCACATGGTTGTTGGTCAGGATCAGCCCGTCGGCACTGACGATCACGCCCGAGCCGTTGCCGGTCGCGAAGAGCTGCTCTCGCCCGGGTCGCACGATCCGGCCGAACATGTCTCGGCGGGCGCCGACCACGCGGATGTCCTTCCGCTGCACAAAGACCACGCTCGGCGAGACGTCGCTCGCGACCGTGTTGAACGCACGGCTCAGGCTCTTGGCGAAGACCATGTCCGCGTCGGTCATGCCGCCGTCGACCTGCGCATGACCGGCCGGCGCCAGCAGCGCCGCGAGAAGAACGGGCAGTCGGAATCGTGAAAGCATGTCGAAACCTCCAAGCGGGAACCGGGTCAGCCTAGCGGGACCCCGGCCGGGCCGGCCGGGCCGGCCGGGCTGGCCCGGCTGTCATGGGCCGGTTCAGGTACCGCGTGTGTCCCCGAACAGTTCGATCTGCAGCCGATGGCAGTACCGCCACCCGCGGTCGAGGCACGTCTGAACGACCCACGCGACCGACTCCGGCTCGGGCAGAACCGTGCCCTCGGGCATCAGCATCACGTCGCCCGGCTCGAAGCCTGACAACCCGCCAAGCAAACCATCGATCTCGGCCAGATCATCCGGCCCGGTCACGACGAACTTGAGCTGCCGGTCCGGGAACCCCGCGATCAGCCGGCTCAGAACCCCGGTATCCAGCCGCCGGGCCTCGTGCCGCTCGGCCCAGACCCGCAGCGGGTCGCGCGGGTCGTCCAAGGGTGTCGAGTTGGCCAGCTTCGGGCTTAGCGATACCAGGTCGCACGCCAGATCCGACCAGTCCTCGGGGAACACCGTCCCGGCGGACTCGATCGTCACGTGCATGCCCCGCTCGCGGAGCCCGGCGCAGATCGCCGGCAGCTGCGGAAAGATCATCGGCTCCCCGCCGGTGACCACGGCGTGACCGACACCGGAGCGCGATGCCTCGTCGATTAAGTCCTCGACCGTCCGCCGCTCGAACTCCGGGTCCCAGCTCGCGTACGGCGTGTCGCACCATCGGCATCGCAGGTTGCAGCCCGACAGCCGCAGAAACCAGCTCGGCACACCGGTCAGCTTACCCTCGCCCTGCACGCTGACGAAGGTTTCGGAGACGGGTGCGGCCGTGGTCATTGGCTCAGCTTCCGGAGCACGATCGAGTGAAACGATCGGCCCTCCTCGCGGAACTTCCGCTCGAAGTTGGTCCCGACCAGCTCGCCCTCGCCGGCCGATTCGGGCGCGGCGAAGGGCCGCTCTTTGTACGCCGGCACAGGGCCATCGAACCCCGGGCAAGGCCCGCCGCCGCACCAGCGGTCAAAGTGTTCGCGATCCCAGGCCCACAGCTCGTCGTGGTCGGTGACGACCCGAAGCTCACCGGCGGGCTTGAGGACCCGCCAGGTCTCGGCCATGAACCGGTCCTGCACGACGCGTTTCTTGTGGTGCCGCCGTTTGGGCCACGGGTCGGAGAAGTACAGGTGCACGACGTCAACGATCCCGCTCGGCACGCGCCAGCGGATCAGCTCCGTCGCGTCGGTGCGCAGCATCCGGACGTTGGCAAGGTTGTTCCGCCGCACACGGTCCGCGGCATAGTTGCAAAACTCGCCCGCCCACTCGATGCCGAGGTAGTCGGTCCCGGGCGATCGCTGGGCCTGCTGCACCAGAAACGTGCCCTTGCCCGAGCCGATCTCGATCTCGAACCGTCGGTCGGGCTCGGCTTTTCGCAGGGGGAACCATGCGCGCGGATCGACCCGGCCCGCCTCGGGGTTGGTCAGCGCATCATCGGGTAGCGGCGGCAGCTCGTCGTTCGAGACCATGACCACGCCGGGCGCGATGTCGAGGGGTTTTCCGCGTGAGAGGCCGAAGGACATGCCCGGACTGTAGTTGCGGTTTTTCGTCGGATCACCGCAAACTGGCGGCGGCGGGCCTTCGTATAGCTTGATGACGCTGCACAAACCATGCGGCGGCGCTGAAGCGGCGGTGGTGGGTCACCGATAACCGCACAAAGGCACGCGCATGCCGCGGGCATCGGCCACGCCGACTTCGCCGCACCAGCGCTCTATGACGGTGTCCCCGGAGGCCACGCGCCCCCGGCGAGATGCTTCCAGCCAGGGACGGCCGACCCGGGAGCCACTTCTCCCGGCCGACGCCGCCCCCGGCTGCGAGCACGGAGCACGCCGCCATGGACCGCGAACAACAGCCCGCCGCCCAAGATCTGACCAGCCTGATCGACCAACGCATCGATCGCGACCGCTTCCGCACCCAGCACTGGGAGGGCTCGTTCTTCGAGTATCTCGAGATCGCTCGGCGGAACCCGGCCGTCGTCCGCAACGCCTACCAGCGGACCTACGACGCGATCATGGACCAGGGCTGCGAGCACTCCAAGCTCTTCAAGCGTGACTGCGTGAAGTACGCATTCTTCAGCGATCCGTTCGACGGCGGGGCCGACGGTATCTTCGGCCTCGACTTCGCGCTCATGCAGCTCGTCGACTTCTTCCGGTCGGCCGCCGAGGGCTACGGCACCGACAAGCGCATCCTGCTGCTGCACGGCCCGGTCGGATCCAGCAAGTCGACGATGGCGCGGCTGCTGAAAAAGGGGCTGGAGGCCTACGCCAAGACCGACGCGGGCGCGCTCTATTCGTTCAGCTGGCTGCTCAGCGAGGACTGCGACGTCCAGCCCGTGCCTGGAAACGGTCATGAAGCGCAGCGCACACACTCGTTCGACTCGCCCATGCACCAGGAGCCGCTGCTGCTGATCCCGCCGGAGGCCCGCACCGACATCGAGGCGGCGCTCAACGCGGCCTACACGCCGCAGCACCACAACGGCGTGCTCAAGATCATGGGCGGGCTCGACCCGTTCAGCCGCAAGATCATGGACGATCTGATGCGGTTCTACGACGGCGACTGGAAAAAGTGCATGGAGCACGTCCGCGTCCGCCGGCTGATCTTGTCTGAGAAAGACCGCGTCGGCATCGGCACGTTCCAGCCCAAGGACGAGAAGAACCAGGACTCGACCGAGCTCACCGGCGACATCAACTACCGCAAGATCGCGCAGTATGGCAGCGACTCGGACCCCCGTGCCTTCAACTTCGACGGCGAGCTGAACATCGCCAACCGGGGCATCTGCGAGTTCATCGAGGTGCTCAAGCTCGATGTCGCGTTCCTCTACGACCTGCTGGGCGCCTCGCAGGAGCACTCGATCAAGCCCAAGAAGTTCGCGCAGACGCACATCGACGAGGTCATCATCGGGCACACCAACGAGCCCGAGTACAAGCGGCTGCAGTCCAACGAGATGATGGAGGCCTTCCGCGACCGGACGATCAAGATCGATGTGCCGTACAACATCCGGCTCGATGATGAGGTCCGGATCTACGAGAAGGACTTCGGCCCCGGCAAGACCCGCGGCATGCACATCGCGCCGCACACGCTGGAAGTGGCCGCCATGTGGGCCGTGCTGACCCGGCTGGACGATCCGAAAAAGGCCGGTCTGACCCGCTTGCAGAAGCTCAAGCTCTACAACGGCAAGTCGATCGCCGGCTTCACCGAGGACTCGATCAAGGAGCTCAAAGAAGAGTCCCCGCGCGAGGGCATGCAAGGGATCAGCCCGCGGTACGTGCAAGACAAGGTCAGCAACGCGCTCGTCAGCCGTCAGGCGATCGACGAGAAGATGATCAACCCGTTCATGGTCATCAACGCGCTCGAGAGCGGCCTAACGCACCACAGCCTGATCAACGACGAGGAGCTCAAGAAGCAGTACATGGAGATGCTCGCTGTCGTCAAGGAGGAATACGAGGACATCATCAAGGGCGAGGTGCAGCGGGCGATCAGCGCCGACGAGGAGGCCATCAAACGCCTCGCGGCCAACTACATCGAGAACGTCCGGGCCTATACCCAGAAAGAGAAGGTCGTCAACCGGTACACCGGCCAGAACGACGAGCCGGACGAGCGGCTGATGCGCGCGATCGAGGAAAAGATCGACATCCCCGAGAGCCGCAAGGACGACTTCCGCCAGGAGATCATGAACTACATCGGCGCGCTCGCGCTCGACGGCAAGAAGTTCGAGTACTCGACCAACGCCCGGCTGCACAAGGCGCTGGAGCTCAAGCTGTTCGAAGACAGCCGCGACACGATCAAGCTCAAGAACCTGGTCTCGAGCGTCGTCGACGACGAGACGCAGGAGAAGATCGACGTCGTCAAGCAGCGGCTGATCAAGCAGTTCGGCTACAACGAGCGCAGCGCGACGGATGTCTTGAACTACGTCGCGAGCATCTTCGCCCGGGGCGACAGCAAGAGCGAGTGAGCCTGCTAGAAGTCGCTGCCGCGGACGCCGAGGACAGTGTCGTGGTAGATCGCCGGCGGCTCGGAGCGTAGTGGGTTCTGGCGAGGATCGGCGGCGTCGCTGTCTTTCCGCGAGCGTGCTGCGCTGTCGGCGGCGAGCACGCCGCGGCGGGGCGATGCTTCATCGAAGCCGGGCGGCTCCGCGTTGTAGAACATCGCTTTGCGCGCCGGCGATGCCAGTTCCTCAGGGCGCGTCGCCCGCGGCACGTGCGTCTCGGCATCAAACCCATCGCTCCAGATGCCGGGGTCGCCGACGAACGAGTTGCTGTACCGGTAGGACGCCCAGACAGCGTTCGTTGCGATCGGTGCGTCCGGTTGCCAGAGTCGCTCGTACCGGTCGCCGTCCTCGGCGCCGGGGCTGATCCAGTTCTGCGCGTGCTCCTGCCAGGGCGCGATGTCGTGATAAAACACAGGCCAGTACCGGTCCGCTCGCCAGACGCCGAATCCGATCAGAAACGCATTGCCCGTCCCGGGCGGCCGTCCCCACCCGCCGAGGCCGAACGGGTGCGATCGGTACGACTCGGTGTAGATGCTCGTGATCTGCCCGATGCCTCGCAGGTTGGAGAGCGAGACGGTCTTCTGTGCCTGTTTCCGCGCGATCGAGATCGACGGTACGAGAATCGCAATCAAGACTGCAATCACAGTCAGGGATACGAGCACTTCGATCAGCGTGACCCCCGGCCGGTGATATGCTACATTCGTTCGCATTAGTTCAGCGGCTGGTTCAGCGCGACGGACATCGAGTCTTCACCAAAGTAAGCAAAGACCTCGCCGAAGGCCCAGACCCCGGTGTTCTCGGCGTTGGTGTAGCGGAACACGAGCGTACAGTCGATGCGGCGGCCGCTGTCGAGCGTGTACTGCGCGGGGAGAAAGACATCGACGGCTTCGGCCTCTGGATCAATATCGGGGTACCGGCCCGAGAGCGTGCTGTCGCCGCGGAGAAAGCGTGACCCCGGACCACCGAGCGATTGTTCTTCGCCGGGAACGGCCCGGCGGATCGTGACGCCGTCGGCGCTAATCGCTGAGCCCTTGTAGCGGTTTGCGAGCCCGTGCCAACGCTTCATGTATTCGGCTTCATCGAGCCCGGAGGGGCTTTCGACGACTCCCCCCTGGCTCGTAACCAATGACTCCCACGTTTCAAGGTCGGGCTCGAGCATGAACCGAAGCCGTTCGGTGGCCATCGCGGCCAGAATCGCGGCCGATGCCGGATCGGTGACGCCTTCCGCTTCGGACTCAAGCTTGACAGCGATGGCGTCGAGCGTTTCGGTGGTGTCTGATCGCGATGCGAATGCCGCGGTCTCGCCGATGCGGTACGGAGACGGAGGTGGGGTCGCATCAGGCGGAGACTTCCCGACAACTCGAAAGATGAGAGCGATGGCAACGACTGCGAGAGCAATCACGGCCACCACGACAATGGATCTGCGAGACAGCATCGAAGACTCTCGAATGTACGGGGTTGGAAGGCATCATTCAGGACGATGCGAGACACGTTGCCGAATAGGTCGTGTTGCCGTTGCCATCGGTGCTGACGCCGCAACTCGCAGACTCGCCCCATGCGCAACTAGCAGCCGCTTCAACCGTTCCACAGAGCATGTGTACCACGCCGCCAACCTGAATAGTTGTGCAGCCACTGCAGGAAAAACACGACGTTGCAGTCGGCTCCACGGTGCAATCGAATGATGGCGGGTCACGAGGGTCGTGAGCAGGCTGGGCGAACGCAAGCAGTGTGCATGCTGCCGCAAAGAACGAAGCGAGCAAGATACGTCCGGTCATCAGCTCGTTCATGGGCAATCTCCTAGTTCCAAGTGGCTAAGGATACAAAGGATCCGGGGGAGGGGGGCAAGACATTTCGTGCACCAAGCGGCTTGATGTGCGACTGCATCGTGCCGAGCCCCTCAAACAAGGGGCCAGGCGCGATGGACACGACATGGAACTCACTGAATAGTTGCTTGATGAGTACCAACACCCGCAAAGCCTTCCGCCGCGATCTCGTGTTTGACTCGCTCGAGCAGCTCGAGGCCGAGCTCGATCGGCTGCGGCGCGCCCAGCACATGGGCACGCTGCGGACCAGCGGCAACTGGTCCGCGGGCCAGGCCCTCGGGCACCTGGCCAAGTGGATGGGCTGGTACCTCGACGGGTCGTTCCCATTCACAGCGCCGGGGTTCGTGCGGCTCCTTGGCGGCCTGCTGAGAAAGTCGATCATCAGCAAGCCGTTCAAGCCGGGCATGAACTTCAAGCCCAAGACCGGCGATCTGCAGGGTGATCCGGACTACTCGTTCGAGGAGGGCTGGGACCGGCTGCAGGACCAACTCGACCGGCTCCGCGCGGGCGAGAGCCTGGCGTGCGATAGCCCGCTGGTCGGGCCGATCTCGCACGGCGAGGGTCTGCGGCTGCAGCTGAACCACGCGGCGCTGCACCTGGGGTTTTTGCACCCGGACGGCCCGCCGCCGCAGGCGCGTTAGCTCTGTGCAAAGTCAAAGCTCATGCAGTAGCCCGTGCGCCACATCGGGTAGGCGATATCGCAGCGGTAGCCGACGTAGTCGCCGGGGTCGAGGCCGCGGCTCTCAAAGATGAGCCGGCGGAGCTCGCCGTGGCGTGACCATGCATCGGTCTTGGCGCGGTCGGCGCCGCGGCCGAGCACCTCGAGCTTCGGCGGATTAGGGAAGCGGGTCTGCCAGCGCTCTCCTGCATTTTGTGCAAAGTCCGGCCGCCAGAGGTGGGCGTCGAGCGCGGGGATGCACCGGCTGGCGATGTCGCGGTGCAGATAGGCATCGAGCATCAGCCGGCGGACCGGGAAGTTGACCAGGGCCCAGATCTCTTCGAGCTCGGGTCGCTCCGCGGCGGGATGCGTCATGGCCCCGGTCATGCCGAACATGAAGTCGATGCCCGCGGGCTCGCCGCCGCCTTGGCTCGGTTCAACGGTTTGGACGATGAACTCATTGGGGTGCTTTGCGCAGACAATCGGCGTGGGCTCGCTGCTGAACGCAGGCAGGAGCGAGTCGGGCGCTCCGTCGGGCGCGTCGGCGGTGAGCGGGCGGTAGACGCCGGGGGTGCGCTCGTCGCCGCTGTCCGGTTTGGCCTCGGCGAAGACATGGAAGGTCAGCGGGACGGCGTCGTCGACCGCCCGGTGCCCGACCAATCCGTGCGCCCGGGTCTGGCGGAGGATGTCGGCCCGGCCGGCGACGGGCTCGTAGACATGCAGCGCGAGCCAGAGGTCCGAGTGCCGCCCGGTGACCGCGGCGCTGGCGTCGAAGAGCGCGCGGCGGGTGCGCTCGTCGTCGTCCAGCGATCGGCCCGCGGGCGGCGTGTCGGCCTGGCTGATGCGGCCGAGCAGCTTTGACCGGCTGCCGGCGAGCCCACGGACGAGGCCGTCATAGGCGGCGATCCGGTCCGCGATCGCGTGGATCTCGTCGGGCGGCGGGCCCAGCCCCCGGTCGCGGGCGGCCTGCACCAAGCCCAGGATGCCCTTCGGGCCCGGCAGCGCCTCAGCCAGCGCAAGGCCCGGGTACGGCTTGGTGACCGCGGCGACCACCCGCTGGCAGCTGGTCCGCTCGGTCTGGAGCGCGCGGGCCAAGCCGCTGGCGTTCTGGGCCTCGATCGGCAGGGCACCCAGGAATGACCGCAGATCGCTCCGCAGGGCCCGCAGGGTGCGGTCGAGGGCGGCCTGCTCGTCTTGTGTGAGCGGGCCGCGGGCGCGGGATGTGCTGAGCACGGATGCCACGGTGCGGGGCACTGTATCGATCTCGGACGGGGGAGCGTCCGGTCGGGCGTGCTTGGTGCCGGCGTGAGAAAATGATGGGTGGAGTGTTGACACAGCGCGAGAATATGCTCAAACTGTGCTCAGCACAAGAGTGCGGACTCGTGGGCGTGCATTTTCCGTCAGTGCTCCCTTTTGTGGAGCAGGGAGTATGAAGAGATGAGCATCAAGACAACGGCCGCGATCGCGGTCGTCGCGGGCATTGGAGCCTTGGTTGCGGGTGGTGCCGCAGGTCAGGGCATGATCACCGATTTTGAGAGCGGCCTGGACGGCTGGTCGGTCAGCGGCCGCGAGACGACCGGCCCGGGCAACCCGGGCACGGGGCTCGACGTGGTCGTCCTGGACGTCTTCGGGGCCGACATCCGGAACTCAACCCGAGGCTTCACCGGCGATTACCGGAGCTTCGGTGAGATCGAGCTGACGGTGGACATCCAGATCGACTCGATCGATTTCTTTGGCTCGCCCGTGCCGCGCGACCTGACGGTTCAGCTCCGCAGCTTCGACGTTGATGGCAGCGGGACCTTCGCGAGCATCTGGGCACCGATCGGCCTGCTCGACGGCAACGGCATGGATTGGACGACCTTCAGCGCAGCGCTCGACACGGCCGCGACCGAGCTGCCCGACGGCTGGTTCGGCGACGGGGGGTTCGACCCGGTCACGTTCGAGCCGCGGCTGCCCGACGGCGTATCGGTGCAGGATGTGCTGGCCAGCGTCGACGAGCTGACCTTCACGACCTTTGTCCCGGGCTTCGGTTTCGGGTTCACAAACTTTGATATGTCGGTGGACAACGCGGGCTTCACGGTTGTCCCGGCGCCGGCGAGCGCGGCGCTGCTCGCCGCGGGCGGCCTGGCCGCGTCGCGTCGCCGCCGCGACTGATCGAACACGAATGATCGTGCATCTCTCGCCCGCTCGGTGTCGCCCGCGCGGGCGTTTTTCTGCGCTGGTGTCTGAACCGTGCGGGCTTGCCAGTACAACGCTGAACCGTCGGCGGCTTCCGCCCGCTCGACGCATCGCCGGATTTTCTGTCAGAATGCGAGGATGACCGAACGCGGCTTGATTGCTGACATGAAGAAACCGCCGTTTGTTGCGACGGATGCCGAGAGCGGGCTCCTGCTGGCGACGCGGCTGCCCGGTGCGGAGCGATTGTCGTGGGACAGGCTGGTTGTCATCCGGATGTGGGTCGAGCCCCAGCCGCGTGGTCACGCTGCGTCAGTTCCGGTTCCAGACGATCGCGGGCTTGCTCGCGACCGCCCGGGCGTGGTCGCGGAACGCGATGCCGCGGAGCTCCGCATCGCCGGCGAACAGGTCGCCCGGGTCGTCGACGCGCTCGAAGAGCTCCGCGACAGAGCGGCGGTCACGCAAGATGAGATCCGTGCACGACAGGACGTGCGGCTCAACCGAACGGTCTATCTGCTCACGATCGTGGCGACCATCGCGCTGCCATTGAGTCTGTTGACCGGCCTGCTTGGGATCAATGTCGGCGGCATCCCCCTTGCCGGGTCGCCCTGGGGGTTTGCGGCGGTCTGCGCACTCATGGCCGTGGTCGCGGCGGCGGAGGTCGCGCTGTTCAAGGCGATGCGGTGGTTGTAGCGTCGGGGCGGGCGGCGATCGGCCGGGCCAGGATCAGGCTCGTGTAGTTGGTGTAGGGCCAGCGCCAGGTTTCGAGGAGCTGGTAGTCGCGGCGCTCGTAGTAGCGGCGGAGCGCGGTGTCTGGCTCGGCCATGCTCAGCGCGAGGCGGCCGGCTCCGACCTCTCTCGCGCGGGCTTCGACCGTTTCGAGCAGCCGCACGCCGATGCCGATGCCCTGCAGCTCCGGGTCAACGGCGAACATCGCGAAGTGTGCCGTGCCGGGTTC
The DNA here is from genome assembly GCA_039179915.1 of Planctomycetota bacterium. Lineage (GTDB taxonomy): Bacteria > Planctomycetota > Phycisphaerae > Phycisphaerales > UBA1924 > JANQQZ01. Next base: position 6,591 of record JBCDEF010000007.1, on the reverse strand, counting down.
GAGGAAGGCGTCGGGGAACGAGACTTTCTCGTGCTCGTTGAAGAGGATGACGCCGACGATCTGCGGCTGCCGCGCGCCCGCGGGCTCGGCGACGGCGAGGTAGCACTCGCTGGCCAGCACGCGGTCGAGCGTTGTTTTTTCGTCCTGCCGGCCGGCGAGCGGGTCGAGTCCCATAGCCCGCTGGCGGGCGTAGGCGCGGTGCAGCAGGTGTGTGATCGCCAGGACGGGGTCGTCGATGAGGTAGCGGCGGACCGAGATGTCCTCGCGGCGGATCGCGCCGGGCGACGGGCCCTGGGCGGGGCCCGTGGTCGGGTTTGGCTCGCTCGGTGGGTGCATTCTCGGACGGGCACGGTAGGATCTGGTGTGAGCGGACAGCCCACAATCAAGTCCGCAGACCCGGCAGCGGGCTCGCCGCACCGGTGCCGGCTGCGTGTGCGGTACTGCGAGTGCGATCCGATGGGCGTGGCGCACCACGGCAGCTACGCCGCCTGGTTCGAGCTGGCCCGGACCGAGATGCTCCGCGACCAGGGCGTCAGCTACGCCCGGCTCGAGCGGGACGGGTTCTTGCTGATGGTCAGCTCGATGGCGACGCGGTTCCGCTTCCCGATCCGGTACGACGACGTGATCGAGGTGCGGACTCGGCTTGTGCACGGCGGCCGCGTGCGGCTTCGGCACGCGTACGAGATCGGCGTGGTGGAGCCGTCGGACAGCACGCCGTCCGGGAACAAACGGGCAGGCGACGGGCCGGTCGCATCGGCGGAGATCGAGCTGGCGTGCTGCGGGGTCGACGGCCGGCCGCGGGCGCTGCCCGGTCTGCTGCGAGGGGCCGCGGTCGGATCCGGTGCGGGCACGGTGGGGCGATGAGCGACCCGACGCCGTCACCGAAACCCCGCGCCGGCCGCCTGACGCGGCGGGTCGTTGGCAAGCGGCTGAGCCCGAAATGGATCAACACGCTGCGCCTGGCGGTTCTGCTGCCGGCGCTGCTGCTGGCGGTCTTGGGTGTGCTGGGGCAGGCGGGTGTGCTGGGGCGTGCGCTGCTGCCGCGGATCGGGTCGGCGATCGGGGCGGAAGTCGATGCGGACGCGGTGATCCTCCAGCCCAACGGCGTGGTGCTGCTGCGGAACCTGACGGTGCGCGCGCCCGGGGTCGAGGGGCGCGCCGGCGAGGTGCTGCGTGTCGCGGAGGCGGTCGCGGACATCAACTGGGCGGGCGTGCTCGGCGGCGGCGGGGCGATCGAGTCGATCAGCCTGTTCGATCCGACGCTCCGGGTCAGCATCGAACGGGGGGCGCGGGAGACCAACCTGAGCGGGCTGCGTCTGCCGGAGGGCGGGGCGGCGACGGGGCCGCGTCGGCTGCCGAGGGTGCATCTGTCTCGCGCGCTGCTGGAGTTCGGCGAGCACGACGAGCGCGGCTACACCAGGTTGTTGTCGTTGCCGGTGCACGGCGACCTGCAGCAGGACCCGCAAGCGCCCGCGGGCGAGTACCTGATCGCGCTGCACCGCGGCGTTGCGCGGAGCGCCGAGGCGGACGCGGCGGCCGCGACACTCAGCGGCCGCATCGACGACCAGCAGGTCACGCTGCGGATGCAGACGCTGGAGCTGGGGCTGGACGCCAGGAGCGTGCCGACGGAGTACCGCGAGCTGTTCCGGACGCTCCGTCCCGAAGGGCGGGTGCGTGGGTTTGAGCTGATGCTGCCGCTGGCCGGCGGCGGCGATGGGCTGCTGCGCGGCTCGAGCGCGGCCGCGGAGATCGAGGGCGCGGAGCTGGTGGTCCCCTCGTTCGAAGACGGCACGGACGTCGGGCTGGAGCTGCGGGGCCTGGGCGGGCGGGTGACATTCCAGGACGGCACGCTGCGCGCGGTGCTCTCGGGCCTGGCCGGCGGCGTGCCGGCGACGGTGGCGGTCGATGTGGTCGCGCCGGCCGACGGGGCGATGCTCGACGGCGCGCGCTACACGGTGGATATCGATGTCGACGGCTACCGGCTCGGCTCGGATGCCGAGTTCCTGCCGTTCCTGCCCGAGGCGGTTTCGCGGCAGCTCACGCGGTTCGCCGCGTTCGAGCGCGCCGGCGGCGATGCCGGGCTGGTTCCGGAGGCGGCTATCCGCTCGAGCGTCGAGATCGGGTGGGGCGGCGACGCGGAGGGCGTGCGGTACGGCGGGAGCCTCGAGTTCGAGAACGGGCGCTTCTCGTTCGCCGATTTCCCGTACGAATTCGATGCGCTCCAGGGGCTGATCACCTTCGACAACAACGAGGTGAACGTCAAACGGATCGAGGGGACCTCGCCCAGCGGCGCGTCGCTGGTGGTCACCGGCGGTCTGTCGCCGTTGGGCGATGACGCCCAGGGCGTGCTGGATCTGACGATCAAGGCGCTGCCGATCGACGAGCGGCTGCGAGCGGCGTTGCCGGAGGAGCATCGGCCGATCATCGAGCGGCTGTTCGACCGCCGGCGGTACGTGGAGCTGCTCGAGCGGGGTTTTGTGCTCGATGCGGCCCGGGCCGAGGCCTTGGTGCGCGAGCGCAGCCGGCTGCAGATCGGCGGGATGGGCGATGCCGACGCGCAGCGGCTGGCCGAGGTCCGGGCGGCGCTCGGTGCGCCGCGGTTTGAGATCGGCGGCGTGGCGGAGGTCGATGTACGCCTCGTGCGCGACCCAGCCGCGGCCGACACCTGGACCGAGCAGCTGTTCATCACGCTCGAAGATGTCGGCCTGGTGATCTCGGACTTCCCGCTGCCGCTGCACGTGCGTTCGGCACGAGTGCGCGTCAACGACGACGGCTTCGAGTTTGTCGACCAAGCCGGCGGGCCGGGACGGGCCGAGGTGCGTCCGGTCAACGCGCGGTCGGGCTGGGTTAGCGGCGGCGGACCGCGCGGGCCCGTGTTCACGCCGGAATTGGAGTTCGGGGCGCGGGGCATGCGGCCCGACGAGCTGCTGCGGTTCGCCCTGGCCCCGCCCTCGGACGACGGCGGCGTCTCGGACCCCGGTCGGCGCGCAGCGGCCCGGGTGATCGAGCAGCTCGGGGTCAGCGGCGACGCGGAGGTGAACGGCAGCGTTTTGGCCGCCGGCAACGGCGGGCTCGGGGTCGATGCGGAGGTCGACCTCGCGCGGATCACGTTCGCTCCGGCGCCCTATGCCGACACGCCCCCGATCCTGCTGACCACGCGGCGAGGCGTGCTGCGGGTCTCGCCCGAGGGGCTGCGGCTGGATGCGGAGGGCGAAGCGGTCACGGTCAGCGGCGACGAATCGGTGGACACGCCGATGTCGATCGCGGCGGGTCTCTCGATCGGGTTTGATCCCCGGTCGCCGTCGACGGTGGCGCACGTGGAGCTGGGCGATGTGCTGCTGGGTTCGCCGATCGAGCAGGCGGTCGCGGCGTTTACCGGCGGGGCGGGGCCGGCGTCGGACCCGCTGCGCGAGCTCCGGGGTCTATTCCGGCCGACGGGCCGGGCCGACGCGACGGTTGATGTCGAGATCGGTGGTGGGACGGCGCGGACCGTTGTGGCGGTCTCGAACATCCGCTCGCCCGAGGTCGACTGGCTGGGCGGGCGGCTCGGTCTTGAGGGGCCGCCCGGTTCGGCGCTGGTCGTTGTTGATGACGCCCCGCGGATCGAGCTGGACGGCCTTGCCGGGGCGTTGGTCTACGACGGTCAGCCGGCGGGGCGGGTGGAGGCATCGGGCCGGCTGGACCTGGTGCCGGGCGCGGCGGGGCGGCCCGGCGTGCTGACGATGGAGCTCGCCGGCGGGCGGTTCGAGTCGCGGCTGACCGCGGCGGTGATGCGCGAGATCGTCGGCGGGGCGCCGGCGGCGGAGTACGAGGAGCACGTTGTCCGCGGCGGGTACGACGCGGTGGTGACACTGGCGTCGCGGCGCCGGCCGCTGCCGGTGCGGCAGCTCGAGACCGCCAGCGGTCTGGCTGCACTCGCCGAGACCTCCACGCTGCTGCGTCCCCGATCCGTCTCGCTGACGCGCCACGGCACGACGGCCCGGTTCGACGTCACCGCCGGCTCGCTCAGGGCCGATGCGCTCGGGCTGTCGATCGACGGCGTGCGGCTCGAATCGGGGGAGACACGGATCGAAGCCTCCGGTGGGATCACGCTGCTGGGCGGGCCGACAGCGGGCACCCAGACGGCCAGCGCGGTCAGCACCGTGCTGATCGAGGGCCGGGCCCCGGCGCTGACGCCGGAGGTCCGGGCGCTGCTGCCCACGCCCGTGCACGGGCAGATCGAGGCTTTCGAGGTCGACATCGCCGGTCCCATCTCGCTGACCGAGGGCGCGTTGGTGGTCGAGACCGGCGAGGATCACGCCGGGGGGCTGGGCGGGCTCGAGTTCTCCGGGCTGGTCGGCTTCGAGGACGCCGCGCTGACGATCGGCACGCGGCTGGAGTCCATCGCGGGCACGGCGCAGGTCGAGGTCGATTTTGACCCCGACCGGGTCGACGACCAGGACCGGCCGATGTACCTGCCCGGTGTGGTTGCGCAGGTGCACGCCGACCGCGGCTCGGCGTTCGGGATCGGCTTTACAGACGGCCGGGCGAGCGTGGTGGCCAGCGGGTTCGAGCCGGGGCTGGTGCTGGTGCCGCACCTGTCGATGTCGGTCGGCGGCGGGGTGGTCTCGGGGCTGTCTTCGTCGCGCGTGGCGGAGGGCTCTGGCGAGCAGCCGCGCTCGGCGTTTGATCTCGAGCTGCGGGCGTCGGGTGTCGGGCTTGAGGCGTTGACGCCGAGGACTGATGGTGCTGTCGACGGATCCGGCGAGGGGCTCGGCGAGGGGCTCGGCGAGGGGCTCGGCGAGGGGCTGGGCGATGGGCTGGGCGATGGGATCGGGCAGGTGGCTTCGGTCGTGGACGCGGGCTCGGCGGCTGCCGATGGCGCGCGGATCAACGCGATCGTGCGGCTGGCGGGGATCACGGGCGAGCCGGCGACGGTCCGCGGGTCGGGGCGGGTCGTGGCGTCCGGCGGGCGAGTTGTGCAGACGCCGGCGCTGCTGCGCATCATCGAGGCGATCAACCTCCAGCTCCCGCGGGGCGGCGCGATCGACCGGGCGGAGGTCGCGTTCGAGGTCGACGCCGAGACGGTCCGGCTCCAGACGATCTCGATGCGGTCTCGCTCGCTCAATATCTTCGGCACGGGCACGATCGATCTCCGCGATCAGACGCTGGATGTGCGGCTGCTGACGCGAGGCGCCCGGCAGCTCCCGCTTTTCGACCGCGCGCTCAACGCGCTGCTGGACCAGCTCGTGGTCTCGCGGGTGACCGGGCCGGTGTCGGCGCCGACGGGGCAGGTCGCGCTGGTGCCCGAGCTCCAGCGGCTTGCGCGGGGTGTGCTGGGGTTCGAGGCCTCGCGCGATGCCCGCGAGATCGACGAGCTCCGGCGGCGGTACCTGCAGGCCGAGCGCCGGCAGCGGGAGCAGGAGCGGGCGCGGTCGCTGCTGCCGCGGCCCGTGCTGTCCGCGGTGGTCGAGAGCGAGTAGGCCCCCGGGCCGGCCGGGCTCGGCTCCGGGAGGGTCAGGCTCCGCCGGCTATGGTTCGGTCTCTTCTTTTCCGCTTCACGACCGCCGCCCGGGCGTCCGGGCACGCCGGCAGGAGACCGAGCCACGATGAGCGAGCACCAGCAGCGTCAGGAACTCGACCCGCCCTCGACGATCGAGCAGGACGAGTCGGCGGCCCCGCCGGAGCAGCGGTCGCAGCTCCGCGTCGACGACCCGGGGGTGCAGGCCCGGCTGTCGGAGCTGATCTCGGGGATCACGGGCGTCGAGGGCAAGGCCTTCGAGCACCGGCTGGTCCGCGACCTGCTGACCGCGGCGCTCAAGCTGATCCCCGACGGGCGGGACACGGGCGAGCTGAAGCTGATGACCTCCGCGGTCAAGGAGCTGCGGTACGCGTACCGCGTGTTCGCGCAGTACCAGGAGACGAAGAAGATCACGATCTTCGGCTCGGCGCGCACGCCCGAGGACCACCCGGACTACCGCGCCGCGGTCGAGTTCAGCCGGCTGATGGCGGAGAAAGGCTGGATGTCGATCACCGGCGCGGGCGACGGCATCATGAAGGCGGGCCACGAGGGGCCGGGCCGCGACGCGAGCTTCGGCGTGGCGATCCGCCTGCCGTTTGAGACCACGGCCAACACCGTGATCGACGGCGACCACAAGCTGATCAACTTCAAGTACTTCTTTACCCGCAAGCTCATGTTCCTGAGCCAATGCGACGCGGTCGCGCTCTTCCCCGGCGGGTTCGGCACGATGGACGAGGCCTTCGAGGTCCTGACCCTCATCCAGACTGGCAAGAGCTCGATGGTCCCCGTCGTGCTGCTCGAGGGCGAGGGGATTCCCTACTGGGACCTGTGGGACGATTTCGTCAAAGAACGCCTGCTGGGCAACGGGATGATCAGCGAGGAGGACCTGAGCCTGTACTCGGTCTGCCACACGGCGGCCGAGGCGGTGGATCTCGTCGAGCGGTTTTACCGTACCTATCACAGCAGCCGCTACGTGCGTGACGATCTGGTGATCCGCATGAACCACGCGATCGAGGACGAGGCGGTCGAGGCGCTCAACGAGGAGTTTTCGGTGCTGGTCAAGCAGGGCAGGATGGTCCAGCGGGCGGCGT
>JBCDEF010000006.1:0-29450 GCA_039179915.1 Planctomycetota bacterium | reverse complement strand
CGATCGGTTTCGGCCGCCTCGGCGATGAGGTCGTTTTCCGTCCCACCAGCAGCCCCGACCTGTCGATCCCGGGTGTCGTCGTTCGTGTCACGCCGAGCGGCTCAAAAACCATTCAGCAGGCCGCGCTGACCGGCGAAGGCGGCGGCGACATCGCGATCTCGCCTATCACCGGCGAGGCCAACGAGCCGTACTTCCAGGTCGAGGTTCTTCTTGAGCCGGGCCCGCACTCGGAGGCGCTCACGTACGGCATGACCGGGCGGGTGCTGATCGGCAGCCGGGTCGAGCCGGTCGGCCGGTGGCTGTGGCGAGCCGGGCTGCGTCTGATGCAGAAGCTCGAGCGCGGCTAGGGCCGCCGCGCCGGCGGTGCTCGACGCCGCTCGCGGCCGTGTATCATCGGCCGATGTCCGAACAGCAGCTCGCCACTCCAGCCTCCGCCGCCAGACGAGACAGGGACAACCCGTGGACGCGGAGCCTCGCCGGCGTGCTCGGGCTCGCGTTTCTCTCGGCCATGCTTTTGCTGAGCATCGGCTCGCTGCCGTGGACGCTCGGAACCGTTGATGACGCCGGCTCGACGCCCCGCTACAACGCCGGCGAGGCCCGTGAAGGCCGGCTGCCCCCGTCGTGGGCCCCGGTTGGCCCCGAGCGAGCCGTTTCCCTGAATCGCGCGGTCGAGCCGCAGATCATCGCATCAATCGCTGCCGAAGCGGGCGTCACACCGGAAGACGCGGTCCTGATCACCGAGGGCCCGGTCGCCGACAGCCTTCGGTCGCACTGGCCCGGCACGCTGCTCGGCAGCGACGAGCTCGGCCGGAGCCTGTTTGTCCGTTGCCTGCTGGGCGGATCAATCAGCCTGGGCATCGGCATCGCCGCGGCTCTGCTGAGTGTTAGCATCGGGACGATCTACGGCGTGGTCGCCGGCTATGTCGGCGGCACGCTCGACAGCGTGATGATGCGGATCGTCGACATCATCTACGGCCTGCCGTATATCTTGCTTGTTGTGCTCTTGGCGGTCGCGGGCGATGCGTTGATCGAGGAGTGGATCAGCCAGGGCGGGAACAAATCGGCGATGGTGCTTCGCGAGGCCCGCGCGGAGCTGGAAGCCCGTGGCGAGCCCGCGTCCGCTGCGGCCGCCCGCCAGCTGCTCGAGCGCGAACCGGAACTCGCAGCGAATCTCCGAGCTGCGGCCGGCCAGGCGTTTCCGCCCCGCCGCATCAGCCCGGCTCAGCGCAACGCGCTGGACCTGGCGATCCTGCTGATCGCGATCGGGGGCGTGAGCTGGCTGACGATGGCGCGGGTTATCCGTGGGCAGGTGCTCAGCCTCAAGAACCAGCCGTTCATGGAAGCGGCCCGAGCGATCGGTGTGCCGCTGCCGCTCCAGTTCATCCGGCACCTGCTGCCGAACATGATCGGCCCGATCGTGGTCTACACGACGCTGACCGTGCCGCAGGCGATCCTGCAAGAGAGCTTTCTGAGCTTCCTGGGCATCGGCGTCAAGCCGCCGCTGCCATCGTGGGGCAACCTCGCGGCCGACGGGCTCGACCAGGTCAACCGCCACCGGTCCGACTGGTGGCTGCTGCTGTTCCCGAGCCTGCTGCTTGGCGCGACGCTGCTGGCACTGAACTTCGTCGGCGAGGGCCTCCGAGAGGCGTTTGACCCCAAGCGAGCGAGGCAGTGATGCGCGATCCGAACGGACCATCCGGATCCGACGTCCCGCTGCTGCGTGTGGACCGGCTCGCGGTCTCGTTTGCCAATGGGCGGCTGCCCCGCATCGAAGCCGTGACCGACGCGAGCCTGACGGTGTACCCCGGGCAGACCGTGGCCGTGGTCGGCGAGTCCGGCTGCGGCAAGAGCGTGACCTCGCTCAGCCTGCTAGGCCTGCTCCCGCCCGCCGGCCGCATCGACCGCGGCGAAATGCGGCTGACGATCGATGGCACCGCCACCGAGCTCCGCGGCCTCTCGGGGTCGGCGCTCCGCGATATCCGCGGCGGCCGGGTCGCGATGATCTTCCAAGAGCCGATGACCAGCCTCAACCCGGTCTTCTCGATCGGCGAACAGATCCTCGAGTCGATCCGGCTGCACCGCGACGAGACCGGCCAGGGCGCGCGGGCGATCGCGATCGATGCGCTCGAACAGGTCGGGATCGCCGACGCGCAGCAGCGGCTCGGGGCCTATCCGCACCAGTTCTCGGGCGGCATGCGGCAGCGTGTGATGATCGCGATGGCGCTCGCCTGCCGCCCGCGCCTGCTGATCGCCGACGAGCCCACGACCGCGCTGGATGTCACGATCCAGAAGCAGATCCTGGATCTGATGGGCGGGCTCAACCGCGATCACGGGATGTCGATCGTGCTGATCACGCACGATCTGGGCGTGGTCGCCGAGTACGCCGATGTGGTCTGCGTGATGTACGCCGGCCGGACGGTCGAATGCGCGTCGACCGAAGTCCTGTACGCGAACCCGCTCCATCCGTACACGCGTGCGCTGCTGGCCTGCATCCCGACGCTCGATCCATCGCAGGACGCGGACCTGCCTTTGCGCACGGTGTCGGCGGTGGTGCAGGACGAGTCGGAGTGGTCCGCGTTCGCCGCGTCGCGCGGGCTGGCCCCGGCCGAGTGTCGACCCTGGTGGCCGCACCACCAGGGCAAAGTGCCGGCCGACGAGGACGAGCAGGGCATCGATTCCTCGCTCGTGGAGGTGGACCCCGGCCACTGGCTCGCGCTGTGGCGCACGCCTGGGGCGGTCGAGCGTTTCCCTCGGAAGCCGATCGATCTGGATCGGCGTCGTGGTGGGCGTCGTGGTCGGCGCATCCCGGCCGAGTCGGGCTGACCCGTGCGTGCGCTGCTGATCGCCGATCTTGATGCCGCGCTCCGCGAGGCCCCGTTGCTCCGGAGGCTGACGATCGGGCTTCTTGATGCGGGCGTCCGGGTCTCGCTGGCGTTGCCGCGAAGCACGGTGGACCGCGCCGACCCGCCGCTGGGTGTCCAGGTGCTTCCGTACCGAACGGGCGGCGCGATCTGGACCCGGTCGCTGCGTGCCGGCGAGCTGCTGGACCGGTTCCTTGAGCACACGCTTGCAGGGGAGGGACAGCCGACGATCGTGCACGCGTTCGGCCCGGGCTGCATGGCGTTCGCGGCGGCTGTCGCTCGGCTCGGCGGGTTCGCGCTGGCGGCGGAAGTCTCGTCGCGGCAGTCGCTGGCCCCCGGGCTCGATGCGACGGCTCGTGTGCCCAGGCATGCGTTGCTGGCGGCGTCGTCGGCGCTCGGTTCGGCCTGCATCGCCGGCGGCGCGGACCCGGCCACGGTCCGGGCTCGGCCGTGGAGCGTGACGATGCCCAAGCACGAAAGGGGGTGGAACCAGACCGACCGGGCCGTCTCGATCGCCATCGGCGGTGCTGGCCGGTCCGCTTCGGCGTGGGCGGCGGCGCTCCGCGGGGTGGCCGCCGTCGCTGCGCGGCACGATCAGCTCGCGGTGTTTGTCGACGCCGAAGCCGCCTCGCGCGCCGGCATCGGCGATCTGGTCGGCAGCGCCGGGCTGACCCCGATCCTCAGCCGCGTGCCCGACTTCGAGGGCAGCCGGAGCCTCGTGGTCCGGTGTGATCTTTTTCTCTGGCCCGAGCGGCTCGGCGAGACGAGATCGATCGTTCTGGACGCCGCCCACGCGGGCGCCGCCGTGCTCGCGGTCGAAGACCCGGATGTCGCGGGGCTCGAGCGGCAGGGGCTGGCCGAGCTTGTCGGGCCTGCGAGCGACGGGTGGGCGAACGCCGTCGGCCGGCTTGTCGATTCGGTGGAGCACCGGCGGGAACGGGCCGAGCAGGCGGCCGGGGTCATCAGTGCGCAGCACCGGTCGGCCGCGTATGTCAGCGGGGTTGTCGAGGCATATGAATGGTGCGCCGAGCCGGCTCCCACGACGCCGAGCGATTCGGCATGACCGGCCGCCTGCCGTTCGATGCGTCGAAGGCGCGGGCCTCGGCCGGCCGATCATCGCCCGGGGAGCCCGTCGGCACCGGGTCCGGCCCGCGCGACGAGCCGGTGCTCGCTGTGTCGCAGGCGACGGCCAGGATCGGCGACGCGATCGACCGCGGGCTGCCGGCGACGATCCGGGTCCGGGGCGAGGTCAGCAATTTTCGCGAGCGGACCCACTGGTACTTCGACCTCAAGGACGACCGCAGCCTGCTCGGCTGCGTCTGCTTCGCGTCGTCGGCGCGCCGCATCCGTGTCGAACCGAAAGACGGGACCGAGGTCGTCGCGACCGGCCGCGTGGAGTTCTACGCGCCCAGCGGCCGGGTCTCGTTGATCGTGTCCCGCCTCGAAGCCGAGGGCGCCGGCGCGAGCGAGCAGGCGTTTCAGGCGCTGCTCGCCGAGGTCACGCGGCTGGGCTGGACCGACCCCGAACGCAAACGCCCCGTGCCCCGGATCGCGCGGCGGGTGGCGGTTATCACCAGCCGCTCAGGGGCGGCGCTGCACGACGTGATCAATACCATGGCCCGGCGGTCGCCCGGCACCGAGATCTGCCTGGTCGACCGGCGGATGCAGGGCCCCGGCGCCGCAGCCGAGATCGCGCAGGCGGTCCGCGCGGTCAACCGTATCGGGCTGTCCGAGGGCATCGACACCATCCTGCTGACCCGCGGCGGCGGCTCGGCGGAGGATCTCGGTGCGTTCAACGACCGGGACTTGGCCGCAGAGATTGTGCTGTCCGAGCTGCCCGTGGTCGCGGCGATCGGCCATGAGACCGACACGACCATCGCCGAGCTCGTTGCCGATCTTCGGGCCGCGACGCCCACCCAGGCGGCGGTCCTGGTGACGCCCGACACCCAGGCGCTGGTCGAAGAGCTTGACCGTCGCGCCCGCCGCCTGGTCCTGGCCGGGGGGCGCCGGCTGGGCTCGAGCGTCGCAGCGCTCGATCGCGCCGCGGCGTCGCGCGCGCTGCGTCGTCCGGAGCAGATGATCGCTAATCGCCGCGATGCCCTCGCTCGCGGCGGTACGAGATTGTCTCGGGCCGCGGTATCGCGTCTGCACGGGGATGCCGCACGGCTGGACCGGCTCGCTGCCCGTCTCGCCGCTGCACACCCCGCGGCCCAGGAAGCTTCCCGGCAGGCGCAGCGTGCCGAGCGATTCGGGGCTGCTCGCTCTCGGCTGGCGGCGGCAATGCACGCACGCCTGACCGCCGCGGCACGCTCGCTGGACGCGGCCGACCGGGAGCTGGCGGCCATCGGGCCGATGACGGTCCTCGAGCGGGGCTATTCGATCACCACGGACGAACGCACCGGCGCGGTCGTCCGCAGCCGGGCCGATGCGGCTCCCGGGCAGCGTCTGAGGACGCGGCTCGCCGACGGCGAGATTTCTTCGATTGTGCCCGGACCGGGTCAGGCCCGGAAGCAGGGGCGTCCCGCCGCCGAGGACCACGGGATGGATCTGTTCGCCCCGGCCGAGTAGCGTGCGGAGAAGGAGCCGGCCGCATGGCGAAGAAGACCACGAGCAAGAAGACGCCGGCGGGCGGCGTGCCCGCCCAGCCGCAGCCGAGCTTCGAGGACGCGATGGAAGAGCTCGAGGGCATCGTTGACGCGATCGAGTCGGGCGAGCTGACGCTGGAGGCATCGATCGCGGCCTATGAGCGGGGCGTCGCGCTCGTCGCGGGCTGCCGCGAGTCGCTCTCGGGAGCCGAGCAGCGCATCTCCGACTTGACCGAACGGCTCGATGGAGCCGATGACACCGAGTGATGCTCTCGATCGCGTCGTACCACCACCTGATGCTCGCGGCCGAGTGGACCCCGGCGCTGTTCGTCTTTGCATTCGGGGCGTGCGTCGGTTCGCTGATCAACGTGCTGGTCTACCGGCTGCCCAAAGGCTTGCCCGTGGTCCTGCCGAGCAGCCGCTGCCCCTCGTGCGAGCACAGGCTGACGTGGCGGGAGAACATCCCGATCCTCGGCTGGCTGCTGCTGCGGGGCCGGTGCCGGTTCTGCCGGGAACGGATCTCTGCCGAGTATCCGCTGGTCGAGGCGTGCGTGGCGATCCTGTTTCTGTGGTGTTACGTCGTCTGGTACCTGCCGGATCTGTCCGGCGCGGGCGTCTCGGTGCGCGCGATCCAGCCGGAATGGGCGAAGAACGGCGTGCGGGAGACCTGGCCGAGCTTCGCGGTGCTGCTGATCCTGGTCGGCTCGCTGGTCGCGATGACGATCGTCGACTTCCGGACCTACATGATCCCGCTGGTGCTGACCTGGGTGCCGGCGGGTGTTGCGCTGGTCCTGCACCCGATCACGGGCCTGCTTCAGGGCTCGTCCGGGTTCCGCTACGGCTCGGCGGATCTCGGCGGCTGGGTGATCGCTCTTCCGACGAACACCGGGCTGTGGTGGATGGGGGCCGCCGTGGGAGCGGCCGCCGGTCTCGGCGTTTCTGGGGTGCTGATCAAGCTCGGGCTGCTCCGGCGGAGCTTCGAAGACTACGACGAATGGGAGCAGGAGGCGCTCCGGCAGCAGCGGGCCGGCGACACGTCGGCCTCGCCGGGCGGCTCCGAAGCAGAAGCGGCTGAGGCGACTTCCGATGTGCCGGAGATGTGGCTGCAGTACCCGCACGCCCGCCGGGAGATGGTGCGCGAGCTCGCGTTTCTCGGGCCCGTGATCGGCCTCGCGTGGCTCGGCGGCGCGGTCTCGGCGTCGCTCGGGCTCGCTCCGTTTCTCGCCCAGCCGCTCTGGCTCCAGAGCGTGGTCGGCGTCGCGACGGGGTACCTGATCGGGGCGGCCCTGGTCTGGGGTGTGCGGATCTTCGGGACGTTCCTGTTCGGCAAAGAGGCCATGGGCCTGGGCGATGTGCACGTGCTGGCGGCGGTGGGGGCGTGCCTGGGCTGGGCAGACGCGGTGCTGACGTTCTTCGCCGCGGTGCTCGTCGGCTTGGTGTCGGCGATCGCGGGCGGGATCGCCCGGTCGAAGTCGGTCCGGATGCTCGCGTTTGGACCGTGTTTGGCAATCGGGGCGATGATGGTCGTGTTCGGCAAGCCGCTGATCGAGACCGGGTTGACCCTACTGTTCTCGCCCGCGGAGCCGATCGATCTGCCGTAGCGACTCTGCGGCGGTCCACCACCGATGGTATGATGCTCGACATTGACCCCCGAGGAGACGGGGCGGACGCAGAGAAGGAGCTCGAGAATGCGCAGAAACGGATGGTCAGCGGTCGCGGTGGGAAGCCTGATGGTGGTCGGGCTGACCGGGTGCAACCAGGTCCCGCGGGCTGACTACGACGCGGCGGTCGCCGAGTCGATCCAGCTCCGCAACGAGCTCGATGCCGAGCGCGAGCGGCACGCAGCGACGAGCTCTCGGTACTCCGATCTCGAGCAAGAGCTGCTGATGGCTCGCGGCGAGATCGACCGGCTCGGCACCGAGACGACCACGACCGCTTCCGGATTCGAGAGCATCTCGGGCGCCACGGTTTCGGGGCGCGGCACAGACATCGTGGTCGGCGTGGCCGCCGACGTGCTGTTCGATCCGGGCTCGGTGACCCTCAAACGCGATGCCCGCAGCACACTCGACCGGATCGCCGGCGTGCTCAACAGCCAGTACTCCGGCCGCCGGATCCGCGTCGAGGGCTACACCGACAACGATCCGATCGTCAAGAGCGAGTGGAAGACCAACGAGCGTCTGAGCGCCGAGCGGGCGATGACGGTCGAGGCCTACCTCGCCAACCGCGGGGTCGACGGCGACCGCATGTATGCGGCTGCGTTTGGCGCGTCGAGCCCTCGCGGCAGCAAGGCCCAGAGCCGCCGCGTCGAGATAGTCATCCTCGACAGCTGATCACGGCGAGCTTTCCGAGCGTCCACGAGCCGCCGGACCGCGTGTCGGCGGCTTTTTGCTGCGCGGCTGCTGCGCGGAAACTCAATAAACCGCTCCGGTCACCCGGATCTCGATTCGGCCGATGGCTCCGGGGTTTCGCTCCGCGGGGCCTGGCTCGCATCAGTGGAGGTCGACGAATCCAGCGATCGGTCGCCGCGAAGCGTTCTGCGTCGTGGCCCGACGTTGGATAGCTCTGTGAATTGTCAATGCTCCCTGATGCCCTGGATGGGCAACGAAAGGATGACCATGAAATCCCTGATCACCACGATCTCAGCTATTGGCCTCGCGGGTGCTGCGTTCGGCCAGTGCGGCTCGGTGCCGTCTGCCTGCGGCAGCGACTCGAAAATGACGACCGCGTCGACGGTTGCGTACGCCGAGCCGACGAAGAACATCGTCGAGACCGCCGCCGAGGCTGGCACGTTCCAGACGCTGCTCGCGGCAGCCGGCGCGGCCGATCTGGCCGACACGCTGGCAACCGGCGGCCCGTTCACCGTGTTCGCCCCGACCGATGAAGCCTTCGCCGCTCTGCCCGCGGGCACGGTCGAGAGCCTGCTCAAGCCTGAGAACAAGGGGACGCTGCAGGCGATCTTGCTTTACCACGTCGTGGAGGGCAACGTGCTGGCGAGCGATGTGGCTTCGCTCGATGCCGCCGACACGCTCAACGGACAGCGGGTCGCGATCGACGCCGGATCCGGCGGCGTGAAGGTCGACGGCGCGAACGTGGTCGCCACGGATATTCGCGCGACCAACGGCACGATCCACGTGATCGATCGTGTCATCCTGCCGAGCACGGACACCGTTGTCGAGACGGCCGTCAAGGCCGGTTCGTTCGGCACGCTGGCCGCGGCGCTGCAGGCGGCCGGGCTCGTCGGCGCGCTGAACGGCGAGGGCCCCTTCACGGTCTTCGCGCCGACGGACGAGGCGTTCGCCAAGCTGCCGGCCGGCACGGTCGAGAGCCTGCTGCAGCCGCAGAACCTGTCGCAGCTCAAGGACATCCTCAAGCTGCACGTTGTTTCGGGCCGCGTCTACGCGGACCAGGTCGCGGGCATCGGATCGGCCGAATCGCTCGGCGGCGGCACGCTGACGTTCTCGGTCGACGGCGGCCAGGCGAGTGTCAACGGCGCGGACATCGTGACGACCGACATCGATACCGCCAACGGCGTGATTCATGTGATCGACTCGGTGATCCTGCCCGAGTAATCCTCGCACGAACGGGGCGCGGTTCGGACACGAATCGTTGCCCGATTGCATCGCCCTCAATAGCCACCGCGAAGTAGACCATTGTGACGATGATTTGTGCACCACGCCGAGCGAACGCCCCCGGGGTCTTCGAGGACCGGGCGGCCTCGCCGGCGTACCCTGTTTTGCAGCGACGCACCCGCCGCGTGGGGCCCGCCGATCGGATCGCGAGCCGCCGCGGCACACCCGTCCAACCCCGGAGCCGCATGACTGGTCAGGACGATCAACTTCTTCTTCCTCGGGTCGCCCAGGGCGAGCCGGGTTCGGTCGAAGCCTGCCTCGATCGGTTCGGCGGCTTGGTCTGGTCGCTGGCCCGGCGGATGTGCCCGACACGGATCGAGGCCGAGGACGCGGTGCAGGAGATCTTTGTTGAGGTCTGGCGCACCGCGGGCCGGTACGACTCATCGATCGCATCGGAAGCCACGTTTATCGCGATGATCGCTCGTCGCCGCTTGATCGACCGGCAGCGCCGGGCCGGCCGTCGGCCCAGCGAGAACGCGCTGGTTGATGAGTCCACCCCCGGCACGGTAACGCCGGACCGCTCGGCCGACGGCGTTCTGCTCGACGAAGATGCCGCCCTTGCTCGCTCCGCGATCGCCCAGCTCAGCGAGGAGCAGCAACGCGTCTTGCAGTTGGCGTTCTACTTCGGGCAGAGCCACGAGAAGATCTCTGCCTCGACCGGCCTGCCGCTGGGCACGGTCAAGACGCACGCCCGCCGCGGCCTGATCAAGGTCAGGGAAATCCTGCGGGCCGAACGCAAGGACACCGCTCGTCGGAACGGGTCGCCCGCGACCGCCCAGGAGGGCGGGGTATGAGCGGCGGCATCCACACCATCCCGGAAGACGTGCTCGACCGCATTGTCGAGACCATCGCGGCGGGGCATGGGGGGCAAGGCCTGTCCGAGCACCGCCAGTATCTTGACGGACTCGGCGCAGCCGACGCATTGGATGAGCTTGAAGCAGCCGCGGCCGCGACTTCGCTGGCGTTCGGTGCTGCCGATGGCGGTCCCTATGACCTGCCCGATACGCTGCGTCAGAGGTGTCTCCGTGCTGCGGTTGAGGAAGGACTGACGGGCGGGCCGATCCGCGATACAGCGGATCAGACGGTTTCTTCTGTTTCGGCTCCGGCGGTTGAGCGTGCGCCGCTTCGCTTCCAACCGCCCGTTGATCAGCGGGTGCAACGCTCGCCCGGTCTTGCCCGGCTCGGCTGGCTGGCTGCAGCGGCGTGTCTCGTGATCGCCGCGGCCGCTTGGTGGCCCTCAACCGGCACCGCCGCCGGTTCTGATGCGGCCGAGCTCCGACAGACGCTGATCGCATCGGCCGACGACCTTGTCCGCTGGGACTGGGCGGCCTGGGATGACGAGTACGCGGGTACCGGCGGTGATGTGGTCTGGAGCGAATCCCGCCAAGAGGGGTACATGGTCCTCGCGGGGTTGCCGGCGAACGACCCGAGCGAATCCCAGTACCAGCTTTGGGTGGTCGAATCTTCCCGTGGGGTCCCCCTGGAAACCGAGCCGGTCGACGGCGGTGTGTTCGATATCCCTGCCGGCTCGACCGAGGTGGTGGTGCCGATCCGTGCGGCCCTTCGCGCCGAGGGTGTTGCGGCGTTCGCGGTGACCCGCGAGGCCCCGGGCGGTGTGGTCGTTTCTGACCAGAGCCGCCGGGTGGTGATCGCCGCTCCTCCGGCCATAGACGGGTAGAGCGTTCTTCCGCATCAGCAGAATCGCGTCCTACGCTGATCGGCTCGGATGTCCGATGCCGACCCGGGCTATAGTGGCAGCCGGGCCTTTTGGCTCGCCTCTGGGCGATTGGCGCAGTTGGCTAGCGCGCCTCGTTGACATCGAGGAGGTCACAGGTTCAAGTCCTGTATCGCCCACTTCAGGCCCCGGGACGCGTGTCGTTCCGGGGCCTGGCCTGTTTCGGGGGGGGACGGTCCGCGTGCCTCTGGCCGGGACGGCTGAAGTCGTCGCGGCGCAGGCCGATATCTCATGTACCGCGTGTTCGTCGCGGGAGGAGATATCGGACAATGCCGACGGAACGAACCCAGCCGGGGTCCCGCGAACGCCGCGGCGTGACGCCGACCGCACGGGCGGCGCCCGGCGCCGTCGCGTCGCTGGCCGGCCTGGTGGTCCTCGGGCTGCTCTGCGCTGTCGTTCTTGTCGGGCTTGACTACCTCGATTCGCGCCAGCTCGACCGGTCGATGATCATCGCCGCGTTGTTGTTCGTCGGCGGAACGCTTTTTATTGGGCACCGGACGCTGACGCGTGTTCGCGGGATCGCGGCCGTGTCCGATGCCGTCCGCACAGCCGCCGAGCATCAGGCGGATTGGAGCGAGCTGCGGGTCAATCCCGCGTTCGGCGTTGCGGCCGAGGCGTGGAACGTGGTCGCGGCGAAGCGGATCGCCGAAAGGGCGGACGTGCTGGATCCCCAGGCGGATCCGGCCGCCGGCCAAGACCTGCTGAACGCCGTCCCGCACTGTGTCGTGGGTGTTGACAGAAACGCCGAGGTTGTGCTGGCGAATTCTGCCGTTGCGGTGCTGACCCCGGGCGATGGGCCGCTGACCGCCTCGGCACTGGGCGAGCTCATCGGTGGCGAGGCGTGGGCAGGATTGAAAGAAGCGGTTTCGGGCAGCAGCTCCCGGCGGCGGGCGTTCGAACATGTCGCAGCGGGCGGTGGCGCTCAGGCGCTGCGGATCGTCGTCACCCCGGTCAGGATCGGCTCGATCTGCGCGGTGCTGCTGATCGAGGATGTCACCCGGCAGCGGGCGGCCGAGGCGTCGCGCGGCGAGTTCGTCGCGCAGGCCACCCATGAGCTGCGGGCGCCGCTTACGAATATCCGGCTCTATGTGGACGAGGCGATCGACGCCGGCCCGGAGGACGAAGGTGTCCGCGAGCAGGCCGTCAGCGTGATCGCGAGCGAGACGCAGCGGCTTGAGCGGATTGTCGCGGATCTTCTCTCGATCTCCGAGCTCGAATCCGGCGCTCGCGAAGCGTACCGGGGCGACGTTCGGCTGGACCAGATGCTCGAGGACACACGCCGCGCGTTCGAGCGGTCGGCGGAAGAGAAGCAGATCGCGCTTTCGTTCGAAACGCCGCCGAATATCCCGGTCATCCAGGGCGACCGCGACCACGTCGCGATGCTTCTCCAGAACCTGGTCGGCAACGCGATCAAGTACACACCCAGCGGCGGGAGCGTCAGCGTCCGGGTGGCCGCGGAGGCGAACGCCTGTGTCATTGATGTAGTCGATACCGGCATCGGGATCGCGCAGGACGAGGCGAGGCTCGTGTTCGAGAAGTTTTTCCGCTCGGGCGACGACCGGGTGCGAGATATCGACGGCTCGGGGCTCGGGCTCGCGTTCGCACGAGAGGTTGCGCGGCAGCACGGCGGCGATATCACTCTCGATTCCGAGCTGAACCGCGGCTCGACGTTCACACTCAAGCTGCCCGCCGGCCGGGCCGCATAAGGGAGGGCGCCGTGCAGATCGAGGAACACCAGCAGGCCGCGGTGAGCGTGCTGTCGCCGGCGGGCTCGCTCGTCGGTCCGGACGCGGATGTGCTCCGGTCGAGGGTGCGCGAGGCGGTGCGGGCCAACGCTGGCCGCGTGGTCCTGGACCTGACGCACGTGACGTTTATCGACAGCGCCGGGCTCGAGGCGGTCGCGGATCTGAGCGACGAGATGACCGCGGTGGCGCGAACGCTCAAGATCGCGGCGGCCAACGACACGCTCCGTGAGGTGCTTGACGTGACCGAGGTCGGGGCGGCGTGCGACCGGTTCGACGACGTGGGCGCAGCTGTCAGGAGCTTCGCGTGAGCCTGCGGCGGCGTGGGCAGCGGGTGGGCGAGGCGCTTGTCGCGGCGGGGGTGCTCACGGAGGAGCAGCTCGATCGCGCGCTCGCCGAGCAGGCGCAGTCGGGCGAGCGGCTCGGCGAGCTGCTGGTCGAGCAGGGGCTGGTCTCGCCGCAGGCGTTGGTCCGCGCGATCGCGCAGAACCTCAATGTCCGCGGGTGCCACCTTCGGCACGGCCTGATCGACCCGGCGCTGATCCGTCTGATCGGCGAGGACGAGTGCGAGCAGATGCGGGTCATCCCGATGTTCCGGGTCCGGGACGTGATGACCGTGGCGATGAGCGAGCCGCAGAGCCTGCCGACGATCGACAAGCTGCGTCGGATGACCGGCTGCGAGATCCGCCCGGTGCTGGCGCTCGAGCCGAACGTGCTCGAGTTCGTCCGCAAGTACCGCGGGGGCAACGTCAGCGTCGATGAGTTCCTGACCTCGCTGAGCGAGCAGGACATCGAGGTCGTTGACCGCGAGGCGGTCGACGACGGGCCGTCGACCGACCTGGACCAGATGGTCGAGGGCTCGCCGATCGTGAACCTGGTGAACATCGCGCTGGTAACCGCGGTGCGCGACGGCGCGAGCGACGTGCATATCGAGCCCGACAAACGCGGCACGCGCATCCGGTACCGCGTCGACGGATCGCTCCGAGAGCTGATGAACCCGCCGCCGGGGATCCACGCGGCGGTGGTCAGCCGTGTGAAGGTGATCGGGAAAATGGACATCGCGATCAAGCGGATGCCGCAGGAGGGCCGGGTCCGCATCGTCGCCGAGGGCCGAGAGATCGACCTGCGCGTCTCGAGCATGCCGACGCTGCTGGGCGAGAAGCTGGTCATCCGCGTGCTGGACAAGTCGAACCTGCGCATCCGGCTCGAGGATCTCGGGTTCGAAGCCGAGGCGATGATGCCCTTCGAACGCATGCTCGCCCGGCCCCACGGGCTGCTGCTGGTCAGCGGGCCGACCGGCTCCGGCAAGACGACGACGCTGTACTCGGCGCTCGATCGTCTGCGGACGCCCGAGACGAACATCGTGACGGTCGAGGACCCGGTCGAGTACCAGCTCGACATGATCAACCAGATCCAGGTCAACGAGCAGGTCGGGCTGAGCTTCGCGCGTGCTCTTCGGAGCATCCTGCGGCAGGACCCGGATGTGATCATGGTCGGCGAGATCCGCGACGAGCCCACGGCACGAGTTGCCGTCCAGGCCGCGCTGACCGGGCACCTCGTGCTGGCGACGCTGCACGCCAATGATGCGCCGGGCACCGTGGCCCGCCTCAAGGACATGGGCATCGAGGCGTACCTGCTCTCGGGCTCTCTCAACGGCGCGGTCGCGCAGCGGCTGGTCCGGACCAACTGCCCGCACTGCACGGTCAAGTACTACCCCGGCGACCAGGCGCTGTGCGACGCCGGCATCGGGGCCGAGGCCGGCCGGCCCTACCACCGCGGCGCCGGCTGCCAGCAGTGCCACGACTCCGGCTTCATGGGCCGGGTTGGCCTGTACGAGGTGATGGAGGTCACGCCGGTCATCCGCCGCATGATCCACGCCGGGGCGCCGACGCACGAGCTCCGCTCGCAGCTGAGGCACGAACGCATACCGAGCCTTCGTGATGAGGGAGTACGTCTGGCGTGGGCCGGGAGCACGAGCCTCGAAGAAGCGCTCCGCGTGACCCTCGCCGATGACACCGAGCAGACAGCGGCCCCCGCCCAAGAGAGGGCGGCATGAACTACAGCTACCGCGCGTTCCGCGCCGACGGCACCGTGCAGTCCGGAAGCGTCTCGGCGGCCTCGACCGCCGAGGCGGAGCAGCAAGTCCGCGATTTGGGCCTGTTCCCCGACACGCTCGAACGCGAAGGAGGGGGATCGGCCGCCGGGGTGAGGTCCGCCCAGCGCGGGCTAGTCCGTCAGGGGCGTCTGAAGTGGCTCGGCGGCTTCACGCGGCAGCTCTCGGTTCTCAGCGCCGGCGGCACGCAGCTGGTCGACGCGCTCGTTGCCATCGAGCGTCAGACCGCCGACCCGACGTGGAGCGCAGTAGTACGCGATGTTCGTGAACGTGTTGAGCACGGCGAGAGTCTCGCCGAGGCGATGCTCGCGCACCCGCGGGTCTTCGACGGCGTCTACCGCAGCATGATCTCGGCCGGCGAGTCCGGCGGCGACATGCGCGAGATCCTCCAGCGGCTCTCGAACATCACCAGAGCGCAGCAGGTGACACGGGCAGCGATCACCGGGGCCATGGTCTACCCGGCGCTGCTGCTGACAGTATGCTTCGGCGTGCTCGTGGGGCTTGTGCTCAAGGTGCTGCCGAGGTTCGAGGCGCTCTTCGAGACGCTCAACGCGCCCCTGCCCCCGTCCACGGCGATGCTCATGTCGACCGCCTCTCTGATCGAGGAAAACGCGATCTGGCTCGGCCTGTCGCTGCTTGTGATTGTCGGTGGTGCGGCCTTCGGCGCCCGCACCCAGGCGGGTCGCCGGTTCACCGATCGCTGCGCGGTCGGTCTGCCGGTGATCGGCACCGCGGTCCGGTCATTCAAATGCGCCCGGTTTGCGAGGATCACGGGCGTTCTGCTGCACGCCAATGTCCCGCTGCTCGACACGCTGACGATCGCGCGTGAGAGCGCGGGCAATTCGTTCTACGAGGACACGATCGACGATGTCCGCTCGGCCGTCGAGCGCGGCGAGTCGATGAGCGATGTGCTCCGGGCGTCGGATCTGTTCGACCAAACGCTGACCGAAACGGTCCGCAACGGCGAGCAGTCGGGGCGGATCGGTGATGTGCTCGTTACGCTCGCCGACATGATGGACGAGGACAACGCCCAGGTGCTGCGGACGCTCACCGGCATCCTCGAACCCGTGATCCTCTCGCTGCTGGGCGTGGTGGTCGGCGGCGTGGCGATCAGCCTGTTCCTGCCGCTGTTCGACCTGACGGCCTCGACCGGAGCGGGCCCATGATCTCGCGAGCATCGCATGTGGCAGTCGGCTTCGAACCGGCGAGCGACGCGTTCCGCGCGGTGGCGGTGCGCGGGGGGCGCGTCGTCGCGGCCGCCGAGATCCTGGCCGGTGCCGACTCGCGGAGCGGCGGAGACGGCGGCCCGTCGCCGATGCCGCTGTCGATGTTCCGGCGCTTGCGCAACAGCATGCAGCGTCAGGGGATCGATGCCGGCGCTCGGTGGATCGGGCTGCCCCCGGAGCCCTCGCTGGCCGCGGCGGTGCTCGACCTGCCGCCGCGGGCCTCTGGAGCGCCGATCGAGTCTTTGGCCGCCGCCGAGCTTGCGAGGGGCGCTGACCGCCGAGCGATGGAAGCCGCGGTCTGGGAGATCCCAGCCGGGCGGCGAAGCGGTCCCGGGCCGGTCTCGTATCTTGCGGTCGGCGCGGCCACCGGGGGAATCCTGGAGATCGTCGAGGCGGCATCGCGCGTCGGCATCGAGCTCCATGCGATCGATACGCCGTCCACGGCCATCGCTCGTGTGTCCGGCCCCGGCGTCCGGCTGGCGGTCGAACTGGGGTCGGCATCGCTGCGGATTCACCTGTGCCACTCGGGCACCCCGGTGTTCAGCCATGTCAGGCACCTTCAAGACGCCGTGCTGCCCACCGACCGGCTGATCGACGAGATCGACCGCTGCGCGACCTACATCGCCGGCCGGGGCACGAGGGCCGATGTCGAGGGGATCGTGCTCAGCGGCCCGGGCGCACGAGACGGCGTGTTGGTCGACCGTGTCCGCCGGGAGTTTGATACCGCCGTCTCCGTTTGGCGGGGCGCCGGGCTCGCGAGCGACGACGCCATGCAATCGCTGCACGCCGATCCAGCTTTTGCGCAGGCCGCGGGTTTGGCGCTCTGGGGCGAGCGGGCGATGCCCACACGGGAGCGAGCGGCATGATCACGGTGAACCTGTTGCCAGAATCGGTTCGCGCGGCTCGGCGCGAGCGGCGTCGGGTCCGCCGTTGGATTCACGCGGCTGCTGCCTATGCCGGCGCGTGGGTCCTCGCGGTTGCTGTTGCCAACGAGATGGTCACCGACCCTGCCGCCGGCCTGGAGCCGAAGCTCGCTGCCGTAAACGCCTCGCTGACCAGCGCCGAGGCATCGATCGAGCTCATCCACGCCGAGCAGCAGCGGCTGCTCGGTCGCGTCCGGGTCGTGCGTGATATCGCCGGCCAGCCGGACTGGAGCGTGCTGGTTGCGTTGCTTGCCGATCGCGCGGGGGACTCGGTCGGGCTTCGGGAGATCAGGCTCGAGCTCGACGGCGACGGCCGCTCGGGAGTGAGCCCGTCGGACATCGCCTTCGGGCCCTATGCCGTGGAGATCATCGGAATCGCTTCCAGCCAGGCCGAGGCGACCGCGTTCGTACTTGACCTTGAGCGGAGCGGCCTGTTCGCATTGATCGATATAGCCGAAACCTCTCCGGAGCGTGTCGGGCAGCAGCCCGTGGTTCGGTTCCGTCTGCTTGCTCGCATCGGCGAGGAGGCAACGCCGTGAAAGGGATAACGCGGACGACCCTGATTGGCGGCGGGACGCTGGTCGCGATCACGCTGATGGGCTACATGGCCGGCATCCAGCCGGTGATCGCTTCGCACGCGCAGGCCGTGCTGCTTCGCGGTCGGATCGCCGCGGCTGAAGCACAGATCAAACGCCTCGATGCCGAGCAGCAGCAAGCGACAAGCCAGACCTCGGCTCTGCGGAAGGAGCTCGCGGACTCGTCGATCAATCCGGACCTCTCCACAGCGAGGAACCAGCGGTTCTCGCAGCTCGCCCAGCTCGCGCAGGCGATCGGGGTCGAGCTGCAAACGGTCCGCCCGGGAGAGGTCTCGGCGACCGAGCACGGGGATTCGATGTCGATCGAGGTCACCGGCCTCGGCCCCTTCGCCGACTGCGTCGAGCTGGTCCGCCGCATCCGAACCGTGTTCCCGGACTTCGGGATCAGCCGGCTGGTTTTCCGGCGTGAGGACGACTCGACCGCGCGGGTCGCTTTCGAGCTCACCTGGTTCCTCGGCTCGAACGGTCAGGCCGATCCTGACGATTGATCCGGCACTGGGCGAGGGCTTTCCGAGTGGTTCGCTGGCACGCCAACCCGTTGCATGCCAGGCTTCGACTATGGGGGCACAGAGACCAAAACCGTGGGCGGTCGTTGCGTTGGCACTTGCCGGCGGGGCGTTGGCGTTTGATCAGTTCATCCTCACCGCCGATGCCGATACGGCCGGGGTCTCGGTCGACACCGCCGCGACGGATCCGGTCACGGACCTGGTCTCTCGCGATGCCAACGGCGGCACACCTCGCCGCGGCGTGCCGCTTGCCGATCGGTTTGAAGCGGTGGCGCCCGATCTCGCTCTTGACGGCACCGCGTCGGCGTTCGGCATGCCGAAGAACGTCCGAAAACCAGCGGCCGAGCCTGTCGCCGCTCTGTCAGACGATCCCGCGGTGGGGCTGCGGCTGACCTCTGTGATCGCGAGGAACGACGGCGAACGCATCGCGGTGATCAACGGCCGCCCGCTCCGGGTCGGGGACAAGATCGATGGCGCGATCGTTGTCGGTGTCGACGAGCGCTCCGTGGATGTCGAGACCGCGGTGGGCGTGCTGACGCTCGAGCTCGCCCGGCCCGGGCTGAGCAAGTCGGCAGGAGGCTGAATCCTGGTCTGTCGCGGTTCAGTTCGCCCGCCTGAAATCCGATAGCGACTTCGCCGGAGCACTCGGAGATATCGCATGCGTAGCTTCACATCGAACCGTCGTGGATTCAGCCTGATCGAGCTGGTGATCGTCGTGGTCATCCTCGGCATCATCGGCGCGATCGCGATCCCGCGGATGAGCCGCGGGGCTGAAGGGGCGTCAGAGTCCGCGTTGCGGACAAACCTCCAGGCCTTGCGGAGCGCGATCGAGCTCTACGCCGCCGAGCACGGCGGGGCCTACCCGTCCGTGGCGAACTTCGAGGACCAGATGCTGCTGTTCAGCGACCACACGGGCGCGACGAACGCGACCAACACCGGCGATTACATCTACGGCCCGTACCTGCGTGCAATCCCGCCGCTGCCGGTCGGTGCCAACCGGGGCGACTCGGGCGTCGCGGCTGCGGACGGCGCCGGCGTCGGCTGGATCTACAACGCCACGACCGGAGCGATCCAGGCCAATACCGAGAACACCGAGGTGAACGGTGCCGGCGTCCCGTGGAACTCCTTCTAAGCGTCGAGGCGGTCGCGGCTTCTCGCTGATCGAGCTGGTCGCCGTGGTCGCGGTGACCGGGGTTCTCGCGGCCGTGGCGATCCCGCGGTTCGCCGCGGGCAACGCGCGGTACCGCGTGGAAGCAGCCGCGAACCGGATCGTCGCCGACCTTGGAATCGCCGCCGCGACCTCGGCCGCGTCCGCCCGGCACCGAGATATTGTCTTCGATGTCGGCGGCGACACCTATGTGATGCTAAACATCGCCAGCGGCGGCCGAACAACGCACCGATGGCACAACCTCAGCGGACCGCCATATTCAGCGAACATCCTCAGGGCGTCATTCGGCCCGAACCTGGCCGTGCACCGCACCGATGCGGCCGGCGCCGCCGAGGAAGACGGCGTGATCGTCGTGTCCGTCGGGCGGTACGGACGGCGGATCGTTGTCACGGCCGGCTCGTCCGCGATTGCCATCGAGGACCTCACGTTTACAGATGCGCCGGATGCCGATGCCCTGCCTCCGGTTGAGCGTCAGAGCAGCGCGGTCAGCGTCGACGCCATGTCCTCGCAGCCCGGGGCCGTCCTCACATCACCGGCGGGTTTTCGGCGATGATGCGGCGAGGCATGACGCTCATCGAGCTGATGACCAGCCTGGGGGTGATGTCCATCCTCGTGCTGGCTATGGGGTCATCGGTCATGATCGCGAGCCGGACCCTGCCGCAGCCCGGGGGCGAGGCCGAGGCCCGCGGCGCCGCCGCCAGAGGCTGGACCGTCATCGCCGAGGACCTCCGCATGGCGAGCGAGGTCACGATTACCGATGGCATGTGGATCGACCTGACCATCCCCGCTGCGAACGAAGAGAACCCCGATCGGATTGTCCGTGTCGGGGCCACCGCCGAGCAGCCCGATGTGATCGTGCGTGTCTCCGAGCCCGGTCCGGCCGGGCTGCTGATCTCGGGTGTTTCTGATGTTTCGTTTACTCGGCGCCTGGCCGCCAGGGGCGATCAACGAGACGTGCTTCGGGCCTCGTTCTCGATCGCCGGACATGCTTTCGTGGCCGAGCAGCGGCTCCTCAACGAGAGGGACGACTCGTGAGGCCGGCTCGCGTTCAACGAGCAGCAGTGCGAGCCCGGCGGGCGTTTTCAATGATCGAGGTCGTCCTCGCGACGGCCACGGTGGGTGTGCTTTCGGTCGCCGCGCTCTCGGTCGCGGCAGGGGCGGCTCGGGAGCGTTCGTCGGCGGTCTCGAGCCTGGTCGCCGAGTCGCTGGTCCACGATATGGTCGAAGAGATCGCCAACAAGCCGGTGGGCGAGGCCCCGTCGGCCCCCGCGCTCCCGATAGGCGGCCTGTTCGGGGGCCTGCTCGGTACGAGCACGTCCGGCACCCAGACCGGGACGACCGCGGACGGCCTGACCGCGGGACGGCTCGCGTTCTCGACCGTCCGCGGCTACGACGGATGGACCGCGACGCCGCCGGTCGAGAACGACGGCACGCCGATCGCCGGCGCCGAAGGGCTGACCCGCGCCGTGCGGGTGACCGAGGTCAGCATCACCGATCCGGGAGGCCCCGAGGCCTCCGGCAGCGGGCTGCTCCGCGTCGAGGTCACCGTCAGCCGCGGGGCCCGTACCATCGCCCGTGGCACGATCCTCCGCTCCGACGTTTTCGATGAGCTCAACCAATGACCATCCGGCGCGGCGGGATCTACGTGCTCGTCCTCTCCGTGTCGGCGGTGACGATGTCGATCGGGCTGATCGGCTTCTCGTCGCTGATCGCGCAGCGCGAGGTGGTGGCGCTGGCCGACGACAGCGTGCACGCGGCGCAGCTCGCCGAGTCGGCGATCCAGCTCGCTGTCCAACGCATGGCCGCGGACGGCCGGTGGCGGACGTTCGCCGGCGGAGAGGTTGTCGCGCCCACGCCGTTCGAGGGCGGGAGCATCTCGGCGACCGTCGACGATCCCGCGGATGACGATCTGACCAACGACGACACCCAGCCGATCCGCATCACTGGCCGGGGCACCGTGGGCGTGGCCGAACGCGTGTTCTCTGTTGTCGTTGAGCCGGAGACCCGGCCGCTCGGCGTGCTCGACGTCGCGATCGCGGTGCGGGGTGGGATGACGGGCGTCGACCGCGCCACCACCACGACCCTCGTCTGGGGCGTCCCGTTCCGCGGCGGACACGGCTCCCTGCTGCCGATTCACGTGCTGTATTCGTCGAGCAACATGAGCTGGATCGAACAGCCGTCGCCGTCGATCGTCGCCCAGTACGCCGCGATGGGGACGGTAGTGCCGCTTTCGGCCAGCAGAGATGGGAACGGCAACAACTACGAAGGCCTGGAGCTCTCGCCAACGGCGGCATCGTCCGCGGAACTTTCCAGCTTACCGACCGACCCGAACGGTGTGTATGTCATCGATGCCGGCGGGAACACGGTGCGTATCGATGGCGGCTCGATCGAGGGCACCCTGGTTGTCATCAACGCCGCCGGATCCAAGGTGTGCATCGTGGGGTTGGAATCCATCGAGCCGAACGAGGCCGGCTATCCCGTCATCCTCACAGACGGCAACCTCGAACTCGAGGACATGCACGCATCGACGGTCAAGGAGCCGTGGCCCGGTCCCGAGGACGAGGGCTTTGATGACCCGGCCTTCGACGGCATCCGCGGCATGATCTATACATCCGGCGATATCGCGTTCAAAGACAACGTCGACGTTCTCGGGATCGTGATCGCTGCGGGCGAGGGCGTGGTCGAAGACGAGCTTCGGATCAAGCACGACCCGAGATACCAGGACGACCCGCCGCCGGGCTTCTTCGCGATGAGCGATCTGCGTCTCCGCGCAGGCTCGTGGCGGTCGAGCGCGGCCGATTAGCCCGCTGTCGCGTTACGCCGCCTCTGGGACAACATCGTCGAGCATCGCATCAAAGCCTGTGAGGTCGAGCGAGAGAAACGCGCGCACGACCTCGGGATCCAGCTGCTGGCCTGCCGATTTGCATATCTCCTCGAGCACCGTCTCCCGGGGCAGCTTCTGCCGGTACGACCTGGTCGAGCTCATCGCGTCGAATGCGTCCGCGCAGGCGACGATCTTGGCAGACAGGGGGATCTGTTCGCCCGACAGCCCGTGCGGGTAGCCGCGTCCGTCGATGCGTTCGTGGTGGTGCAGCACCGCGGGCAGGATGTCTTCGAGCCCGGTCAGGTCTTTGAGGATCTTGTACCCGACCTCCGGGTGGCGTTTGATCTGTTCGAACTCGTCGTCTGTCAGCCGCGCGGGCTTCTGGAGCACCGACTCGGGCACGCCGATCTTGCCGACATCGTGCAGCAGCCCGGCGATGCGGAGCCGCTCGGCGTGGTCCTCGTCCTGGCCGAGCGCCAGGGCGATCTGCTGCGAGAGCCACGCCACCCGCTGCGAGTGGCCGCGGGTGTACGGGTCTTTGGCGTCGATCGCGGCCGAGAGCGACTCGAGCACACCCAGGACCAGCCGCCGCTGCTCGTCGTACAAGCGAGAGTTGGTCAGGAAGGTCGAGAGAAAGCCGACGGCCGCGTCGATCAGCTTCGTGTCGTACGAGTTGACGTTGCCTCCCTCGGTGAGCTTATCCCCGGCGAGGATCACGCCCGCCAGCCCCTGGTCCGAGGTCAGCGGGCGGATGACCGCCTGCGGCCCGCGGAAGCTGTCGCTGACCTCACCGAGTCTTCCCAGAACGCCGACAAGCCGGTCGAGCGTGCCACCGACATGGTCGTCGCCCGGCGTGCCGCTCCAGAGCGTCCGACCCGACAGGTCTCCGCCGACGTGTGTCGTTGCCGGGATGTGCACGCCCACGTAGCCGTACTGCAGGGTTTCGCGGAGCCGGTCGCACACGAGTTGGATGTAGTTTTCCGGGTGACCAAGGTCGGTCATGGAGCGGCCGATGGCGTAGAGCAGCTCAAGGGTCTCGAACGCGTCGGCGAGCTGGTCGGAGAGGTCGTCGATATCGTGCCGGCACTCGGCCGACTCGAGCAGATCGTCGATCATCCAGTGCAGCGTCGTTGCGATGCGGTCAAGCTCAGAGGCGTCGATCGACGCTGCGCTCGCCGGCACCGGGCCTGGGCCGGGCCAGGTCTCGGCCGAGCGATCGTGCACCGCGATGACCAGCACCGTGCGCGGTTCGAACGATCGGTACGCGACCTCGAGCCGGACAACCGCGGCCCCCGGCCACGCATCGACGACCTGGTTCGGCGCTGCATCCCGCGCCAGCCGCGCGCACAGCTCGGTCGGCACCGCGGCCGATTGCTCGCCCGGTTCGTAGGTGAGCAGCCCGAGCTGATCGCACCGGCGCCGGATCTGGCGCACGGCCCGGATCAGCGGCTCGGTGTGCCCATCGCCAGGCTGGGTCAGGTCGGTCATGCCGCGTCCGCCCCCGCGGACCGCTGCTGAGACACGATCGCTGTGATCTTGGCGAACACCGTGTCGACGCTGAACGGCTTCTCGAACACCTCGACGATATTGGTTTCTCGGACCCGTTCCTCGTCGAGCAGGAACCCGCGGCCGCTGATCAGCAGGATCGGTGTCTCGGCGGTCGCTGTGCATCTGCGGAGCTCGACAGCCAGCGAGAGCCCGTCAAGCCGCGGCATCTGCAGATCGCTGAGGATGATGTCGGGGCGGAACCCCGGGCCGATCTCGAGCGCCTCGATGCCGTCGCGTGCGACCAGGGTTTCGTAGCCGTGGCGACGCAGCCGGCGACCGAGCACGTGTGTCACGTGGGGCTCATCGTCTACAAGCAGCACCCGCGTGCCTTGTCTCGAAAGCTGGTCCATTGCGGGCTGATCGGTGGTGCGGCCCAGAAGATCAAGCCCGGACCAGGCCGATTGGGAACGGACGGCCCCGGGCGGTGAGGATCGTCCGGCCTGTCACCCGTTCCGGGCGTTATGCGGGGCTGGCCGAGGAGGCAGTCTCGTGCGGCGGCGGCAGCCGCAGGTACTTACGAAGAGCGCGGGATCCGATATAGAACGGAACCGTGTCGATCAACGCCACAACAAGCTTGAACGCGTAGCCCGTCGCGATGAACAGCATCAGCTGCGGCCAGACACCCGACGACGGGTCGATCGGCAGCGCGCGTGCGTAGAAATGCGTAATGAGAATGACAGCCGTGGTGTCCACGAGCTGGCTGACCAGTGTCGAGCCGTTGTTCCGCAGCCAGAGGTGCTTGCCGCGGGTCAGACGTTTCCAGAAGTGGAAGACGTGCACATCGACTAGCTGGGCGGCGAGGTACGCGATCATCGAGGCCGCCACCGCGCCGAACGCGAGCTGCTGCACCCGGTAGAAGGTCCAGTCCTCGTTGAACCCGCTGAAGGTCCCGTCGTCCGCGTAGGTCGGTTCGGGCAGCGGGGGGGCGAGCACCTCGCGGCCGAGCGCGTCGACGCCGTACGACACGAATTCGGCCGAGACCGGCAGCTCGGCTGCGATCCACAGGATCCCGACCACGAAGACGTTCAGCAGCAGCCCGACCCAGACGACCGCGTTGGCCCGGGCCCTGCCATACAGCTCGCTGATGAAGTCCGTGCACAAGAACGTCACCGGGTAGGGCAGCACGCCGACGGCGACGGCCAACGCGATCCCCCCGTCGCCGGGCCACGAGCCCCAGGTCCAGCCGCCGCCAGGCGTGTGCGAAGCAAACACGATGAACCGCGTGATCCCGAGCACGTTGAGCAGCGCAAGCGTCCCCAGGAACAACCCGGCAAAGACCAAGAAGACGGTCTCCCGGCGGCGATGGAGCTGGCGCTCGGTGAGCCGATCGAGCCCGCCGTAGCCGTGCTGCTGGCTCGGGAGGTAGTCGTGGTGATGCGATTCCACGCGGCAGCGTAGCCGTGTCCAGCGAAGACCCGCCGACGCGGGGGCTTCCACCGGTTACCATCAGCCGATGACCGCCGACAACGCCGACAGCCTCGAGACCGCCGACACCACCGCCGCATCAGACTCTGATGATCGGCCCGATGTGGCCCCGGCCGCTGCGGTCGAAGCGATCCTGCTGACCACCGACAAGCCGGTCTCGGCCGCCAAGCTCGTTGATGCTCTCGTGCTCGCGGGCATCGAGACGGACAGGGCAGGCATCGAGGCGGCCGTGACCGATCTCAACGGCTCGCTCGAGACCCACGGCCGGGCGTTCCGGATCGAGACCGTCGCGGGCGGCTACCGCGCGATGGCGACCGACGCGGTCGCCCCAGTGCTCGCCGCGTTCCACGGCGCCCGCAGCACCGGGCGGCTCAGCCGGGCCGCGCTCGAAACCCTCGCCATCGTCGCGTACAGGCAGCCGGTCACCCGGGCCGAGATCGAGGCGATCCGGGGCGTGGCGTCCGGCGAGGTCCTCCGGGCTCTGCTCGAACGAAAGCTGGTGGTCGTTGCGGGCCGGGCCGAGGAACTGGGCCGGCCCATGCTCTATGGCACCTCGAAGAACTTCCTTGAGTCTTTCGGGCTCGCCGCCCTCGGCGACCTCCCCACGATCGACGGCATCCCGCCGGCCCCGGAAGCCGAGAGCCCCCGCGCGGAAGCCGCCGAAATCGAACCCGCGGAGGCCGTGTCGACAAATGTCGATCCGGCAGCAACCGACCCGGCCGACGGAGCCGATACCCAACCAAGCGATCCTGAACAGACCACCGCCGATCCGGCCCCGCCGCAGCCCAAGGACGATGCATGAACCTTCACCCCCGACTCTCGGTCTTCGCGCTCGTGCTGGTGTGCTTCTCGGCGGCCGCGTGCGCGCCCGTCGCGATCCGCGGCACGGTGATCGAGGGACCGATCAGCATGATCGCGGTCGTCGATCCGGACGACCCTCGGCTGAGCCAGCCCGGCATCGCCGAAGCCACGATCACCGTGCAGCAGACCGGTGTCATCGGCCCGATCACCGAGCGCCGCAGCGGGGAAGAAGGCCGGTTCCGCCTGCCGCTTGACGGCACCGGGGCGCTCAGCCGCCCGATGTCGATGCAGATCGCGGCCGAGGGCTATCTCGCCGCGGTCGAGCCCACCATGCCCACGCCGGGCAACGACCAGCGTGTTCTGGTCGTGCTGCAACCGATGCGGCAGCCTTCCCCGTAAACGTGGGTGTGCCAAGAGACACCCACAGCGAGACGCTTCTCCGCCCGGCGCGCCGGAGCGACCGCCTGAGCCCGTTCCTGCTGGTTTATGTCCTGCTGTCGCTCTTGGTTCTGCTCGGCGCGATGTCGACGCAGAACAACATGCTGTTCTGGTTGGTGGGTGTGGCGATCTCTTCGATCATTGTCAGCGGCTTCATCGCCGGGCCCGCGATGATGGGCGTGCGGCTGGGCCCGATGGCCCCGCAGCGGTTCGCCGACGCCGGGACCGCGACCGCTCTCGCTGTCCGGATCGTCAACGTCAACCGCCGCCGATCGCTCTACGCGCTGCGGATCACCGCCGAGTGGTCGGGCCCGGGCGGGCGGGTCGTCTCGGTCCGTGCCGGCTGCGCCGCGGTCCGTGCGGGTCGCCACGCCGACGTCCCGCTGGAGGTTGTTTTCCCGTCGCGCGGGGCGTGGCGGGTGCGGACGGTACAGATAGAAACGACGTTCCCGTTCGGGCTTTCACGCAAGCTGCTGATCTTCCGGCCAGCGGGCCGCGTGCTCTGTCTGCCGGCTGCCGCTTCGGTGACCCGTTTTTCCGGCCGGTCCCCGGGCATGGTGCAGCGGACGGTCTCCCGCGCGATGCCGGCATCGAACGACGGCGAGCTCGTCGGCCTTCGCGAGTACCGGCCGGGCGACCCGAAACGCCGCATCGCCTGGCGTGCCACCGCCCGGCTCGGTCGCCTGTGCGTGCGCGAGCACGAGCCCTCGAACGCCAGCACATTCTGGATCTGCCCCGATGTTTCGCTGGCGGCGCTCCGCGACAAGACGGAGTCGGCCGAGCGGACGATGGCGTACGTCCGCGGCGTCGCCGAGCAGCTCGAACGCCGCGCGGGCCGCGTCGGCGTATGGCATCCGGCATCCGGCGCCGCCTCACGGCCGGGCGATACCGCGAGCTGGCGGAGGTTGGTCGCCGAGCTGGGCGAGCAGGCCCCTCGTGAGTCGGCCGGGCCCGGCCCCGGGACCTCGGGGATTGTGGTCGGGCCGGAGGGCGTGCGATGAGCAAGCAGCCGCCCGCTCGGCCGCCCGCGACACGCTTCGCCGCCGGCGCCTGGCCCGTGTTGACCGTCGCGGTCGCGGGCCTGAGCTACATGGTCGCCGACCCGGGCTCGCTCGTCCCGCTGCCGGCCATCGCCTTCTGCATGCTGGGCCGCTGGGTCCAGCGGCCGCCCAAGCCCTGGCACGCCCCGGACTGGGCGATCGCGGTCGCCGTGCTCGCGGTGATCGCCTACGCGGTGGTCGTCAGCGTCGAGCGGGGCTTTGAGGTCCGCACCTTTGCGCACTTCATGGTTCTGCTCGCCGCTATCAAGTGTTTCGAGCGCCGCACCGCGCGAGACGACGGGCAGCTCCTGCTGATCTCGATATTTGTCATCCTGTCGACGGCTGTCTCCAGCAGCGAGCTCGTGCCCGGGCTGCTCACGCTGCTCTATGTGCTGTTTGTGATCATCGCGGCGATGCGCGTTCAGATCGATATCGTTGTGCCCGCAGACGATGCCAGGCCCGTCGGCGTCGCGAGGCTGGGCTGGACGGCATACTTGCTCGTTGGCTCGCTCGGATTCGGTCTCTTTTTCGTGCTCCCGCGAGACATCCTTCGTTCCGAGGGCGGCGCGTCGCTGGCCCAGGCTCAGCAGGGCGTGGCGGCCTTTCGCGAATCGGTCGAGCTCGGGACCGGCGGGCTGATCTCCAGCGACGAGACGCTCGTGATGACCGCCGAGATCGTCCGGAGGCTGCCGCCGAGCCGGGCGCCGCGGGGCCGCGGCGGCGGGCCCCAGGAGGACGCCCTCGGGCACGCCGTCTTGCGATTCCGCGGCAGAACCCTCGACCAATACCGCGACGGACGCTGGGAGCCATCGAGGGCGGTGAGCGAGGCGATCAACGAGACCATCGCGGTCGTGGGTGCCAGCTCCCAGCGGCTCGGACTCTTCGATGCCGGTACGGATGACCGTGTGCTGGTCGCGCGGGTGGAGCAGTTCGCCGGGGCAAGCCAGGGCGGCACCCTGTTCGCGATCCAGAAACCGAGCACCTTCGGCGCGGTCTCGGGTGATGTCCGGCTCGCTGTCAACCGGATCGACCGCACGATCCGCTCCCGCGACCAGATCGTGACCGGTCTGGAGTACGAGGTGACGAGCATGGTCCGATCGGGCGACCCGCCGAGCTTCGGCGTTCGCGATGCGGTCGCGCCGCCGCCGGATCCAGGCTACCGCGCGTTCGCCGAGTCGATCCTGCTGCCTGTCGGTCTTGAGCCCGACCCGCTGCTCCGGCCGCAGGCCGATGACCACGCGGTCGTGACGCTGCTGAGCAACTGGCTGCGGATAAATAAGCAGTACACGCTCGATATCGAGCCGTCACCGCCCGGAGCCGACCCCACGCTGTGGTTCATCAGATCCGGCCGAGCCGGGCACTGCGAGTACTTCGCGTCCTCGCTCGCGCTGCTGTGCCGGAGCGTCGGCATCCCGGCGCGTGTCGTGACCGGCTACCTGCTGACCGAGTATGACCCGCCCAGCGGTCGATACCAGATCCGTCGGTCGCACGCCCACGCGTGGGTCGAAGCGCAGATCGGTCTGGACGATTGGCGTGAGTTCGACGCCACACCCGAGGGTGTGTTCGCCGGCTCGAACGGCCGATCGGTCAATCCCCTGACCCGATGGCTCAGCAGCATCGAGACGGCGTGGCTCTCCTCGTTCGTCTCATTCGATCGCGGAGATCAGGACCAGATCCGCTCGCGATTCGCGCGGGTCTTCGGCGGGGCGGACACCGAACGGGAACGCGAATCACGGGGTGCAAGCAACCGTCCGCGGAACGTGATCGCGTGGATCCTGATCGGCAGCTCGGTCCTGATCGGTATCTGGGCTGCGGCCGGGCTCTTCCGGCGTCCGGCTCGGCGGGGCCACCCGGGCATCCCACCCGAGGCCGCGGCCGCGGTGCGAGAGCTCGAGCGGTTCTGGAAGCGGCGGGGGACACCCCGGCCGCGCGGCAGCACGCTCGGGTCCCACGCGCGATCAGTCGGCCCCGAACAGGCCTTGGCGATCGTGCCCATGATCGAGCGCGTCGCGTTCGCCGAGGGTTCGCCCGCCGAATTGCGAACCAATAAATGGGTGCAAAGATCTGCTCTGGGTGAGGTGACCTGATGTTGGATGTTCAGGGTATTGAGGTTTTTTATGGTGAGACCCAGGCGGTTTTCGGGGCTTCTCTGAACGTCGGCAATGGCGAAATCGTATCCCTGCTTGGCCCCAACGGTGCCGGAAAGACCACGACAATTCGATCCATCATGGGATTGACCAGTGCGAGACGCGGCCGGATTCAGTTCGACGGCAAAGACGTAACCCATGAT
>JBCDEF010000005.1:0-30001 GCA_039179915.1 Planctomycetota bacterium | reverse complement strand
AGGCCGCCCCGGGGCCGTACGGCTCCCCGGGGCGGCCGAGAAGAAGAGAATCTCTCCTTCTGACGCCGCAGAGATCGCATGGTTCCCGAGAGAGACGAATTTATCGGCCGAACGCCCGGACACCCCTTGGCACGGGGTGCGGCGTTACAGCCCGAGCCGCTCGGCCAGGAAGCCGACAACCGATTCGATCGGGATCCGCTCTTGGCCGGCCGTGTCGCGGTCGCGGACGGTGACCGTGCCATCCGAGAGTGTTTCGCCATCGATCGTGAAGCAGAACGGGCAGCCGGCCTCGTCCATGCGGGCGTAACGCTTGCCGATCGACTGCTTGGCATCCATCTCGATGGCGCCGAGGTGCCCGAAGCGGGCGATGAGCTCTTGTCGCAGCTCGGCCGCCTTCTCGGGCATGCCGTCCTTGTTGACCAGCGGGAAGACGGCCGCCTTGATCGGCGCGATCCGCGGGTTGAACTTCATATAGACGCCGCTGGCGCGGTCCGGGTCGGGGGTGTAGGCCTCGCACAGGATCGCCAGCACGCCCCGGTCCAGTCCCGCGGACGGCTCGATCACGTGCGGCAGGTACCGCTCGCCCTTGGGCTGGCCGTTCTTGGCCAGCTCGCCGCGGCTGGTATCGAAGTATTCGAGCTTGGCCCCCGAGTGCTCGGCATGCTGGCGGAGGTCGTAGTTGCTGCGGTGGGCGATGCCCTCGAGCTCGCCGTAGCCGGGGGCCGTGAACGGGAAGCGGTACTCGACGTCGGACGTTCCCGCGCCCTCCTTGGCGTAGTGGGCCAGCTCGTCGCTGTCGTGCTCACGCAGGATCAGGTTCTCGCCGGCCAGGCCGATCTCTTGCCACCACTGCATCCGCCAGTCGCGCCAGTAGACGTACCAGTCTTTCGCATCGTCTTCGTGGCAGAAGAACTCGATCTCCATCTGCTCGAACTCGCGGCTGCGGAAAGTGAAGTTCCGCGGCGTGACTTCGTTCCGAAAAGCCTTGCCCGTCTGCGCGATGCCGAAGGGCACCGTGACGCGGGTGGTATCGACCACGTTCTTGAAGTTGATGAAGATGCCCTGGGCCGTCTCGGGGCGGAGGTAGGCGGCGTTGTCGTCGGTCTCGGCCGAGGTCGCGCCGACGAAGGTCTTGAACATCAGGTTGAACGCGCGGGGCTCGGTAAGCGTGCCGACCTCTTTGGTGTCCGGGCCGACGGTGATGGCGAGTTCGTCTGCAGTCAGATCGGTCAGCGGGCAGGTGTCGATGTCGTCCTTGGTCAGATCCTGCTTGACGTACTTGCTGAGCTTCTTGAGTGCGGCCGTGAAGGACTCGGCGTTGTTCTCGATGTAGGCGTAGATCTGGCCGTCTTTATCACCCTTCCTGCCGATGCACAGCACGTGATCGGCGCGATAGCGGCTCTTGGTCTCGCGGCAGTCGACCATCGGGTCGTTGAACCCGCCCACATGCCCGCTCGCCTCCCAGACCTTTGGGTTCTGGATGATGCAGCTGTCCAGCGGCACGATGCGGACCGGCTTGCCGTCCGGGCCCGGCTTGCCGCGGCACGGGTTCATGACCACGTCCTGCCACCAGGCGTCGCGGAGGTTCTTTTTGAGCTGGGCACCGAGCGGGCCGTAGTCCCAGAAGCCGTTGATGCCGCCGTAGATCTCGCTGGCCTGGTAGACAAAACCGCGGCGTTTGCACAGGGCCATGATGTCGTCCATGGACTTTTCTTTCGCGGTGGCGCTGTCGGTGTTGGTGGTGCTGTTGGTCTCGTCGGCCATCTCTCGGGTCTCCTCCCCGCTCGGCTGGGGGCGGATCGTAGAGGCCGTCGGCTTCGAGCAGTAAAAAACGCGGCCCGGTGCGTAGGAACACACCGGGTCGCGTGGAGGAGAGAGAGACTGAGATGCGTTTTGTTCGTGGCTCGTCTGTTTCGGGCTTTTCTGGGTCTGGTCTGCGTCTTTGTCCGGCTCGGCTGGAGGCTGTGGGGACCTGTATTCAGCCGCGTGTTTCGTTTTCGTGTCGGCTCGTCGTGGTGAACCGCTCTGCTCGTCTGCTTATTCGTGATTCGTCACAGACAATGCCAAGGTTCGGTGTGATTCCCGGACTTTTTGGAGTTTCGGGCCCGCAAGGGCGGCCGGGATGGCGTGCGGCCCGTTCCGAAGCCGACTGTCAGCCGCCCGGCGTCGCGTCGATCGGGCTGTCGGCCGAGCTGTCGGCAGGTCGGGCATCGGCGTTGGAGCCGCTGCCGTGGAGCAGGCGTCGGAAGACCTCGGCGGGGCCGATGCCGCCGATCTCGGCGCGGGCGTCGGCCTCGATCTGGTCGTACTCACGGATCGGCGGGCCGGCGACCAGCTCGATCTGGTCGGCGGGCCCGGCCCGGTTCAGGTCCAGCGAGCCGTTGGCCGAGACACTGACGACCCAGCGGCCCTCGTCGACGGCCCGGTAGACCGTCGTGCCGTGGCGGGTGCCGGGGGCGTCCCAGTCGATCTGAGTCAGGGCCCGGTCGACGAACATGGCCTCAACAGGCGGGGTGTGCTCGTCGTAGATCCGGCGGATGAGCAGCCGGCCGTCGACGATGACGTAGTCCAGGTGGATCTCGGCGTCGGCGGTAAAGGGCGTGTCGAGCCGGGCCAGCTCGCCCGCGGCCGTCCGGAGTCGGATGTCGATCTGGCCGTCCTCGACCAGCAGCTCGGTGACGGCGGTCTGGGCGACGACCTCGTTGAACTGGCCGCGGAGCTGGTCGTAGTCGGCGGCCAGGCCCTCGAGCCGGTCGCGGTAGACCTCGGCGGCGACATCGGCCCGCAGGAGCTGGTAGCCGAACAGCCCGGCCAGGCCCGTGACGCCGAGCACGGCCAGCGAAACAGCGAGCTTGGTGAGGCTGAAGCCGCGCATAGCGGTCCCCCGATGGACGAGCGGCGAGCGGGGGCTCAGCCCTCGTCGGACCCGTGGTCGTCGTCGCGGTCGTCCTCGTGATCGTCCTGGGGCTCGTCGTCGCGTTGGAGGTTCAGCTTGTCGGGGTTGAGCACGCGGACGAGGCCGTCCTTGAGCCGACGCTCGGCGAAGTTGATGATCAGCCCGAGCTCGACATCGGCCGCGCGGAGCTTGCTGCGGAGCGCGAGCCGCTCGAGCGAGCCGATCTGGCCCGGCCGGGCCAGGATCTCGACCGCGAAGCGTTCTTCGACGAAAATATCGATCGTCACGCCGCCGAGGTCGTGGTCTTTGTAGACAACCTCGAACTCGACATCGAGCTCGTAGTCGAGGCCGGCGTCGGCGAACTCGTGACGCAGGGCGTTGAGATAGATATCGCGGCTGAAGCCGGGTCCGAGGGCCTTGTGGACCTCGATCGCGGCGCCGATGACGATCCGTGATTTGTCGGTCAGCGCGGGGTCGAGCTCGCTGAGCGGGAGCCCCCGGCGGCGGTTGCCGCCCCGGCCGCGGTCCTGATCGTGGTCGTGGTCTCGGTCGTAGGCCATGCGGTGCTCCTTTCACGGAGGCTTGCGGTGGAAGCGTCGGCCGCGGGTGGGCCGGTGTTGTGCCGACGCGGCGCGGGCCGCGTCACGGATTGTTAGGCCCGCCCGGGGCGGGCGGTGGGCCCGACGAGTGGAGATCCGTCTGCGAACGTCGGAAGTTGCAGCCGCGTGCCGCGCCGCGCCGATTCATCTTCGATGGGTCGTGCCTGCTTGGGACAGCGAGACCGCCGGCGACCCGCTCAGAGGCGGGGCTTCGTCGACCCGGCGTGGCTGTTCCTGCTGGCGGGCCTGGCGGCGACGGGGGCGCTCGTGCTGATCCCCGCGGCCGAGAGCCTCGAGCCGGCGCACTACCAGCGTGACGCGGCGCTGACCTGGGAGCACGAGCGGCTTGACCGGCTCGCTCGGCACAGGGCTTACCTCGACGCCGTGCGGGAACGTGACCCCGCGGTCATCCGCCAGCTGCGGATCCTGCATCTCAATCGGTTCCCGGCCGGGCTTGAGCCGATCGGTGGCGTCGAGGGCGCAGCAACGGCGGCGCCGATCTCGGCGTCGGTGTTCGAGAAGCTCGAGCCCGAGGCGCTGCCGCGTCCGGAGCCGCCGGCGACCGCGGAGGACCGGTCGAGGCTGGCGGCATGGGCCGTCGGCGAGCGGAGCCGGCTGTGGCTGGCCGGCGCGGCGGGGCTGTGCCTGCTGATCGGGCTGCTGCCGGCGGGCCGGGTCCGCGAGCAGTCGGTCAGCGGATCGGCGGGCGGGTCGGTCGGCGACCCGCGGCCGGCGGGGTCTACCGTGACGGCATGACGCGCGGCCGCGCGGTCTTCCGCCGACACCACCGCCTGAGCAGGGCCCTGGACTACCGCGCGGTCTTCGACGCCGGGCTGCGCTCCGGCGCGGGGCCGATTACCGTCTTTGTCCGCCCCAACGGGCTGGGCCACCCGCGGCTGGGGCTCTCGATCGGGCGGCGGGTCGGGCCGGCGGTCTCGCGGGTCGCGGTCAAGCGCCGC
Organism: Planctomycetota bacterium; assembly: GCA_039179915.1. Lineage (GTDB taxonomy): Bacteria > Planctomycetota > Phycisphaerae > Phycisphaerales > UBA1924 > JANQQZ01. The sequence goes on along the minus strand of JBCDEF010000005.1, from coordinate 25,547 downwards.
GTGCGGGACGCCTTCCGGTTCATGGCGGCCGAGTGGCCCGACAACCGGCCGAGCCTTGACATGATCGTTTCGGCCCGGGCCCACGAGCTGCGGACGCCCGCGGAGTACCGCTCGCTGATCGAGCAGGCCCTGGACCGGCTGCGGAGGCCGCTTGCGCGGCGTGTCGGCCGGGTTGAGTCAGAGAAAGACCAAGCCAAGAACGATGGAGCCGGGCCGTGATCCGCCGGACGCTGCGGGGGGGGCTGGTGGGTGTGCTGGTTGGAGTGGTCAAGCTGTACCAGGTGACGCTGTCGCCGGTGCTGGGCGGGCAGTGCCGGTTCTCGCCGACGTGCAGCCAGTACGCGATCGAGGCGCTGCGTGAGCACGGGCCGCTGCGTGGCGCGAGGATGGCCGCCTGGCGGGTGCTGCGGTGCCACCCGCTGACCCGTGGCGGCTACGACCCGGTGCCGCCGAAGCCCGAGCGCGGCGATGCGGACCGGCCGGGCGTGTAGACTGGCGGCTGTGACTGTCGAGCACCAATCCAAGCGGCGTCGGCTGCCGGCGGACCAGCGGCGGCAGCAGCTGCTGGATGTCGCGCTGGTGCTCTTCGCCGAGCGGGGCTACGCCCGGGCGACAACGGCGGAGCTGGCCAAGGCCGCCGGCGTGACCGAGCCGGTGATCTACCGGCACTTCGCGAGCAAGCGCGACCTGTTCGTCGCGTTGATCGAGCAGACGGCCGAGAACACGCTCCGGCTCTGGAAGACCCGGCTGGAAACGACCGACGACCCCGCTGGACGGCTGGACATCCTGCTGGGCGCAAACCCGATGGTGGCGATGGGCAGCGAAGAGGCCTCGGCATACCGGATCGTGCTGCAGTCGATCACGGAGACGAGCGACGCGGTGATCCGGGAGGCGATCAACGACCACTTCACATCGCTGCACGCCTTCATCGCGGCCGAGGTCCAGCGGGCCCAGGCCGCCCGGCAGGTCAGCGGGCGGCTGCCGCCGGCGATGATCGCCTGGGTGCTGATCGACATCGCTCTGGGGTTTGGCGTGCTGTCGGCGATGGGCGTCAGCGGGCACAACCGCGAGGCGGATGAAACGGGCAGCACCTCGGACCTGATCCGCCAGATCCTGCTTCCGCGGAAGCGGTAGCGGCCGACGGCCCGCCCGCGGCGCCAACAATCCTTCGCGTGCTCTACTTTGACAACAACGCGACCACGCGGCCGCTGCCGGCGGTCGCCGCGGCGATGGACACCGCCGCCCGCACGCTCTGGGCGAACCCCTCGAGCGTGCACCGGCCCGGGCAGGACGTCCGGCATGCGGTCGAGCTGGCCCGGTCGCAGGCGGCCCGGCTGATCAACGCCCGGCCGCGGGAGCTGGTGATGACCAGCGGCGGGACCGAGTCGATCGAGCTTGCGATCCGCGGCGTGCTGGCGGCGCGGCCGGGGGGAGTCCCCCAGAGCATCGTGACCTCGGCCGTGGAGCACGCGGCGGTGCGCGACCTGCTCGAGACGCTCGGGAGCTCGGTCGAGATCCGGCTCGCGCCGCTGCTGCCGGGGGGTGTGATCGACGCGGCCGGTCTCGGCGGGCTGATCGACGAATCGACCGCGCTGGTCAGCCTGCAGTGGGCGAACAACGAGACGGGCGCGATCCAGCCGGTGCGGGCCGCGGGCGAGCTGTGCCGCGAGCGGCGTGTGCCGCTGCACATCGACGGCACGCAGTGGGTCGGCAAGATGCCGACGGACTTCGGGACAGGGACGGCCGGCGGCGACGCGGCGCACGACGACAGCGCGGGCGCGTGGATCGACCTGCTGACGTTCTCGCCGCACAAGTTCCACGGGCCGAAGGGTGTCGGCGCGCTGGCGGTCCGGCGTGGGACGGCGCTGGGCGCGGTGCGGCCCGGGTCGCAAGAACTCGGCCGGCGCGGCGGGACGGAGAACGTGCCGGGGATCGTCGGGCTGGGGGCCGCGTGCGAGGCGGCGCAGGCGTGGCTGGCCGAGCCGGCGGAGCGCGAGCGGCTGGCGGCGCTGCGCGACCGGTTCGAGGCGGCCGTGCTCGCCGCGGTGCCCGCGGCGGTGGTCAACCGGCCGGACGCAATCGGTGAACATGATCGCGGCGTCCGACTCTGGAACACGAGCAGCATCGGGTTCCCCGGGATCGAGGCCGAGGCGCTGCTGCTGATGCTCTCGGAGCGTGGCGTGTGCGCATCGGCCGGCGCGGCGTGCTCGAGCGGGAGCCTCGAGCCCTCGCCCGTGCTTTTGGCGATGGGTATCGAGCCGCGGATCGCGCACGGCTCGGTCCGGTTCAGCCTGTCGCGGGAGACCGCCGAGGATGACATCGACGAAGCGGCGGCGGTGGTCTGCCGGTGCTCATCGGCGTTGGCATCGGCGCTGCCGACGGGCTAATCCGGGCGTGCCGCTGTGCCGGCCGGGGCGTGCCGCTGTGCCGAAGTTGACCGCTCGCAGGCGGCGGGTGGCGTGCGATGCCGGCGGGCCGTAACCTCTCGGCATGAGCACCAACCCCTACGCGGCACACCCCGAGCCCCCACCGGCGAGCGATTTCGGCAGCGACTTCCCGAGCGAGCCGGCCCGGACGAGCGTGCTGGCGATCCTGTCGCTGCTGTTCAGCCTGGTTTGCTTTATCCCCGGGCTGAGCACGCTGGGGTCCGTCCTTGGTGTGTTCGCGATCATCGGGATCGCCAAGAGCCGGGGCCGGGTCAAGGGCACGGGGCTGGCGGTGGCGGGCGTCGTGGTCGGCCTGCTGGTCACGGTGCTTTGGATCGGGCTGGCGATCGGGACGAGCCAGGCGCTGCAGCAGTACGCCGGCCTGGGGGTGGTGGTGGCCAAGATCCAGGACGGGGACGAGGCGGCGGTCCGCTCGGAGCTGGCGCAAGCGACCCGCGACGCGCTGACTTCGGCCGACATCGAGGCGTTTCGCGCGGCGTACCAGGCCGACGCTGGCAGCTACACCGGCGTGCCCGCGGGTATCGGCCCGCTGATCGGCGCGTTCGCCGACCTCGGCTCGGCGGGCCAGCAGCCGGACCCGAGCAAGATCCCGTACGACAACCCGGCGCCGCTGCCCGGCCAGTTCGACAACGGCGCCCGGCTGATGTGGTTCGCGTTCTCAACCCAGCAGCAGAACGACGCCGGGACGACGGCGGCGATCGTCAACGTCGGCATCGAGCTCGGCGATGGGACGCTGCTGTGGCTGATCGACCCGGAGCGGCTGCGGGGCGGCGCTGCTTCGGACCCGTCGGCGGCGACCGAAACCGAGACCGAAACCGAGACTGAAACCGGCTCGGGCACGGAACCGGGCACCGACGGGGCCGCCGCGCCGGGCGGCGGCGGGTGACCGCCGGCCCTGCGCAGCCCGGCGCACAGCTCGATGCACAGCCCAGCGAGCCGGTCGTCCGCTGCCGATCGGTCGTCAAGCGGTTCGGGACCAAGACCGTGATCGACGGCCTGGACCTGGATGTCTATCCCGGCGAGACCATGGTGGTCATGGGCGGCTCGGGCTCGGGCAAGTCAACGACGCTGCGGATGATGATCGGCACGGTGCCGGTGACCGACGGCTCGATCGAGCTGCTGGGGACCGACGTCTGCTCGATGTCGCCGCGCGAGCTCAACGAGACGCGGAAGAAGATCGGCGTGCTGTTCCAGTCGGGCGCGCTGTTCAACTCCATGACGATCGCCGACAACGTGGCCCTGCCGCTGCAGGAGCACACGGACCTGGACCGTGAGATCATCGAGATCCAGGTGAAGATCAAGCTCGAGCAGGTCGGGCTGCGTGAGCACGCGGAGAAGTACCCGGCCGAGATCTCGGGCGGGATGAAGAAGCGGGCGGGGCTGGCTCGGGCGCTGGCCCTCGACCCGCAGATCCTGTTCTACGACGAGCCCAGCGCGGGGCTGGACCCGGTCACCAGCGCGGAGATCGATCGGCTGATCATCGGCCTGAGCCGGAAGCTGGGCGTGACCAGCGTGGTGATCACGCACGAGATGGACTCGGCGTTCGCCATCGCGGACCGGATGGCGATGCTCGACAAGGGCCGGATGCTCAAGGTCGAGCGCCGGGAGTGGTACGAGCGGGTGCGCGAGACGCCCGAGGCAGAGCTGGACACGCTCTCGACCTCGGAGCGGCTGATCCGGCAGTTCCTCCGGGGCGATGCCGAGGGCCCGATCACGGAGCGTCGCGCCGAGACCAGCTACGCTGATGATCTGATGGGGATCGACCCGGGCTTCGAGACGATGCCCAGCTTGGAGCCGACGCGCCGCTGACCCGGCCGTCAGAAAGGAACGACCAGCCCATGGCCAGCGGCAACCGATCGGCGGCAAACCTGATCGCCGGGATCTTCTTGCTGGGCGGGCTGGCGGGCTTCGTGATGATCAGCGCGGTGCTGTCGGGGCTGATCGACCGGTTCGAGGCGACCGAAACATACATCGTCCGGTTCGATGTGCAGCGCGGCACCGCTGGTGTGTCGCCCGGCTCGCTCGTCCGGTTGGGCGGTCAGCAGGTCGGACGCGTGACGGACCTGTCGTTCGTCCACGGCGATTCCGATGCAACGACAGCGGTGGACGTGACCGTGCGGGTGTCGGCCGACCAGCCGCTGTTCAAGGACATGCGGGTGGTGATGGTCCGCCCGCTGTTCGGCGGCAGCAGCTCGCTGGACATCATCACGCCCGGGACACCGGAAGCGGGCGTGCTCCCCCCCGGCGGCACCGTCTTGGCCGGATCCGCGGTCCCGTCGCTGCTTGCCGACGCGGGCTTCGGCGACGAGCAGGCCGCGCAGGTCCAGGACATCATCGCTAAGGCGGCCGAGGTCGTGGACCGATCGGCCTCGATCGCGGCGCGGCTCGACGAAGACATCCGCGTCATCACCGACGACGCCAAGGCCTTTTCCTCGCAGCTCCGCGACACGACCGACCGGGTCAGCCAGCGGCTGCCGACGATCGAGCGGGACGTGACGGCGGCGGCGAACGCGATCGCCGACGCGGGCATCGCGCTCGAGCGGGCGGCCGTGGGCGGCGAGGGCCTGATGGCCGACGGCCGGGCGTTGGTCGATTCCGCTCGGCCGCGGATCGAAAGCGTGCTTTCGAGCGCCCAGCGGGTGGTTGACCGGTTCGATGCCGAGCACCTGACCGCGCTGCTCGACCTGCTGGGCGAAGCGAACCGAGCCGCGACGGATCTGGCCGACACGGCCGAGCGGGTCGAGCGGCTGGCGGCCGAGAGCGAGCCGGCGATCGAGCGGTCGCTGGCGAACGCTCGGCTGGCCTCCGACCAGCTCCGGCAGGCGGCGGTCGAGATCCGACGCAACCCGTGGCGCGTGCTGGCCCGGCCCGACGGCAAGACGACCGAGACCGAGATCATCTACGACGCCGCCAGGGCGCACGCCGACGCCGCCAGCGACCTGCGGGACGCGGCCGCCTCGCTGGATACGGTCCTCGCCGCGGTGGGCGTTCAGGCCGGCAGCCAAGCCAGCGACGGGGCCAGCGACGGGGCCAGCGACGGGGCCACCAGCGGGACAGACGCCGAGGCCATCGCCGAACTCCGTGCCGAGCTTGAGGAGGCGATCAGCCGCTATGCCGAGGCCCAGGCCGAGCTGCGTCGGCTGATCGACGCTCGGTAGGCGATCAATCCCCACCCTTTCGGATCGGTTTCCATTCGGATCGTGTATGCTGTCCGCATGGCACAGCGCCGGCATCACTACGAGCGGGCCTTCGAGGCGTATCTCCGGACCACCCGCACGCCGTACATCTCAGTCGACGAGGCCAAGCGGGCCCTGCTGCCGCCGAAGCCGATGCTGAGCGTCCGCACGGAGGGCCCGGCGGGCACCCCGGGGCCGGCGGAGTCGCTCAAGAGCTTCGATTTCGTGATGTACACAGGCTCGCCGGAGGCGGTCGGCCGGCCGCACCTGCTGGTCGAGGTTAAGGGCCGCCGCGTGGGCCGCAAGGGTGACCGGGTGCTGACGACCAAGGGCCGGCTCGAGAACTGGGTGACCCGAGACGACATCACCGCGTTGGACCGCTGGCAGGCCCTGTTCAACGCGCCCGAGGCCCGCGGATCGACCGCGGGACGGGGCTCGTTCGCGGCCGCGTTTGTATTTGTCTACTGGTGCTCGATCCAGCCGCCGGATGCTCTGTTTCAGGACGTATTCGCGTTCGGGGACCGGTGGTACGCGGTGCGGATGATCGAGCTGGATGCCTATGCCGAGCACATGCGGACGCGGAGCGAGAAATGGGGGACGGTGCAGATGGATCGATCGGCGTTTGAACGGCTCAGCCGGCCGCTGTCGGCCGACACGCGTCGCCCGCTGGAACCGGCGAGCCGGCTATCAAAGACGCCGGCGCTCCGGCGCGCGATCACCGAGGTGCGCGAGGCCAAGGCGACCCAGCGCAAGAGCACGGGCGAGCCGGCCGTGGCTCCGCCCCCGGCGGCGCGGTACCATCAGGCATGATGCCGACACGATTGACCGGAATGGTGTGTGCGATCCGCCGGCCGCGTCCGGCCGCGATACTCGCGATAATTCTGACCGTTGGCGTGGCGGTCGCGGTTTCGATCGCTTCGCCGGCGATAGCCCAGGACGGATCGGCCAGCTCGCTGCGTCCGCCCCGGGTGACCAACGACGGCGAGCCGCCGGTGTTTTTTATGTATTTCTCGGCGGTGGTGATTATCGCTTTGGCGGTCGGCGCGAACATGATCCCGAGCAAGCGGGGTCACCAGGACTAGGGCGGGAAATCCGACCGTTTGGCACGAGCCGCCGGCGTCGCCGGCGTGATTGGGGTGCAGCATGAGCAACGAGAACGGAACACGGGGCGGTCGCGGTCGGCCCGAACGCTGGCCGCTGATCGCGATCAACGCGGGGCTGCTGGTGGTCCTGGGTGTGACGACGCTGGCGCCGGCGCAGCCCGCGGGCAACCGGGCCCGGGGGGAGTACGCGATCCTCGGCGGCGAGTTCCAGGGCGGCGGCGGCGGCAACGCGGTCTACATCATCGACGCCTCGAACCAGGAGATGGTCGCCGTGACGTGGGACCGGTCACGCCGCGCATTGGCAGGAATCGGCTACCGCGATCTGGCCCGCGACTCGCAGGAAAGGCCCGGCCGATGAACAGCAACACACAGACCCTGCATGAGACGACCGCTGGCCGTCCGTCGGGCCGGGGCCCGGCCGATCTGCTGTGGGTCAGCGCGTTCGCGCTGGCCGCGGTGGTGATCGTGCAGATCGGCGGCCGTCTTGGCGCCGGCTCGCCCGAGCCGACCGTGCTGGCCGACATGGTCGCGCATGTCGGTGAGCTGAGCGCGATGACAACCGCCTCGAGCGAGGACGAGGAGCTGCTGTACGTCCTGGACAACCGCAACGAGCAGCTGCTGATCTACGAGATCGGCCAGCAGCGGACGCTCGACCTGATGGACCGCCAGGACCTGCCGAGCCTGTTCGCGTCCGCACGGGGCCTGGCCGGCGGGCGTTGAGCCGCCGCTTCCGCCCGGCCCGCCGACGCACCGCCATGCCCATTGTCCCGCTGCCACAGTTCGAGGCCGACCTCGCCGAGCACCTCCGCGAGCACGAGGACCGCGAGGTCTACGAGCGGCTGACCGCGCCCACCAGCATGGTCGTCCGCTTCGGCGCGATGCGGATGGTCGGCGAGTTCCCCTACGACGGCGAGGCCAAGCCGGGTTGCGGCAGCAAGCTGGTCGTGCGCACCCACCGCGGCGAAGAGCTCGGCGAGATGCTCACCAGCACCTGCCCCAACTCGGGCTGCTCCAAGAGCGTCACCCGGCGCGAGATGCTCGAATACATCGAGAACTCGGGCGGCAAGGACTACCCGTTCTTCGACGCCAAGAACAACCGCCAGGGCGTCAAGGGCCGGGTGCTGCGGATCGCCGCGAAAGAGGACCTGGACAGGCAGGCGTCGCTCGTCGAGGGCCGGCGTGCCCGCATCACCCGCGGCCGGGAGCTGGCCCGCGAGGCCCGCTTCCACGCCAAGGTCGTCGATGTCGAGCCCGTGCTCGGCGGCGGGTATGTCTGCTACTACTACCTCACCGAAGACCACGCCGAAGCCGGCGGGAGCGGTCAGCACCGACCCGGCCCGCCACGGGGCGGCCAGCACAGCGGCGGCGGCGGCCAGCGGCATATCGACCACGGCCCCTTCCTCGAGCGGCTCAAGCGAGAGCACCCCGATGAGCGCGTCGAGGTGCGGCACGTCGGCGCCCGCGACGAGGCCCGGCTCACCGCCGACTACGAACGCTGCGGCCAGCACTGCTGCTGCAAGAATTTCCTCAAGGTGCTCAAGCCCGTCTCGATGCGCTCGGCCAAGGTCCAAAAAGCAACGCTCGACCCGCTGAAGATCTCGGGCCGGTGCGGGCGGCTGATGTGCTGCCTGCGGTACGAGGACCAGACCTACAAGGACCTCAAGAAAAACCTGCCGCACCGCAAGACCCGCTGGGGCACGCCGCACGGCGACGGCATCGTCATCGACAGCCAGATCCTGACGCAGCTCGTGCTGATCCAGCTCGATGTGGGCGATCGGGTCGCGGTGCCGGTCGAAGAACTGACCAAGCCCGAGTCGCTGACGGCGCCCGAGCGCCCGCCGCCGCGGGAGCGAGGCGCCAGGCCGCAGCGGGGGGCGGACCGGCCCGCCAAGCGTCCGCCGCCGAAGAGCGGGTCGGCCCCATCGGCGAACGCGCCAGCCGCGGAGCCGCACGCGTCGTCCGATCAGCAGAGCCGGAGCCAGGCCAAAGCCGGGCGTCGCCGCAAGCCGCAGGACGCCGCGGCAGCCGGAGGCGGGCCCAAGGCTGAGAGCCCGGCCGAGAGCCCGACAGACCCGCGAGCCAAGCCGCCGAGCAAGCCCAAGGCCAAACCCAAGGTCGGCGGCCGGCGACGCAAACCCGGTTCCGCCGGCGATCGCTCGAGAAACGATGCCCGAGGACCGGGGAACACGCCCGAGGCGAAGCCCGCGGACGACGGGGCGGCCAAGAAGAAGCGTCGCCGGCGGCGGCGGAGCCTGGGTGGCGGGTCGTCCGAGAATCCCGGCGGCGGGCCGTCGTCTGACAGCCCGGACACTAGCGGCGGCGACGGCTGACCGATGCCAGATATCGTGCCCGATGCGTCAAACGAGCAGCGAGATCCCGCCGGAGGTTCGGCCGAACCCGCAGCCGGGCCCGAAGCCGGACCGAGCGGGCTGGGCGGGCTGGGCGGGCCCCCGCCGCGTGCGTTCGCCACAACGGTGCCGGACACCTGCATCTCGATCGTGATGACCCTGGCGCTGGCGTTTGTCTTCCGGGCGTTCGTGCTCGAGGCGTTTGTGATCCCGACCGGGTCGATGGCGCCGACGCTGCTGGGGGCGCATTACCGGATCGAGTCGCCGAGCACGGGCGCTGTCTTCGCGGTCGACCGCCGCGCGGCCGACACGAGCCAGCAGGCGACGGTGCGCGACCCGTACTCGGGCGTGCGGCTGTCGTTCGACGGATCGGCGCGGCTGGACGGCGACCGGATTTTCGTCCGCAAGCGCACGCCGCTGACGCCGCTGCCCGAGCGGTTCGATGTGGTGGTCTTCCGCTCGCCGACGGAGCCTGACGAGCGGGTGATCAAGCGGCTGATCGGCCGGCCGGGCGAGCAGATCGCGTTGGTCGACGGCGACGTGTTCGTCCGCTCGGCCGACGGCACGGAACCGGGCCGGTCGTTCACCTGGCACGAGCAGGGCTGGCAGGTCCAGCGCAAGCCCGCGGCGGTGCAGCGGCTGGTCTGGCAGCCGGTCTACGACATGGCGTTCGCCGACCCTCGGTCGGAGACCTCGCTCGGCCCGTGGACGCCGATGACGGCCGGCTGGCCCGCGGGCACGGGCCCGCGCGTCAGTTACGCCGGCGACGGGCCGACGGCGCTGGTCTGGGACCGGGAGCAATGGGAGATCCGCGACCGGCTGGCGTACAACGACATCGACGACCGTCGCGATCAGCGGCTGGGCAGCGGCGGGTCGCGGGGCGGGCTGCCGCCGAACTACCACGTCTCGGACCTTCGGCTGCGCTTCGGGTACGAGGTCGCGGCGGGCGCGGCGGCCGGCGCGACCTGGACGCTCGAGACCCGCTCGCGCGTCTTCGAGCTCTCCGTCGCCGACTCGGGCGAGGGGACCACGGCCCGCATCCGCGTGCGTGTCGCCGGCGGCGAGACCTGGGCGCAGCTCGCCGAGGCGCCGGTCGAGCTGGCGCCCCGCGGGCCGACGCTGATCGAGTTCGAGCACGTGGACCAGGCCTGCGTGATCCGCGTGGGCGGGCGTGAGGCGGCGCGGGCCGAGTACGACTGGACCATCCGCCAGCGCATCGAGCGGGCGATCCCCGGGGCCGAGCTGTCGGCCATGACCGACCTGTCTGACGAGGCCAACCCGCTCAGCGACCCCGATCAGTACCAGCCGCCGTCGCTGCGGCTCGACCTGGCCGGGCCCGCGACGCTGCACCGGCTGCGGCTCGACCGCGATGTTTACTACCACCCCCACCACCCGCGGTACCGCGTCAGCGACGAGCCGCCGCCCTTGGGCACGCACCCGATCACGACGGTCACCCTCGGCCCGGGACAGCTGTTCGTGCTCGGCGACAACAGCCCGGCCAGCCGCGACGGCCGGACCTGGGGCCGGCCCGACCCGTGGGTCGCCGACGCCTTTCCGAGCACCGCGACCGAGGGCGTCGTGCCCGAGCAGCTGCTGATCGGCGAGGCGTTTCTGGTCTATTTCCCGGCGATGCACCGCCGCGGGCTGATCCCCGTGCCCGACTTCGGGCGGATGCGGCTGATCCGCTAAACCAATCGCCCCGCTAAAAGAACCGGCCGCCCGTGGATCGGGTACAACGGGTCTCGTGGACGACACTGCCCGACTCGTCGACTGGCTCGCAGATGCCGACGAGCCGTGCCCCGTGTGCGGCTACAGCCTGCGGGGGATCACCGCGCCGGCCTGCCCCGAGTGCAACGCGCGGATCGAGCTGGGCGTGCGCAGCCCGGACCGGCTCGTCGGGCCGTGGGCGATGATGCTGATCAGCTGCGCGGTCGCGTTCGGGTTCGACGGCGTGATGACGCTGCTGTTCAGCGTACCGATTCTGGTCTTCCAGGCCGGGCCCCCGCTGCCGGTGGTCGTGCTGTACAGCTTCTTCGTCACGGCTTCGCTTGTGCTCTCGCTGACGATCGCCGGTCTGCTCAGGTGGCGAGTGAGTGTGCAGCGTTTGCCCAGAAAACGGCAGTGGCTCGTCGCCTGGGGCATGGCGGGAGGGATTTTTCTGATCCATGCCGCGGTGGGCGCGTGGTACATCTGGGTCTGGCGGTAGCGGCCCAACGGTGATGCAAGGTTCCGACAATGCCGTAGCGCAAGCGAGGCATTGCGGCATCAGCATGCCTCGCTGGCGCTTCGGCCTCGTCAAGATACGCGTCACGACCGAGTTCGTTGGTCAGCCGCCGAGCAGGCTCGAGATCGCCCGGCCGACGTAGACCGGCGAGGCGGGGTCGACGCTGAAGTCGGCGATATCGTCGGGTAGACCGGGCACATCGACCGGCGTCAGGTCCTGCCGGGTGTCCATCGACTTCAGCGAGACCTTGTCGGGCTCGTCGATCGTCACGGTGAACAGCGCGGCCTGGTTCGACGCGTCTTGCACCTGCTTCTTGCGCTTGGGCTTGTACGACCGGCGGGCGTGCAGCGGGCGGATGTCGTAGCGGTCGCGCGACCAGGGCTTGCCGGCGTCGTGCCCCTCGGCCTCGATGCCCCGCCTGAGATCCGCCAGCAGGGGCTCGACGAACTCCGACTGCGCTTCATCGGCGATGACGAAAGCCTCGGGCCGCAGGCTCGCCGGCGGCTGGCTGAGCGCTTCGCGAAGCTCGGCGCCCTCGGGCATCAGGTTCTTGTCCTCGAGCAGCAGTCCCAGGACGACATCGCCCATGCCGAAGCCGACGGCGGGCGTGGGCGGGCCGCCGAAGAGCTCGATGAGGTTGTCGTAGCGACCCCCGCCGGCGACGGCCCGCTCGCCGTCGGCGATGAGCTCGAAGACGGTGCCGGTGTAGTAGGCGAGCCCGCGGACGACGCTGAAGTCGACTCCGCAGAACTCCGCGTAACCCGAGCGCGACAGGGTGCTGCAAGTCGAACGCAGATTGTCTGCTTGCAGCGCAGCCCCGATGTACGAGCGATGACCGCTCGTCTCGACTTGCAACTGATCAACGTTTATCGGATGACCATACATCTCGTGCGGACCGAGCCGCGGCCCATGATCACGGTCGATGTTGAACACCGTTCCGAGCTTCTTCGCGAGACGATCGAAGATGTCGGTCGCGAACAAGGCTTCACTGGCGAGTTGTTCAAAACGGTCGTCCGGGATCTTGCCGCGTTTGTCCAAGAGCGTGATCGCGTCTTCGACGCACGAGGGATCGCCACACGCTTCATCAACGATGGCCCCAGCGACTGCTCGATCGTTGAGAGCAATGCCAACGTCTAGGTAGTCGAGTCCTAGATCTGAACAGAGCGAGAGCAAACAAGATGCGACCTCAGTGTCTCCCGAGGACGGATCTCCCCCCATCACGTCGCAGTTCCACTGAAGGAACTCGCGCAGCCGCCCGCGCTGGGGCCGCTCGGCTCGGAAGTAGGGGCCGGCCGTGAACCACTTGGTCGGGCTGGGCAGACTGGCGGCCTTGGCGGCGTACATGCGGGCGAGGGTCGGCGTGAATTCCGGCCTCAGGGCGTAGTCGTCGTCGCCGCCTTCTCGGCGGAAGGAGAACAGCTCGCTGACGATGCCCTCGCCGGACTTGCGGGTGTAGAGCTCGCGCATCTCGAAGGTGGGGCCGGCGATCTCTTCGAAGCCGTGGCGGATCGAGACGCGGCGCCAGGCTTCGGTGATGTAGCGTTGGCGGAGCAGGTCGTCGGGGTAGAGGTCGCGGGTGCCCTTGGGGCTCGGGACGGGCTTGGCTTTCGGGTTGGATTTCGGGTTGGATTTGTCGCTCGGGTTGGGCATGGACGGAGGGTAGATCGGGGCGGTGCCGACGGGACCGATGGCGGTTCGGCGGGAGCGTGCGATGGGGTGCTGGCGGGTGTCGGCGGCGCTTGGCGAGGGTCGGCGGGCGGTTTTTGCCGGTCTGCGGGTGAAGTTTCCCCCCTGGAGTGGCGTCGCGGGCGAGATTGGTCCGATAGACTGGTCGCGCACGGGCCGGCAGGGGCGGTCCGGCTCTCACTTCTACCCGGCCTCGACGTGCCGGGGGTCACTCTCTTGTTTGCAAAGGGAAACACGCATGTCGACGACTACCCGCATCGCTCCGCTGGCCGCTACCGCGGTCCTCGCCGCTGGCCTTGGTGGCTGTGCCGCCACCGGGCTGACTGACGCGGCTCTCGAAATCACAAAGGCTGAAGCGGCCGCAACGATCGCTCACCTGTCCAACACCGAGCCGGAGTTCGCCGGCTTCGTGGCCGAGTCATCGGGCTGGGCTGTCTTCCCGGGCATGATGTACGGCCACAGCTACCTGTTCGGTGGCGGCGGCGGCGACGGCCTGGTCTACAACAGCTCGGGCGAGGCCGTCGGCTACAGCCGTCAGGTCCGCCTGACCCTGGGTATCGGCTCGTTCGGTCAGTACAACGACCACGTGGTCTTCTTCCCGGATGACGCCGCCATGGAGACCTTCAAGGGCGGCAACTGGGAGGTCGGCGGCGAGGCCGCCGCGGGCATCTACGGTCTGGGCGCTTCCGGCGAGATCTCGTTCAGCAACTACAACGTGGTTGCCGACCCCCGCTTCAGCGGCGGCGCGTACGTCGCGTTCACCTTCGACAACTACAGCTACAACGACCTCGCCGCCGCCATGGGCAACTGAGACCGTTGACCGATTCTGATTCTTCAGGCCGCCCCGTCCGACAGGATGGGGCGGTTTTTTCGTGCCCCCGCCGCTCCGAAGCCGCCAACCGGGCCCCCTACACTGACTCACCATGCCCAGCATCACCATCAATGGCGTCGAGTGCGAGTTCGAGAAGGGCCAGAAGGTCCTCGAGATCGCGAACAAGCACGAGGTCAAGATCCCCTACTACTGCTACCACGAGGGGCTGAGCATCCCCGCCCAGTGCCGGATCTGCCTGGGCGAGGTCTGGGCACCCAATGCAAGAAACCTGGATCTTGACGGCAAGCCCAAGCTCGAGCCGATGGCCGGCGGCAAGCTCCAGCCGACCTGCTCGCTCGACGCGGCCGACGGCATGGTCGTCTACACCGACAACCCCAAGGCGGTCGCCAACCAGAAGGCCGTCATGGAGTACCTCCTGATCAACCACCCTCTGGACTGCCCGGTCTGCGACCAGGCGGGCGAGTGCGAGCTGCAGGACTACAGCTTCGAGTACGGCCGGGGCGTTTCCCGCTTCCAAGAGCAGAAGGTCAAGCAGGCCAAGAAGGACCTGGGGCCGCATGTGTACATCTATGCCGACCGGTGCATCATGTGCACGCGGTGCGTGCGGTTCAGCAAAGAGATCCCGGGCACAAGCGAGCTGACGATCTCGGGCCGCGGCAACAAGAGCGAGATCGATGTCTTCCCCGGCGTGCCGCTGGACAACGAGCTGTCGGCCAACGTGATCGACCTCTGCCCGGTCGGCGCGCTGCTGGACAAGGACTTTCTGTTCGCGCAGCGGGTCTGGTTCCTCAAGTCGACGCCCTCGATCGACGGGATCACGGCCTCGGGTGACAACCTGCTGATCGAGCACAACGAGGGCACCATCTATCGGTTCAAGCCGCGGACGAACATGGCGGTCAACCGGTGGTGGATCACCGATGAGGTTCGCTACGGCTGGAAGCACGTGCACAGCGACGACCGGCTTTCATCGCCCGAGCGGCGGCGGTTCGGCGTGCTCGACGCGTGCGACCGGGCGCAGGCGTACGACCACGCGATCGAGGGCCTCAAGCAGGCTGCAGACGGCGGCAAGCGGGTCATGGTTGTGGTCAGCCCGATGCTGTCGTGCGAAGAGGCGTTTGTGCTCGGCAAGCTCGCGCTCGAGCTCGACCCGCAAGCGGTCTTGGCGGTCGGCTTTGTGCCCTTCCGCGGCGAGGACAAGGTCTTCCCGAAGGACGCCGACCGGGACGAGGGGTTCGTGATGTACGCCGAGAAGGCGCCCAATGCCCGCGGCGTGCGGCGGGTGCTCGAGGCGCTGGCCGGCGGCAACGTGCTCGACTTCGACGAGGCCGGCAAACGCCTCGGGATGGGGTCCGGCTCGAGCGATATCGGCGGCGTGATCCTGACGGGCGGTTACCCGGGCGAGTGGGCCGAGGCCGGCTTTGTCGATGCGCTCGGCGGGACGTTCGTCGTGCTGCTCGACACGCACGACTACCGCGCGAGGGAAGCCGCCGACGTGGTCATCCCCGGCGCGACATGGACGGAGAAGGCCGGCACGTTCGAGAACGCGCGGCACGTGCTCCAATCGTTTGAGCAGGCGATCCCGGTTGTCGAGGGGGCACAGGCCGAGGGCCAGACCGCGCTCGACCTGCTCAGCCTGCTCCAGGGCGAGGCGCTCGGCGCTGTCCGCACCGAGTTCGTCCGGGTGGACGAGGCACCGGGCCAGGTGCCAACCGGCCGCGAGATCCGCACGCAGAGCCCGCGGCTGTTCAACGCCGCCGGCATCCGCCAGCAGATGGCCGAAGCGAACGACGATCTGGGGATCTTCGTGACCAGCGTCTCGATGCCGACAAGCTCGATCAAGCAGTCGGCGGACATGGAGATGGTGGAGCTGTAATGGCCCCTCCGGGAGCGTTGTGCTCGTAGCCGCGATTATCTGTGGTGTGGCCTGCATCGTGATCGGCGTGCCGTTCACGTACTACTGGCTGCGGCTCTCGGACCGCTGGGCGGCCGAGGACCAGAAGCGGTTCCGTATCAAACCCAGCGAGCATGTCGGCGAGCGCAAGGTCCGCGTGGTCAAGCCGGATGAAGGGCCGGACAAAGCAGCGGAGGACGGGCCGGACGATGCCCAGGGCGGTCGGCCCTGATGCCGCGGTACAAGCTGACCATCGCGTACGACGGGACCGACTTCTGCGGCTGGCAGAAGCAGGAGCCCCCGGACCCGGGCAACCCCGGGGGACGGACGACGCTGCGGACGGTGCAGGGCGTGGTCGAAGAGGCGGCACGGACGGTGTTGCGCGAGCCCGGACTGGTGCTGACCGGCGCAAGCCGAACCGATTCCGGTGTGCACGCGCTGGGGCAGGTCGCGGCGTTTACCAGCGAGCCCGATTCGAGCACCGGCGTCGGCTGGCCCGAAGACCGCGGCACGGATCGCTTGATCAAAGCGCTCAACAGCAAGCTATCGCGAGATGTGCTGGTGCGCGGTGCTGAACTGGTCGGCGATTTGTTCGAGCCGATCGGCGGCGCGGTCGAAAAGGAATACACCTACACGATCGTCAGCGGGCCGACCCGGCCGCTGTGGGACCGGCGGTACGTCTGGCACACGTGGTACGAGCTGGATATCGAGCGCATGCGGGCGGCGGCGGCGCATCTGGTCGGCGAGCACGACTTCGCGGCGTTTGCCCAGATCAACCACGGCCGCAAGACCACGGTGCGGACGATCTATCGGTGCGATATCGCGGCGGGTCCGCCCCCTCACCCTGGCCCTCTCACCCGGGGCGGGGGAGAGGGAGCAGAAGAGCGGTTCGTCATCCGTGTTTCGGGCAGCGGGTTCTTGTACAACATGGTGCGGATCATCGCGGGCACGCTGATGGAGGTCGGGCGGGGCAGGATCGACGCGGGGGATATCCCGGCGATCCTGGAATCGAAAGACCGTCGCCGCGCGGGGATCACGCTGCCGCCGATGGGGCTGCGGCTGGAGTGGGTGCGGTATGGCGATCGTTGAGATCGAAACCGACCGCCTGCTGCTCCGCGAGCCGCGGATCGACGACGCCGAGCCGCTGATGTCGGTCTTCGGCGATCCGATCGCGATGCGGTACGTCAACCACGGAAAGACACGCTCACTCGAAGACGTTCGCTCATCGATCGAGAAGCGGACCGCCTGCCTGGCTGAGCACGGCGTGACGATGTTCTCGGTCATCGATCGCGGGACGGAGCAGATCATCGGCGACTGCGGCGTGATCCCCATCGATTGGAAAGAGCCCGAGTTCGAGCTGGCGTATCGGCTGACACCGGCCGCGTGGGGGATGGGTTTTGCGACCGAAGCGGGCACCGCGGCGATGGATCACGCGTGGCGGGCGTCGGCGCTGGAGACCATCTATGCCGTGACGGATCTGGAAAACCACGCCTCGCAGCGCGTGCTCGCCAAGATCGGCTTTCGCGACGACGGCGTGACCGATAAGTACTACGACGCGTCGCTGCGGTTTTTTCGCTTCGATCGGCCGGGGGATGATCCCGCGTGAGCCTCCGGATCCTGCACATCTCGACGCGGCTGATCCTCGGCGGGTCGCAGGAGAACACGGTGCTGTCGTGCGAGGGGCAGGCGCGGCTCGGGCATGATGTGCACCTGGCCTTCGGACCGATCTATGGGCCCGAAGGGAGCATGCTCGAGCGGGTTCGGAGCTTTCGGACCGACGACGGCCGTGGGATCACGACGCACGAGCTGCCGAAGATGGTGCGCGAGATCAGCCCGCTGAAGGACCACTTGTGCTTTCATCGCGACCTGGAAAAGCTGATGCGAGACGTGCGGCCGGATGTGGTGCACACCCACAGCAGCAAGGCAGGGATCCTGGGGCGGTGGGCGGCGTGGCGTGCCCGAGTGCCCGCGGTGGTCCACACTGTTCACGGCCCGCCGTTCATGCCCGGCGAGGTCGGGGCGATCTCGCGCATGCAGATTCGGCTGAAGAACAGGCTGTACACAGCCGCGGAACGCTTCGCGGCCAAGCGATGCCACACGATCGTCAGCGTGGCCGACGCGATGACCGAGCAGTTCCGGGCACGCGGGATCGGGCGAGCCGAGCAGTTTGTGACCGTGCGCAGCGGCATGGACATCGGGCCGTTCGTTGACATTGACGAGCGCGAATCGCGCGAGGCAATCCGCGGATCGCTCGGATTCGGCGAAGATGACTTTGTCATCGGCACTGTTGCCCGGCTGGCCGAGCACAAGGGCCACGATGATCTGCTCGATGCGCTCGGCGCTCATCTCAAATCGAACCCGCACTGGAAGCTGCTCTGGGTCGGCGATGGGTGGTGGCGGGAGCGGCTGATGCACCGTGTCGATGAGCTTGGTCTGCGCGCGCAGGTGATCACGACGGGGCTCGTGGAGCCTGAGCAAGTCCCGGGGCTGATCCGGGCGATGGATGTGCTTGCGCACCCGAGCTATCGGGAGGGCCTGCCGCGGACGGTGCCGCAGGCGCTGCTGGCCGGCGTGTGCCCGGTGGCGACGGATGTCGACGGCACGCGTGAGGCCTGCCGGCACGAGGAGACGGGGCTGCTGGTGCCGGTGGCGGACCCTGCGGCGCTGCGGGCGGCGATCGGGCGGCTGTACGAGGATCCTGAGCTCCGGCGTAGACTCGCCGAGGCTGGACGGGAGTGGTGCCTGCATGAGTTTGCCGCGGAAACGATGGTCGACCGGCTCGACGCTGTCTATCGCGATGCTCTCGGCCGCGCTGGGCACGGCGAGCGCAGCGCAGACGCTTGATCTATCGGGCCCGGCCGCGCCGGCGGCGGGCCGGGGCGACGCGGCGCTCGAGATCGCCGACCGGCTCGAACGCGAGGCCCAGCAGCTTCTGCGCAGTGGCGTCGATGAAACCGACTCGGGCACCGCCGCGGCGGCGGTCGCGGCGCGATCTGCGGTGCGTCTGGCCGGCGCGGCGCTCGCCCGGCACGGCGAGGCCCGGGGCGGCGACGGGTCCGCTGCGGTGCTCTGGGCGATGACGCTCCATGCGCGAATGGACGAGATCGACAGCCTGATCGCCGGGCTCGATGACCCGATCTTGCTCGCGGCGATGGCGGCGGACCTTGAGGCGTTGGCGCTGGCGTGGTCACGCGGGGCCCCGGCTCGGGCGGACGCGTTCGATGCGCAGATCGGCTCGGCGCTCGCGCCGCTGGCGCGCGGGCTGGAGATCCGTGCGGGAGCGGGCTGGTTCGGCGGCCCGGCGCCGGACCCGGCGCAGCTGGCCGAGGAGATCGACGTTCGGCTCGGGGCGTTGGAGGACGCGGGCTGGGACGGGGCGCGGCTCGCGGACCTGCGGTCGGTCGCCGATGGGCTGCGTCGCTCGGCGCCGTGGCCCGCGTACATCAGGGCGGCCGCGGAGGAAGGCACGCGTGTCGTCGCGGCGATCGACGGCGTGCTCGGCCTGCCGGCCTCGGTGCCCGAGCCGGCCCGGGCCCGTCTGCTTGATGACCTGCACGCATCGGTCCGCGACGGCTCGGCCGAGGGGCTCGCGCTGATCGCGGCGCAGGCCCGGGTCTTCGGCGCGATCGACCGGATGGAGCCGGGCCGGGAGGCGGACCGCCTGGCGGCGCGGGCCGCCGAGGCGGTCGCGGCCCGGCAGCCGGCCGCGAGCGGGCCGATGGTCGCGGCGGCGGAACTGGCGGCCCGCACCCTGGAGCTGAGCGTCAGCCGAGCCGACTTCCGCCGCGACGATCATCTCGTCCGGTCGCTTCGGCCGGCGTGGCGCGCGCTGGTGCCTCGGGTCCGGGGCGTGACGGTCAATGCCCGCGACGAGGCCGTTACCTTGCTGATCGACCCGGACCGGATGACCCAGCCCGGCGTGCTGTCAACGATCGCGTCGCAGCGCGAGCTGATGGCGGACTTCGCGATGCTCGAACGCTCCAGCGGTGCGCTCGAGCGTGGGCTCACGGGCGGGGCGGGTCCTGATGGGAGCGGTCCGGGCGGGGCGGGCTCGATCGAGCGGTCGGTGCGGGACAGGCTGCTCGCGGCCGGGCAGCAGATGCGGTCGGCCGAGGGCTTCGAGGAGGCGCTCGGGCTGCTCCGTCGGTTCGATGCGCAGCGGCGGACGCTAGCGCGGATCGATCGCGACCGGGAATCCGCCGTACTGGTCGCGGGCGAGCGGGGCGCGGAGCTGGAAGCGCGCATCGACGGGCTGCGGGAGGCATGGCTGCGCGGCTGGGCGATCGCCGGCGGCAACGGGCCGGACGAGTCGGTCCGCGGCGACTTGGAGCTGATCGATCGCCTGATCGGGCTGCTTGCCGACGCGGCGGGCTTCACGCGGCTCGACACGCTCGACGCCTGGCCCGGCGTGGAGCTGACCGGCCGTTCGATCCGCGTGCTCTCTGCGGGGCTGACCGAGCGGATCGATGAGCTGCTGCCCGACGCGCTGCGGGCGGGCAACGCGGTCGCGCGGGACCGGTCGCTGGCGCGGATCGTTTCGCTGCGGGGCGATGCGGCCGGCGCGCTGGTGATCGGGCGGCTCGCGCGGACCGGCGAGCGGGCGGGCATGGTGCGGGCGGCAGCGATCGAGGAGATCGGGCTCGGGCCGCCGAGCGCGTCGTCGTGGATGGCCGAGCACCGCGCGGTCCTCGCGGACATCTCGCGGTACAGCGAGGAGCTGGCGCTCGCGATCGGTGAGCGGCAGGACGAGGCGGCCGTGATCGCCCCGCTGCGTTCCGTGGTCGCGTGGCGGGCGCTCCGCCTGCTCGAGCGGCTGGAGGCGGCCGAGGCCGACTCGGTCTGACTGCACTCGCCGGTCAGTCGCGCCAGCCGAGCGATCGCCGGCCGAAGCCGAGCTTCATCGCGTCCTTGGCCATCGCGAGGGTTTCCTCGGCGACGGCGTTGGCGCGGGAAGTCCCGTCGCGGATGATCTCGATGATCTGCTTCTCGCCGTCGGGGCCTTCGAAGGCGGCGCGGCGCTCGCGCATCGGATCGAGCAGTTCGTTGATCGAGTCAATGACGGCGGCCTTGACGTGGCCGTCGCCGATGTTGTCGCCGCGGCGGTAGCGATCTTTGAGCTCGTCGACGAGCTCGGCGTCGCAGAAGGTCTCGGCGTACATGAAGACGGGGTTGATGTCCGGGTCGCCCGGGTCGGTCGGCTCGCGGCTCTGTCCCGGGTACATGCTGTTGATCTTCTTCTTGACCTGCTTGGGCGTGTCGCTGAGGAAGACGGCGTTGCTGAGGCTCTTGGACATCTTGTTGTCGCCGTCGGTGCCGACGAGACGGCCGACGCGGCCGACGAGCGCCTCGGGGATCGGGAAGACCCCGCCGAGCGCGGCGTGATCGGCGTCGTCGGCGTGCGGGTCGATGCCGCAGTAGACCTGGTTGAAACGCCGCGCGGCCTCGCGGCAGACCTCGATGTGCGCGACCTGATCGACGCCGACGGGCACCGACGCGGGGCGGAAGGCCAGGATGTCGGCGCACTGGCCGACGGCGTACATCGGGAAGCCGAAGGGATAGCTGTCGCCGAGGCCTTTGGTCTCGATCTCGGTCTTGAGCGTCGGGTTGCGCATGACCCGGTTGAACGGGATGAGCATCGCGAGGTACCAGGTCAGCTCGGCGATGGCCGGGACCTCGGTCTGCAACACGATGGTGGACCGCTCGGGGTCGATGCCGGCGGCGAGCCAGTCTTTCACGATCTCGATCGTGTCGGCTCGGATGGCGTCGGGCTCTGTCGCACGGGTTGTGAACGCGTGCATGTTGGCCAGCAGGAAGTAGCAGTCGTAGCCGTCCTGCATCTGAACGCGTCGCTCGACGGAGCCGACCCAGTGGCCGAGGTGGAGCCGGCCGGTGGGTGTATCGCCGGTCAGGACGCGGGGCTTGGTGTCGGTGGTCGTCATCGCGGCGAGTCTAGGGGGCGGCGGCCGGCGGTCGGCAGCTGGAATCAGATCACGGCGAAGGCGAGGCCGACGTTGGCGGCGTTGAAAGCGGCGTGCATCACGATCGGCACGGCGACGCTGCGGGTGCGGTCGCGGGCGATGCCCAGGGCGATGGAGAGAGCCGCGATGGTCGGGATCGCGGCGAGCGTCGCGCCCGTAGACGCTTCGCCCGTGGGCACGTGCAACGCGACAAAGACCGCAGAGCTGATCAGGATGCCGAGCCAGCGGCTGCGGGCGATGCCGGCGCAGGCGGGCTGGAGCAGGCCGCGGAAGAGCAGCTCCTCGAAGACCGGTGCGCCCAGGACCGCGCCGGCGACGACGGCCCAGAACCAGGGCGAGTGTGTCGCCCCCGGATCGGTGAGCAGGTCGAGCGTGCCGTGCTGGAGGGCGGCGTCGGAGCCGTGGCCCAGCAGCTCGAGCGCGACCGCGCCGAGCCGGCCGATGAGCATGATCACCGGCGCGGCCAGGACAAACGCCAGGAGCCCGATCGCCAGGTCGGCCGGCCGCGGGCGGCGGTGATCGGTCCTGCAGAGCACGAGCGCGACCACGCCGGCGACGATTCCCGCGGGGTAATAGAAAAGCCCCGGCAGGCCCGCGGCGCGGAGGGGCTGGGCTTGGGCATCTGCCTCGCCCAAGAGCAGGCCAGCGGGGGCTACCGCGAGCGACGCGATCAGGAAGACGGTGAACGCGCCTGCGAGGGCGAGCAGGGAGGCATCGGGCTTGGGGAGCGGGTCCGGGCGGTCGGCCAAGCCCCGGGGCCGAGGCCGGGGCTCGAGCTGGGGCCGGAGGGTAAACGCGTGGAGCTTGGCCGCGGCGAACCAAGCAACGGCCGTAAGACCCAGGAGCAGCAGCAGGGAGAGCAGCCCGCCGGCGGCGGACTCGACGGCGGCTGGCGGCTCGGGTTGGGCCGATGATTCCTGCGCCAGCGCGACCGGGGCGATGAGGGCGGCAACAATCCCGCCTATGGCCGACCTGCCCGATGCTCTCCAGGAAATCGTGACCGCCAAGAAGGCGGAGGTGGCCGAGCGCAGGGCGGCGATCAGCACGGCAGAGCTCGAGGCGCAGGTGGCCCAGGCCGACCCGCCGCGGAACTTTTTCGCGGCGGTCACACGGCACTCGCCGACGGAGCCGACGGCCGTGATCGCCGAGATCAAGCGCAAGAGCCCGAGCGCGGGGTGGATCCGCGACGAATACCGGCCGGCGGACGACCGGATCCTGGGCGACGGGGATAGCTTCGAGCCGGAGCGCATCGCCAGACGGTACCACGCCGCGGGGGCGGCGGCGATCAGCTGCCTGACCGATGGGGCGTTCTTTGGCGGCGATCTGAGCTACATCGAGCGGGTCCGGGACGCGGTGCCGCTGCCGGTGCTGCGGAAGGACTTCATCGTCGACGCCTGGCAGCTCTGGGAGAGCCGGGCGGCCGGGGCGGACGCGGTGCTGCTGATCGGCGAATGCCTGACCGAGGCGCAGATAGTCGACATGATGATTTTGTCTCAGCGGCTGGGGATGACCGTCCTGCTCGAGGTGCACTCGACCGAGAACCTGCTCCGCGTCCGGCCGCATGTGGGCTTTCCGCATCCGAGCTACTGCCTGCTTGGTATCAACAACCGCGACCTGTCGACGATGACGGTCGATATCGCGCAGACAACCCGCCTGGCGGACCTGGTGGAGAATCGGTCGATCCTCGTGGCCGAATCGGGCATCCGCACGGGCAAGGACCTGGCCAAGCTCCGTCAGTCGGACGTTCGGATCGCGTTGGTAGGCGAGACGCTGATGCGGGCCCCGGACCCGGGCGTGGCGCTGGCCGACCTTCTTCGGCCGACCGTCTAGCATCGGTCCGGCCCGGGCGGCGAGGATGACCAAGGATCCAGGCAGGCTGGCGCGATCGTCCGGCAGGGAGAGCAGACCGATGAAGGCGTTGCGGACGGTTCGAGTGATGGCGGCGGGGCTGGCCCTTGTGAGCGGCGTGGCGCCGGCGGCGGCTCAGGACGCGGCTGGGCAGGCCGCTGGGCAGGCCGACCGAATCCGCGACGCGAGCGCGGTCGAGGCGCTCGAGGCGGCCCGGGCGGCGATACGTGAGCTGGACAACATCGCCGTCGAAGTCGACCGGACGATGGTCGTCATCGATGACGAGCTGGACCCGGCCAACGCGATGATCACCTCGATCAAGCTCAACTCCCGCGGGACGCTGCGGGGCACGCGCGACGAGGACGGCGCGTGGACCTACCGCATCGACGGGTTCGCGGACAACATCGGCCAGCCCGACGCGTTCCAGCTCTCGATCGTGCGGGAGCCGTCGGTCGTCTCGTGGCTGAACTACAACCAGGAGAAGAAGTACGTCTCCCGGCCGCGGCTGGCCCGGGGCGAGTTCATCAGCAGCGAGGATTCGGTCTCGCCGGCGCTCTGGTTCCAGGACCCGCCGCTGGCCAAAGAGCTCGGCGCTGACTCGCTGCGGACGCTCTCGCCCGAACAGGTCGACGGCGTGCTATGCGACGTGGTCGAGATCCGCTACGCCGATCGGGAGCGGATGCTGCCGGCGCGGCTGTTCATCGACCGCGAGACGGGGCTGATCCGGCGGGCGGTGCGCGTGCTGGTGCCCGGGTACGAGGAGGTCACGAACGTGGTCTCGATCGACACCGAGACGGCGCACGACGCGGACCGGCTGGCGCTGCCGCTGCCCGAGGGCTGGACCGCGGTGTATCAGCCGGCAACGCTGGACCCCGCACGGTCCGCGGACACGCGTGAGGTGCAGATCCCCGCGGGCGAGCTGCCGACGGCGCGGCCGCGTGAGACCGGTGGGCAGGTCGGCGAGATCATGCCCGCGTTCACCGGCGTGACGATGCTCGGCGAGGACATCAGCAGCGAGGCCCTGCTGGGCAGCCCGGCCGTGCTCGTGTTCTGGTCGAGCTGGATCCCCTCGGCGGCCACGGCCGTGCAGGACATCGCGGCGCTCCGCGAGGCCTACGGCGACAGCATCGGTATGCTGACCTTCACCATCCGCGAGCGTAACCCCGATGCCGCCCTGAACCTGCTGCTCGAATCCGGGCTCGACGAGGTGCCGCTGGTGATCGAGGGCCGCGAGGCGATCGTCGGCATGGACGTGCTCCGGGCGCCGACGTTCCTGGTGGTCGATCCCTCCGGCGAGATCGTCTACCGCAGCAACGCATACGAGGCGGGCACCACGATCACGGAAGTCCGCGGGGCGCTCGACGCGGCGCTGGCCGACTGATACGCCATCCTCCGCGGCGCAACGCAGTCCTGTGAAAAAAGGCCCCCGCTCCGGCGGGGGCCTTTGTCGTGTCCGATGTCAACGGGCAGCGGCGCTAGCCGTGGCGGATGGCGGCCTGCGCCGCGGCCAGCCGCGCGATCGGCACGCGGAAGGGCGAGCAGCTGACGTAGTTGAGCCCGACACGGTGGCAGAAGACGACCGAGGCCGGGTCGCCGCCGTGCTCGCCGCAGATGCCGACCTTGAGCGTGTTGTTGCCGGCTCGGCCGCGGTCGAAGCCCATCTGCACCAGCTCGCCCACGCCCGTCTGATCGAGGCTCTGGAACGGGTCGACGTCGAGGATGCCCTGTTCGATGTAGTCGGGCAGGAACGTGTTGACGTCGTCCCGCGAGTAGCCGAAGGTCAGCTGGGTGAGGTCGTTGGTGCCGAAGCTGAAGAAGTCGGCCTCGGCGGCGACTTCTTCGGCCGTGATCGCGGCGCGGGGGATCTCGATCATCGTGCCGATCAAGATGTTGAGCTTGCCGGTGTACTTCTTGGCGGCCTTGACGTCGGCGATGGTCTGTTCGGCTTTCTCACGCAAGATCGAGAGCTCGGCTTTGGTGCCGACCAGCGGGATCATGATCTCGGGGATCGCGT
>JBCDEF010000004.1:0-32290 GCA_039179915.1 Planctomycetota bacterium | reverse complement strand
ATCATGCCGTCGGCCCGTCGGCCCGCTGGGGGACCAGCCGCCACGGCAGCCACGCCGCTGTCAGCAGGAACGCCGTGCTCAGAGCCAGCAGCGGCAGCCGCGGCCCTGAGTCGCCGCCGGCCGAGTTCCTCGGCACATGGCCCGTGCCGCGGCTGCCGCTGCTGGCTCTGAGCACGGCGTTCCTGCTGACAGCGGCGTGGCTGCCGTGGCGGCTGGTCCCCCAGCGGGCCGACGGGCCGACGGCATGATCGGTGTGACGCTAATCGCTTTTTCAATCGCCTGCGCGGTTGCCGCGGTTCTCGTACCGGTCGCCGCGGCGCTAGGACGGCGTATGGACGCGATGGACGGCGCAGGGATCGAGGGCCAAGTCAAGGCCGACGCCCGGCCGATCCCGAACACGGGCGGCCTGGGCATCGTGACCGCCCTGCTGCTGGCAGCGACCGGCATGGCTTCGAGCTTCGACCTCGGCGACGCGGCCGCCATGCTCGATGCGGGCTTCGCCTGGCCCGTCATCGCCGCGCTGCTGGTCGTCCACGCGACGGGGCTGCTCGATGACCGCCGGCCGCTGCCGTGGCTGCCGAAGCTCGCGGTCATGCTCCTCGTGCCCGCCGCAGCCGCGTGGCTGACCGACACGCGGCTGCTGACCGCGCTCGACCCGCACGTCGGCGGTGCGTGGCTCTCGATCGCGCTGACGGCGCTCTGGTTCGCGACCGTGATGAACGCGGTCAACTTCATGGATAACATGGACGGCCTCGCCGGAGGGACGGCCCTGGTCGTCGCGGCCGCGCTGGCCGGCGTCGCGGGCATCCAGGGTCAATGGGGTGTCGCGGTCGGCGCGGCGTTGCTCGCCGGCGCCTGCGCGGGGTTCCTGCCGCACAACTACCCACGGGCCCGGGTCTTTATGGGCGATGGCGGCTCGCTCGTGCTCGGGTTCGCGCTGGCATATCTGACCACGCGGCTGACCTACATCGAAGCCGAGTCGGCACGCTGGGACCGTCTCGCCGTGCCGCTAATTTTGCTTGCGGTCCCGCTGTACGACATGCTCAGCGTCGTGCTGATCCGGCTCGCGCAGGGCAAGTCGCCGTTCGTCGGGGATCTGCAGCACCTGTCGCATCGTTTCGAGCGACGCGGCCTGTCCCGGCCGCTGGCGGTCGCCTCGATCTGGACGCTGGCCGCGGTGCTGGGCGTCGGCGGCATCGTCATGGCCGAAGCCAGCCCGCGGCAGGCGGTGCTCGTGACAGTCCAAGCCATGCTTGCGCTCGCGTTGCTGGCCGCGATCGAGCGGTGGATGCACACAGAGGCCACGCCGTGAGTAGCGCCGGCCCGACGCCCCGGCGGGCGGTCCTCATGCTGGGCATGACGCTGATGGTCTGGTCGATCACGCTCCGCTGCGTCACAATGAACGAGCCATTGCCGGGCTGGGATATCGACCCGCTGGTGCAGGTCTCGGCGATCACGGGGCTGGGCCCCGGCGGGCGGGCCGTGCTCGATCTCGTATTGATCCTTGGAGCATCACTGGCGATCCTGACATCCCGGCATCGGCCCGGCTGGCCGGCGGTGCTCTCGCTTGTCGGCGGGCTCGCCGTGCTGGGTCGGACGCTCTGGCTCGGCGCCGGGAACGCGCTCGAGGCTTCGACCGCGCTCTCGTGGACCGCGGCCTGGTCGAGCTTCGCCGCGGCGAGCACGCTCGCGCGGGAGCCCGCGGCCCGGAGGCTCTTCGTTGCCGCGTGCGTCGGCGTGGTCGGGATGCTGCTGGCCAAGTCGGCATTGCAGGTGCTGGTGGAGCACCCGATCACCGTGCGGCAGTTCGAGGCGGACTCGGCGTCCGCGTTGGCCGCTCGCGGGATCGAGCCGGGGTCGCCCTCGGCGGTGCAGTTCGAACGGCGGCTGCGCCAGCCAGACGCGTTCGGCTGGTTCGGGCTGTCGAACGTGCTCGCCGCCGTGCTGGCCGCCGCGGCGTCGCTGCTGATGGCCGCCGCGTGGCACACGCGACGCGGGCTGTCCTGGACATGGCGCACCGCGGCCGCGGTCGCGGTCGCCGCGCTCGGCCTGGGCCTGCTCGCCACGGGATCAAAATCGGGCCCGGCGGCGGTCGCTCTGGTCCTCGTCTGGCTGCTGGGTACCAGCCTTCTGCCGCGGTCGCTCCGCTGGCTGTTTTCAGCGGGCGTGCTGCTCGTGCCGACGGTCGCCGTCGCGGCTCGCGGGCTGCTGGGCGTGCCCGAAGGCGAGCTCTCGCTGCTGTTCCGCTGGTTTTACCTCGTCGGCGGCGGCAAGGTCATCGCTGAGCAACCGCTGACGGGAACGGACATCGCTGGCTTCCGCGACGCGTATGTGCTGGCCAAGCCCGCTGGTGCCACCGAGAGCGTCACCAGCACGCACCACGCGGCGGTCGACCTGCTCGCGATGCTCGGTGTGTTCGGGTGGCTCTGGGTCGCGGCGCTGCTGGGCTCGGCCGCCGCGTTGTGCCGCAGGGCGAGCGAACCCCTCGGCGCCGCGATCGCCCGCATGCCCTCACGCAGAACGCTTCTGTGGCTTCTCGTCTGCGCGGGGCCGCCCGTGCTGATCAATGCGGTGCTCGAGGCCCAGGCCACGACCGTCGAGTCTGCCCTCGCCCGGTTGCTCGGGCTCGCCGCGTGGATCGGGATCTCCGCGATCATCTGGACGCTCCGGCCGAAGCCGGCGTCGCTCGCGGCCGCGGGCGCCGTCGTCCTCTTGACGGCGCAGGTCGATCTCGTCCTCTTCCTGCCGTCGTCCGCGCCGCTCGCGCTGGTCCTGCTCGGCATCGCGCTCGGACAACCGGGCCGCGCCCCAGCGGGCCGACAGATTGCGGCGGTGGCAGCCGTCGGGGTGTGCGCATTCGCCTTGCCGTTCGCAGTTCAACTGATAGCCTTTGAGCGGTCGCTCGTCCGTGCCTACGACGCGGCGCAGCCCGTAGCCGCTGCCCGCGAATTCCTGACCGACCCGACCCCGGCAGAATTGCAGCGGTTCGACGCGGCGGTCGTCGCTCAGGGTCGAGCCGTGCTCGACGGTCTCGAAACGGCCCAAGGGAGATTCCCGGACGACATCCGCGTGCCCGCGGCGATGGTGCGGGTTCTGGCCCACATGGCCGATTCGTCGTCGCGGACCGATGGGGCCGGTCAGAGCGAGCGGGTGCTGGAAGACATGGCCGCGCTCGCGGCGGAAACCGCCGACCGTTACGGGACCTCGCGCGGCCATCGGTTGCACGCGCTCGCGCTCGGGCGACTTGGGGCGGCAATGGAGGACCGCGAGACGCTCGCCGCCGCGGCCCGGGCCTGGGTCCGCGCCGCCGATGCCGACCCACAGGATCCGGAATCAGCCGCGGAGGCGGCTCTCGCGTTCGACCGAGCCGGGCTGTCCCGCGAGGCTTCGATCTGGGCGAGGGAAGCTCTTGCTCGGCACGAGGGCGCGGCGCTCGATCCGGCCGCGGGCCTCGCGCCCTCTCGACTCGAGGCTCTTCGGCAGATCGCGGGCGAAGGCCCCGGACAGCCTTGACGGTCATCCGGGGCTGCCTAGCATTGGAGGCAAGGGCTGTCAAGGCTCCGCGACGCGGAGAGAGCCGGTTCCTGCAAGTGCTTCCACACGAAGGGATTGGACGCGTTGCACACGCAACGCCCGGCGAGTTCAGCTATGGACGAGGACGAAGAAACACCCACCGTTCGCTCCTGATCCCCGGGCGGCCGCCACTCGCGTCGGCCGCCTGCACTGCCGCATCCCCACCAGACGAATTCGGTCGACCCGACCTTGGGCGAACACCCGCGGCGGCCGAACCCCGAAGAGCCAGCGCACACCGACGACCCCTGGAACGAAGGACCACAGAGATGGCCACCGACCTGTCAAACATCCGGAACATCGGCATCGCCGCCCACATCGATGCGGGCAAAACCACTGTCACCGAACGCATCCTCTACTACACCGGCAAGAACTACAAGCTCGGCGAGGTCCACGAGGGCACCGCGACCATGGACTTCCTGCAGGAAGAACAGGAGCGCGGCATCACGATCCAGTCGGCCGCGACGACCTGCCCCTGGACCAAGGACGGCGTGGACTACAAGATCAACCTGATCGACACCCCGGGCCACGTCGACTTCACCATCGAGGTCGAGCGGTCGCTCCGCGTGCTCGACGGAGCGGTCGCGGTCTTCGACGGCAAAGAGGGCGTCGAGGCCCAGTCCGAGACCGTCTGGCGCCAGGCCGACCGGTACAACGTGCCCCGCATGTGCTTCATCAACAAGATGGACAAGCTCGGCGCCGACTTTGACTTCAGCTTCGACTCGATCAAGAAGCGGCTGGGCGCCAACCCGATCGCGGTGCAGATCCCGATCGGCCACGGCAACGAGCTCGCGGGCATCATCGACCTGCTCGGCATGAAGGCGTACTACTTCGATGTCGAAGACATGGGCGCGACCGTCACCGAAAAGGACATCCCCGAAGAAGAGATGGACAGGGCCCAGAAGTGGCGGCACGAGCTGATCGAGTCGGCCGTCGCCCTCGACGACGACCTGATGGAGCAGTACCTCGAGGATGAGGACTCGATCACGGTTGACCAGATCAAGGCCGCGATCCGCAAGGGCACCATCGCCCTCGAATGCAACCCGGTCTTCTGCGGCTCGGCGCTCAAGAACGTCGGTGTGCAGCGGCTGATCGACGGCGTCATCGACTTTCTGCCAAGCCCGAACGAGGTCCCTGATGTTCAGGGCGAGAACCCCCGGGATCCGGACGAGAAGCTCACCCGCCCCCACTCCGACGACGCGGGCTTCAGCGCACTCGTCTTCAAGGTTGTCAACGACGCCCACGGCGACCTGACCTACATGCGGATCTATTCCGGCACGGTCACCAAGGGCAGCCGCGTGCTGAACCCGGGCAACGGCAAGAAGGAAAACATCAGCCGCATCTTCGAGATGCACGCCAAAGACCGCCAGGCCCTCGAAGAGGTCGGCGCGGGCAACATCGTCGCCGTCGTCGGCATCAAGGACTCGATCACCGGCGACTCGCTGTGCGACGCCGACGACCCGATCATCCTCGAGCGCATGGACTTCCCGGCCCCGGTGATCAGCATGTCGATCGAGCCCAACTCGGCCGACGACAACCGCAAGCTGGGCGAGGCCCTGGTCACCATCCGCCGCGAGGACCCCTCGTTCCAGAGCCATTACGACGACGAGACCGGCCAGACCATCATCGCCGGCATGGGCGAGCTGCACCTGGAGATCATCAAGAACCGGCTCGTCCGCGACATGAAGATCGGCGTCGAGGTCGGCAAGCCCCGCGTCTCCTACCGCGAGGCGATCAAGGGCGAGGCGCTCAAGGTCGAGGGCAAGTTCAAGAAGCAGACCGGCGGCCGCGGCCAGTTCGGCCACTGCGTGATCAACCTCCGGCCCATGACACCCGAGCAGGCCGAGGAAGAGGGCCTGAAATTCAACGATAACATCGCCTTCAAGAACGGCGTCGTCGGCGGCAAGATCCCTAAGGAGTTCATCCCCTCGGTCGAGGCGGGCATCCGCGAGACGGCCAAGAGCGGCGTCTCGGCCAGCTACCCGCTGATCAACATCTGCGCCGAGCTGATCGACGGCTCGTACCACGAGGTCGACTCGAGCCAGGTCGCCTTCGAGCAGGCCGGCCGGCTCGCGCTGCGTGAGGCCGTCACCAAAGCGGGCAGCGTGCTGCTCGAGCCGATCATGAAGGTCGTGATCATCACGCCCGACGACTACCTGGGCAACGTCACCGGCGACTTGTCCAGCCGCCGCGGCATGATCAACGACACCGAAGACCGCGGCCACGTCAAGGCGATCACGGCCGAGGTCCCGCTCTCCGAAATGTTCGGCTACACCACAACGCTCCGCGGCATCAGCCAGGGCCGGGCCGCGAGCTCGATGGAGTTCCTGGCCTACCGCCCCATGCCGCCGAGCCTCCAGAAGGAAGTCATCGCGGCCGGCAGCTGATCGCCGAACCGCTTCCATTGAATCGATTCGCCCGTCAGGCTGTCTGGCGGGCGTTTTTTATTGTATTCTTGTCTACGCTGTATACAGCCGATACACCGGTCTGAGCGGTACGCAGCCGCCGACAGGAGACCCGTCCGATGGGCGACAGCCACACGCACCCCAAGTACCAGTGCATCCTGCTCTTCGGCGCCCCTGGCGCCGGTAAGGGCACCCAGGGGGCGATCCTCGGGCGCATCCCCGGGTTCTTTCACCTTTCCTGCGGCGAGGTCTTCCGCTCGCTCGACATCCACTCCGAGCTGGGGCAGGTGTTCTACGAATACTCGTCCAAGGGCGAGCTCGTCCCCGACAAGGTCACGGTGGACATGTGGGTCGAAAACGTGCACGCCCAGACGATTCTGGCGCTCTACAAACCGCACGATGACCTGCTCGTGCTCGACGGCATCCCGCGCAACGCCGAGCAGGCGCGGCTGATGGACGAGCACATCGATGTGCTCGGCATCGTGCACCTGGTCTGCAAGGACAAGGAAGCGATGATCAAGCGGCTGCGACGACGGGCGCTCAAGGAGAACCGGATCGACGACGCGAAAGAGGACGTCATCCGCAACCGCTGGCGGGTCTACGAGGCCGAGACCGCCCCGGTGCTCGAGCACTACAGAAACGCGATCATCCACGAGGTCGATGCGGTCGGCTCGCCGGCCAATGTGCTCCAGCACGTCCTCGAGGTGGTTGTGCCGATTCAAGACGGGCACTTCAACAACCCGATCGACGGCGAGCCGACCGGCCCCGGGCCGGTCTGAACCCGCGAGAGCCGAAGCCGGTACAGTCTGCCGATGCGTCGCGCGTTCACACTCATCGAGCTGCTGGTGGTGATCTCGATCATCGCGCTCTTGATCGGCATCCTGCTGCCGTCGCTCGGCAGCGCGCGGCTCGCGGCTCGCGTGATCGCCTGCGGCTCGCGGCTGCAGCAGATCGGCATCGGCACAAGCCAGTACCTCGTCGACCACCGCGATGCCCTGCCGCAACTGCTGGTCGACACGGGCGGTCCCGAACCGTCACCGGTCGGCTCGCTCTTCGCGG
The DNA here is from genome assembly GCA_039179915.1 of Planctomycetota bacterium. Taxonomy (GTDB): domain Bacteria; phylum Planctomycetota; class Phycisphaerae; order Phycisphaerales; family UBA1924; genus JANQQZ01. Next base: position 25,256 of record JBCDEF010000004.1, on the reverse strand, counting down.
GCAAAAAGGGCCGGCTGCCGTTCTTCGGCATCAACGAGTTCGGTGCCGAACGCCGGCCGCTCAACAGATATCTCGTTTCCGGCACACCGATCCCCGATTCGGCCGACGCGGTCGCCGAGGTCGAAGAGTTCGAATCGCCGCTGGACCGCGGCGCGGGCAACACGGGCGTGCCTATTCCCGAGTTCGCTTCGACCGAGTCGATGTACGACCTGATCGGCGCGAGCTACGCGCTCAACGACCATGCCCCGGACGAGGTCCCGGGCATCGACGCCGTACCCACGCTCGTGCCCCCCACCGGCGGGCGGATGCCGCGAATCGACAACACGACCAAGACGCTGGTGGTCACCACACACACAGGCTACAACTTCGACGACGCGGGCGACCGCGAGACCCGCTGGTTCCGGGGCCGGGGTCCGGGCGCCGAGATCAGCGCCAATATGCTCTTCGCCGACTTCCACGTCGGCCTGCGGCTGCCTGTCGAGCCGGGCGAGGTGACCACGCCAGATTACACCTTCCTGCCGAGCCCGGGCTGGACCGGTTTCGCGCGGGACTGAGCCTTTGGCGCGGTACACTCTGAGCGAGCCGTGCGGCCGTCGAGCAGCACCGGCCGCAAGGAGATCGACCGGGTGTCCGAACCAACGCACGATGACCGCGCCGCCGTCGAGCTCGACGGCTCACCACTGGCGATCGGCCGTGTCCTTTCGGTCGCACGCCGCGGCGCAGATTTGAGCATCCCCGGGCCGACGATCGACCTGCTCCGGGAGCATCGGCAGGCCCTCGAAGCCATCGCCGCCGACGGCCTCCCTCACTACGGCGTCAACACCGGCTTCGGCTCGCTGGCCCGCGAGCGGATCGATAACGACTCGCTCGACGAATTGCAGGTCAACCTGGTCCAATCCCACGCGGCGGGCGTGGGCGAACCGCTTCCAGAAGATGTCGTCCGCGGCTCGATGGTCATCCTCGCCGCTTCGCTTGCACGCGGTCGAAGCGGCGTTCGGCCGGCCGTTGTCGAACAGATCACGGCGATGCTCAACGCCGGCGTGTCACCGGTCGTCCCATCGATCGGCTCGGTCGGCGCCTCGGGCGACCTCGCGCCGCTGGCGCACATCGCCTGCGCGATGACCGGCGTGGGCGAAGCGACACTCAACGGCGAAACGCTGCCAGCCGCCGACGCACTATCCCGCGCCGGGCTCGAACCGATCACGCTCAAAGCAAAAGAGGGCCTCGCGCTGATCAACGGCACGCACCTGATGGCCGCCCAGGCCTGCCTGCTGCTGCACGACGCCGACCGGCTGCTGCGGGCCGCGCTCGTCGCCGGGGCGATGTCGGTCGACGGGTGCAAGGCCTCCTCCGGCCCGTTCGACCCGCGGATCGCCGAGCTCCGTGCGCACCCGAGCATCGGCCTGGTCGCCCGCGAGATCCGCTCGCTGCTCGATGGCAGCCAGATCGGGCCGTCCCACCGCGACAACGACCCGCGGGTGCAGGATCCCTACTCGCTCCGCTGCCAGCCGCAGGTGATCGGGGCGGCGATCGATGCGCTGGCGTATGTCCGCTCGGCGTGCGAGCGCGAACTCGGCGCGGTGACCGACAACCCGCTCTTGTCCGACGATGAACTGCTCTCGGGGGGCAACTTCCACGGCATGCCGATCGCGCTGCCGCTCGATCATCTGGCCGCCGCGATCGCCCCGATCGCGGGCATGGCCGAACGCCGCGTCTTCTGGATGCTCGCGGCGATCGATGAGGAATCGGGCCTGAGCCCGCACCTTGCCAGCCGGCCGGGCGTGACCTCGGGGCTGATGATCGCGCAGTACACGGCCGCCGCGGCGTGCAACGAGATTATCGGGCTGTGTCATTCTGCGACAGCCGCCAACATCTCGACCTGCGCCGGCATCGAGGATTACAACAGCTTCGGCCCCCGCGCCGCGGCCAAGGCCCGCCGGGCGATCGACCTGGCCGAGCGGGTCGTCGCGATCGAGCTGCTCGCCGCGGCGGAAGCCATCGAGCAGCACCGCCCGCTTCGCTCGGGCGACAGGATCGAAGCGGCCCACACCACGATCCGCGCCGCCGTGCCGCGTTTCATCACCGACCGCCCGCCGTCGCCCGATATCGAGGCGATCACCGGCCTCATCCGCGAGGGCGTGTTCGACGAATCCGTGTCGTTGGCAGAGAAGGAACCGCAGCGATGACGACCTCGCCCACTGCGACATCGACACGCACCGTCCGCGCGCCCCGCGGCGCGACCAGGACCTGCCGGACCTGGCAGGCCGAGGCCGCCATGCGTATGCTCATGAACAACCTCGACCCCGAGGTCGCCGAGGCGCCCGAGAAGCTGGTTGTCTACGGCGGACGCGGCCGGGCCGCCCGAGACTGGGCCGCGTTCGACGCGATCGTCGCAACGCTCCAGCGGCTCGCAGCCGACGAGACCCTGCTCGTCCAGTCCGGCAAGCCTGTCGGCGTCGTCCGTACACACGCCGACGCCCCCCGCGTGCTGATCGCCAACAGCAACCTGGTCCCCCACTGGGCGACGCAGGACCACTTCGACGAGCTCGAAGCCAAGGGCCTGATGATGTACGGCCAGATGACCGCCGGCTCGTGGATCTACATCGGTACGCAGGGCATCCTCCAGGGCACCTACGAGACCTTCGCCGAGTGCGGCCGCCAGCACTTTTCTGGCGGTTCGGGGGGCCACGATCTGTCGGGCAAGCTCTGCGTCACGGGCGGCTGCGGCGGCATGGGCGGCGCGCAGCCCCTGGCCGTCACGCTCGCCGGCGGGACCTGCCTGATCGCCGACGTCGACCGCGCTCGTCTCGACCGCCGGCTGCACGACAAGTACCTCGACGAGGTGATGCCGGGCCTGACGACCGATGAGATCGACGCATCGATCGACCGCGCCCGCGAGCTGGCCGACAACAACCAGGCCGTCTCCGTCGGCGTGCACGCCAATTCCGTCGACCTGCTCGAACGCATGCTCGAACGGGGCGTCACGCCCGATGTCCTGACCGACCAGACCTCTGCCCACGATCCGCTCGACGGCTACGTTCCCGTCGAGTACACGCTCGAAGCGGCCGAGATCGCACGAAAATCAGACCCGGCCGCCTACCAGAAGCTCAGCATCGACAGCATGACCCGGCACGTCCGCGCGATGGTCGAGCTCAAGAACCGCGGCTCGATCACGTTCGACTACGGCAACAACATCCGGCAGCGTGCGTTCGACAACGGCTTCGCGGATGCATTCGCCTTCCCCGGCTTCGTCCCGGCCTACATCCGCGAGCAGTTCTGCCTCGGCCGGGGGCCCTTCCGCTGGGCGGCGCTCTCGGGCGACCCCGTCGATATCTACAAGACCGACCGGGCGCTGCTCAAGCTCTTCCCCGAAGACGGCGGCGGGTTCAACAAGCGCCTACACGCCTGGCTCCGCGGCTGCCACGAGAATCCCGAGGCTCTTCTCGCCGGCGACTACGACAGCTGCGCTCCCCGCTTCGGCTGGCAGGGCCTGCCGTCGCGGATCTGCTGGTTCGGGCTCGGCGAGCGCGACAGGGCCGGCCTCCTCTTCAACGACATGGTCAAGCACGGCGACCTGTCCGCGCCGATCGCCATCGGCCGCGACCACCTCGACTGCGGCTCGGTCGCCAGCCCCAACCGCGAGACCGAGGGCATGCTCGACGGCACCGACGCCGTCAGCGACTGGCCGCTGCTTAACGCGATGGTCAACGTCGCCAGCGGCGCAAGCTGGGTGAGCTTCCACCACGGCGGCGGCGTGGGCATCGGCTTCAGCCAGCACGCCGGCCAGGTGGTTGTCGCCGACGGCACGCCCGAGGCGGCCGACCGCGTCAAACGCGTGCTGACCAACGACCCGATGATGGGCGTCTTCCGCCACGCCGATGCGGGGTATACAACCGCCCAAGCCTGCGCCGACGACCTGCACGTGGATATCCCGACCCGGCCGCAGACCTGATCTCTTCGGACTGTCCGTTTCAGGTTAGACTGGCGGCATGCAGATCCCGCACACCCGAGCCGTGGCGTGGCCCGAGCTCCGCGAGAGCCGCTTCGCCAGCCTGATCCGTACCGAGAGCGCTGAGGGCTGCGCCGTCGGGCTCATCGGTCTGCCGGACGACACTGGCGTCGCGCTCAACTTCGGCAACCCCGGCGCCGGCACCGGGCCCGACGCGTTCCGGGCCGCACTCGCGCAGTATGGCACCGCGACCCCCGAGAGCCTCAACTGGCCCGCGGTCTTCGACGTGGGCAACGTGCAACCGGGCACCGAGCTCGACGAGACCCACCGGCGGGTGACCGAGGCAACCGCCGCCCTGCTCGACGCCGGGCTGCTGCCGGTCGCCATCGGCGGCGGGCACGACCTGACCTTCCCCTTTGTGCGAGCCGTCGCGGAGAGAAGCGGGCCGCTGGGCGGGATCTACCTCGATGCCCACCTCGATGTACGCGAAGAACCGGGCTCTGGCATGCCGTTCCGGGCGCTGGTCGAACACAGCGGCGTCGCGCGGCTCGACGTGATCGGCCTCGACCGGTTTTCCAACACTCACGACCATACCCGCTGGTTCCTGGCCCACGGCGGGCGGATCGACGCGCTCGAGCCCAACGGAGACTGGCCGGGCGAGGACTTGTTCGTCAGCATCGACCTGGATGCGATCGACGCCTCGCACGCGCCGGGGGTGAGCGCCCGCAACCCGGCGGGGCTGAGCGTGCGCGAGGCTGCGGCGTGGGCGTACGCCGCCGGCGCATCGCCGCTGGTCCGCTGCTTCGACATCATGGAGCTCTGCCCGCCCCGCGACGAACACGCCCGGACCGCCCGAGTCGCGGCCCGGCTCTTCCTCGAGTTCCTCGCCGGCTTGACGACTCGCGGAGACCGGCCCGAGTGAACGGTGAACTGCTTATCACAAACGCGAACCTGCGCGCCGCGGACGGCTCAACCATCACCGCGGATGTACAATGCCGGAACGGTGCGATCTCGCAGATCCGGGATGGCATCGCTGCGCCGCCGGGCATTGACGTGCTCGACGCGGCCGGACGGGCACTCCTGCCGGGCTTCGTCGACTGCCACACCCATGCCTGCTGGGCCGGCGACCGCCTTGACGAGTGGCAGCAGAAGCTCGCGGGTGCGACCTACCTCGAACTGCTCGAAGCCGGCGGCGGGATCATGGCGACCGTCCGAGCCGTGCGTGCCGCGACCCGCGGGCAGCTCGCCGAGGGCCTGCTCGACCGGCTAAACCTGATGCTCCGGCACGGCACGACCACCGCCGAGGTCAAATCGGGCTACGGCCTGACGACCGCCGACGAGCTCAAGATGCTCGAAGCGATCGCGCTCGCGTCCGAACGCTGGCCCGGGACCATGGTGCCGACCGCGTGCATCGGCCACGCCAAGGACCCGGATGAGCCCGACCCCGTCGGTCGGACGATCGATGAAACGCTGCCCGCCGTGACCGCGGCGTTCCCGGGCATCGCGATCGATGCCTACTGCGAGCGGGGCGCCTGGTCGCTCGAGGAAAGCCTTCGGTTGTTCGACGCCGCCCTCGAAGCGGGCCACCCCGTGCGAGTCCACGCGGACCAGTTCACCGACCTCGGCATGATCCCCGAAGCGATCCACCGCTCGTTCGTCAGCGTCGACCACCTCGAAGCGACACAGCCCGAGCACTTGAAACAGCTCGCCGGGAGCAACACATTCGGCGTGATGCTGCCCGCCTGCACCGTGCACCTCGAATGCGAGCCCGGCGACGGCCGATCGTTCGTCGACGCCGGCGGCTCGCTGGCGATCGCGACGAACTACAACCCGGGCAGCGCGCCGTGCCCATCGATGCAACTCGCCGTCGCCCTCGGTGTCCGCCGGCTCGGGATCACACCCGACGAAGCGCTGACCGCGGCAGCTTTGACGCCGGCGGCGGTGCTCGGGCTCGACGATCGCGGCTCGATCCGCGTCGGTCAGCGTGCCGACCTGATCCTGCTCAACGCGCCCGATCACCGCGAGGTCGCGTTCTCGTTCGGGGCGAACCTGGTGGACCGCGTCTGGGTTGCGGGCGCATCGACCTTCGGCTGAGCCGGCAGCAGCACGGCAAGCGCGCCCGGCAGGACGCCGAAGTCCAGTCGGCCCGCAGAAACGATCGCGGGCGGAGCGGGGTCGCCGTCGATCTGGTGGGGCGTGCCGGCCCGCGGCTCGATGGACACGCGAGAAGCCTGCCAGACCCGCCGGCCGGGGATCAGCCGCTCGTTTCGCGTCCAGCAGGCAGCGAGCCGGAGTCCGATCGTCGCCGCGATCGCGCCGGGCAGGTGCACAACTGTGAGCCGGCCGTCATCCGGGCGTGATTCCCAGGCCGGGTCCAGCCGGGCGCCGTACATCGGCATGTTGGCCACGACGAGCATGCCTCGGCACGAGATCCCCGGCCCGCCATCGATCGTGACCGTGGCGTGCGAGGTTGTGCCCATCGCCAACGCTTGTAGCACAGGCGCGGCGTAGCTGGCGCGAGAGATCCGCCCCGTGCGGTTCGCGTTAACCGCGTTCACGATCGCGGCGTCGGGCCCGAGGCTCGCCATGATCGCGAACGGCCGCCCGTTCACCATCCCGACATCCTGCCGGGACGTACGGCCCGCCAGGATCGCTGCGACCAGCGAGCCGGCGGAGCGGTCGCTGCCGTGGGTCCGGGCGAAGAGGTTCTCTGTGCCGGTCGGGGCATGCCAGACCGGCGGAGCCCCCGGCGCGAGAAGCGAGGGCAGCCAGCGGTTGAGCGTGCCGTCCCCGCCGACCACGACGGCGATGTCGGCGTGAGAAAGATCATCAACCGCATCACTGACATTGGACTCGGGGGTCTTGACGGTCATGCCCTCGGCGACCAACGCGGTGCGCAGCAGCGACGCCAGACGCGGCCCGCGGCCCCGGCCGGCGATCGAATTCACGAGCAGCGCAACCCGCATGGCCAACCGTACGCAGCGCTGGCGAACATCGGTCTACCATCGGCGATGCCCCCGATCCCGGTCGTGCAAGGAAAAGACGCCGAAGCCGCCGCCGAAGCCGCGCAGCGGGTCGTGCAGGTCCACACCCGCCTGGCCGAGTCCGTCTGCGTCGGTCAGACGCTGGCCCAGATCGACACCTTCATCGCCGACACGCTCGAGGACCTCGGCTGCAAGAGCTGCTTCCTCGGCTACCGCGCGCCGAAGCTGCCCAAGTTCCCCTCGCACGCGTGCCTGAGCCTCAACGACTGCATCGTGCACGGTACCGCCGGCTATACCAACGAGCCGCTGAAACCGGGCGACCTACTCTCGATCGACATCGGCGTCAGCTACCGCGGCTGGATCGGCGACGCGGCGTGGACCTACGCCATCGCCGACCGCAGCGAGCAGGCCGAACGCCTCATGCGTGCCGGGATGGACTCGATCCAGCGGGGCATCGCCGAGCTCCAGCCGGGGGCCAAGCTGCTCAACTGGGCCGCCGCGGTCCAGGAGACCGTCGAAACCGAGGCAGGTTTTCATCTGACACGCGGGCTCGGCGGCCACGGCTACGGCCGGACGCTGCACGCCCCGCCTTTCGTTGCCAATGTCGTCCCCGCCAACGGCTTCCTCGGCGAATGGCCCGACGCCCGGCTCGAGCTCAAGCCCGGGACGCTGATCGCCGTCGAGCCGATGATCGCCGTCGGCACAGGACGGACGACGTCCGCCCCGAAGACCTGGCCGATCTTCTCGGCCGACGGCTCGCTGGCCGTTCACTACGAACACGATGTGCTCGTGACCGAAGACGGCCCACGCGTGCTCACCGAGGGCCTAGACGACCTGCCGGAGGTCATCGGATGAACCGAGTCACGCGGATCCTGGAAGAGCGAAGGGAAGCCGGCCGCGGCTCGCTGATGCCGTTCTTCGTCGGCGGTTTTCCGGTCGGCGTGCCGACCGGCGACCTGCTGCTGGCTGTGCAAGAAGGCGGGGGCCACATCGCCGAGGTCGGCATCCCGTTCAGCGACCCGATCGCCGATGGGCCGGTGATCGCCTCGGCGATGCACACCGCCCTGCAGGCCGGGGTGACGCCGGACGCAGTGTTCGACGATATCGCCCGGGTCCGCGACCGGCTCTCGATGGGTGTGGTCTGCATGGTGTCGGCGTCGATCGTTGCGCGTGATGGCGACATCGACGCGTTTATTCGCCGCGCGGTCGAACGCGGCGTGGACGGGTTCATCTTCCCGGACATCACGCTGGAGGAGAGCGCGCCGTACCGCACCGCGGCGGCGAACGCCGGGGCGACCTGCTCGCTGCTGATCGCGCCGACGACGCCTGACGAACGGGCGGCCGCGATCGCCAACGCCTGCACCGGTTTCGCCTATCTCATTGCAAGGAAGGGGATTACGGGCACCTCCGACGCGATGCCCGACATCGGCGGCCGGGTCGGCGCGTTGCGAAGAGCGACCGAGACCCCGATCGCGGCCGGGTTCGGCATTGCTGAGCCGGAGCACATCCGGGCGGTCCTCGAGCACGCCGACGCCGCGATCGTCGGCAGCGCGATCGTCGGCAAGCTTGCGGGCACGACGCCCGCCGCGGCGTGCCAAACCGTGGCGGATGAGGTCGCCCGCTTGGCCGCGGGGATGCCCGCCTAACCGAGCATGTATGCAGCATGTGTATGCAACGATCTGCACCACAAGACGGTGTATCCGCTTGCTGGGCGCTGCGGGCCCGCCACAATGCAGCAGCCCGTCGCGACCACGCACCCACGGCGGGACCGGAGATCGCCTCGCATGAACGTCGAACGGATCCGTCACGCCGCCGTTGAAGCCGCCACCCGCTGGAGCATGGACTCGAGGCCGCCGCAGCAGGGCAACCAGCGGATCGATGAGATCTTCGGCGTCGACGCCTTCAGCCTCCCAGAGATGCGCGAGCGGCTGCCAAAGGCCGTCCTCACCACGCTGCTGCAGACCATCGAGCTCGGCAAGCCGATCGACCCGGCGATCGCCGATGTGATCGCTGCCGCGATGAAGGATTGGGCTATCAGCCGCGGCGCTACGCACTTCACGCACTGGTTCCACCCGCTGACCGGTACGACCGCCGAGAAACACGATTCGCTGTTCGATCCGGACGAGAACGGCAGCGTGATCGCCAAGCTGTCCGGTTCGAGTCTCGTCCAGGGCGAGCCCGACGCGTCTAGCTTCCCCTCGGGTGGGCTGCGGCCGACCTTCGAGGCACGGGGCTACACCGCGTGGGACGCGACCAGCCCGGCCTTCCTGATGCGCGGCGTCAACAATGTCACGCTGTGCATCCCGACCGCGTTCGTCTCGTGGACCGGCGAGGCGCTCGACAAGAAGACCCCGCTGCTCCGATCGATGGACGCGATCGGCAAGCAGGCACTCCGCGTCATGAAGTTCTTTGGCACGGACGACGGCGTCGGCCAGGTCTTCAGCACACTCGGCTGCGAGCAGGAGTACTTCCTCGTCGACCGCCACTTCGTCAGCGCGAGACCCGACCTGCAGCTCGCCAACCGCACGGTCTTCGGACGAAACTCGTCGAAAGGCCAGGAGCTGTCGGACCACTACTTCGGCTCGATCCCGCCGCGTGTGCTGGCGTTTATGTCCGAAGCCGAGAACGAGCTGTACCGTCTTGGTGTGCCGATCAAAACCCGGCACAACGAGGTCGCCCCGGGGCAATACGAGCTGGCCCCGCTGTTCGAGCAGGCCAATGTCGCCTGCGATCACCAGATGGTCAGCATGGCGGTGCTCAAGCGGACCGCGTCGCGGTACGGCCTGGCGTGCCTGATGCACGAGAAGCCGTTCGCGAACATCAACGGGTCGGGCAAGCACACCAACTGGTCTCTCTCGACCAACACGGGCCTCAACCTGCTCGACCCCAAGAATGAAACGCACACAAACATGCAGTTTCTGGTGTTCTTGTGCGCAGTGATCCGGGCCGTCCACCTGCACGCCGACCTGCTGCGGGCCTCGATCGCCTCGGCGGGCAACGACCACCGGCTTGGGGCCAACGAGGCGCCGCCGGCGATCATCTCGATCTTCCTGGGCGACATGCTGACCGACCTGATCGACCAGCTCGAGCGGGGCTCGCCCAAGCGCACGCTCAAGGGGGGGGCGCTGGACCTGGGCGCATCGACGCTCCCGGACATCCCTCGCCACTCAGGCGACCGCAACCGGACCTCGCCGTTCGCGTTCACGGGCAACAAGTTCGAGTTCCGGGCCGTGGGCTCGACCTCGGCCGCGGCCTGGCCCGCGACGGTGATCAACACGATTGTCGCCGAATCGTTGGACCACATCGCGACCGAGCTCGAAGACGCCGCGGGAGCCGACCCCACGCCCGCCAAGACGCAGGCCGCGGTCCGCAAGGTCCTCCGCGATGTCATCCGCGAGCACAGGGCCATCGTTTTCAATGGCGACAATTACACCGCCGAATGGGAAGCCGAGGCCGAACGCCGCGGCCTGCCCAACCTCCGCGAGAGCAGCGACGCGCTGGTCAAGCTGACCGATCGCAAGAATATCGCGGTGTTTAAGAAGTACATGGTGCTCGACAAGCAAGAGGTCATCAGCCGGGCGACGATCTACACCGAGACCTATGTCACCCAGATGCAGATCGAGATCGGGGTGATGCTCGAGATCGGCAGGCAGCACATCCTTCCGGCAGCGCTTCGCCATCAGGCGAACCTCGCGCAGACCGTGACCGCAACCGACGCGGCCGGGGTGCCCTGCGACGCGCAGCGGGCGGCGCTCGACGACCTCGTCGGGACCATCGACCGGTTCCAGGACACGCTAACACGTCTCGGCGATGCGGACGAGGCTTTCCCGGAGGACCCGACCGCGGCCGCGGCCTACGTCAAATCGACCGTCAAGCCGATCATGGACGAGGTCCGCAGCATCGGCGATGAACTCGAAGCGACCGTCGCCGCCGATCTCTGGCCCATGCCGTCCTACCGCGAGATGCTGTTTATCAAGTAAGCTGAGCCGCAGGCACGCTCTGCGCTCAAGACGCCGGCTGAGCCGGCATGCATCGGCCCCGTAGCTCAGCGGTCTAGAGCTGGCGACTCATAATCGCTCGGTCCCCGGTTCGAATCCGGGCGGGGCTATTCGGTGTTATCCGCGGTTTCAACCCGGCGAAGAACGCGGCCGAACCAGCGATCAGGCCAAGATTACGAATCAGCGTCACGAATCGGCGTCACGAAGCACGTTCACAAGGCCTGGTCTAGTTCGTGGTTGACCCGGAAACAGAGTCCTGATCATGCTCTTCGCCGTCGAGCAGCCGCCAGGCTTCGCCCGTGGTGCTCCGGCTGGCCTGAACGAGCTTGTCGTTCTCGTTGGCGAACCAGAGCACGGCCAGATCGGCCCGCAAGAAGTTCGCACCATCGCGATGGTTCAATTCGTCTTCAGGGCGGAGCGAATCGGACACGATCACGGTCTGACGCGGCACGATCTGCCAGAGGCGATCCTCGCCGTTCGGCCCTTCGGCGCGATACTGGAAGTTGCCGTTGATCGTCGAGGACGGCTGATCCCAGCGTTCGAGCTGGTCAGACTTTAGCGCGGCACCCTCATGCGCGGGGCAGTAAAAGACTTCACGGCTCTCAAGAGTGCCCGAGTCGAACAGCCTGCCGAGCCCGTCCCAGACCGCATCAACCTTCGAAGCAGCCTGTGGCCCAAAAAGGTCCGTGGTGCGACGGGCACGAGAGATGAAAGAAGATTCGGTGCCGATCCTGAGCCGTGTGGTCTCGCCCGGGATGTCGCTCTCGCCGTTGGGAGCCGAGACGAACACGGAAGATGGAAGCTGTCCGCGGTTCGCGTCGGCGTACATCGTCACGCCGAGGCCGATCTGACGAACGTTCGAGGAACACACCACGCGGAATGTCGTCGACCGTACGCTCCCGAGGGCGGGCAGCATGATGCCGATCAGCAGCGTGATCACGGTCAGGGCGACGAGCAACTCGACGAGCGTGAAGCCGCGGCGTGCTCGGGCCTGGGTCCGGAGCCGACCGATCTCGGATGTGCGAGCCACGCCTGACATCGCGTTCCCCACGAAAAATGCCAATCCCGCGGCCGAAACCCGGCCGCAACGTCCGTCTAGTTTACTCACTTTCCGCCCCCCTCACAAGTGGGGAGCGGCGGGCGGACACCAGGAAAGACAACTCGGACGCTGTCGAAAGTGTTCGAGAGCGCGCAAATCATGGATCCAGGACCACACGGGTCCGTACCGGATTCCGGCAGTGACCGCGTTGCTGTCAGCACTTTGTTTGGAAAACGATGAGTTCACCCGAGCAGAAAGCCGAAGACCTCGCCTTGATGCAGCGGATCGCCGCCGACGACGAGTCGGCGGTTGGCGACCTCTATGACCGTTTCGGGTCGCTGGTCTATCGCATGGCCTTCCAGAGCATGCCGACGCGTGCCGAGGCCGAGGACGCGGTCCAGGAGGTCTTCATCCGCCTCTGGAAGACCGCGGAGCGGTACGACCCCGATCGTGCTGCGCTTGTGACCTGGGTGCTGCTGATCACTCGGCGGCACCTGGTCGATCGGCTGCGTCGGGCACAGGCCCGGGTCCGGCTCGTGGGCATGAGTGAAGATGTGAACCCGCCGCAGGCGCTCGCGGAGGCCGTGGGTGCGATCGAGCGGGGCGAGCAGTACGACCGGCTGATGGAGCGCGTCAACCAGCTGCCGGAGTTGCAGAAGACTGTCATCGTGAGGGCGTATCTCAACGGCCAGACGTTGAGGCAGATCGGCGAAGAGCTTGGAACGCCGATCGGAACGATCAAGTCCGCCTTGAGCCGCGCTCTGGTGCGGCTTCGAGAGCGGTCGGGTGTTGAGGAGAAAGCGTGATGTCGCCGCATGACCTGTTGGAATCCGCGTTGCTCGATGCGTGCGGGCTGCTTGAGTCGCACGAGATCGCCGCGTTCGAGCGTGACTTCGCCGCGGCCTCGCCCGAGCAGCGGGCCGAGATCCGCCGCGAACAGGCGAGGTTCGCCGATGTCGCCGACATGCTGCCCGATGTCACCCCCCGCGCCGAGCTGCGCGCCGAGGTGATCGAGGCGGTCCGCGAGGCCATGGGTCAAAACCGCGACCGGGCGGGGCTGGCGTTCTTGCACGAGGGCGAGCCCGGGCGTGCCGCGGGCGAGAGCGCCACACGCCACCGCCGCAGCGTCTCGCCGTGGCGCGTCGCCGCGTTCGGCTTCGGTACCGCGGCTGTGGTCCTGGGTGTGCTCAGCGTCCAGCTGCAGGCCGAGTTCAGCCGCATGCAGGAGCAAGTGACCACCGGCGAGGCAAGGCAGTTCTTCCTGAACACGTCGCCGAACACGGCCTTCCGCCCCGCGGTGCTCGGCACATCGCACGACCGGGTCGCGCTCAGCCCGGTGACGGCACAGGCGACCGAGGCCGAGGCGGCGGTCTTCTTCGACGCCGAGGGCCAGACCGCGCACGCCGCGTACTTCCGGCTCCCCCCCCTTGCCGAGGGCGAGACCTATGTCATCGTCCAGCTCGGCGACGACGACCGCGTGCTGAACACGGTGGCTTCGTTTGCCAGCAACGGCGACCTCGGCAGCGTGCGGTTCGCGTACGACCCGTCGATGGGCAGCCGCTTCGCGATCGGGACGCAGTCGGGCACCAGCGTGACGCTGATGATGACCTCGGCCTGAGCCGCTCGCGATCCGGAAGCTCTGCAAGAAACGCGGGCGGCGAGACGCGCAGATCAGTCGATGACGCCGCGCTCGAAGTCGTTCTGCTGCTTGCGGAGGCGGGTGTAGATCGTCCATCCGATCAGCGCGGCGACCGTGGTCGCCCCGCCGCCGATGCCCGCGGCGTATGTCATGCGCTGATCTTCGATCGCGGGCCCGCTGACAGCCGCGTCTTGGGCGACCCGGCTGCCGGAGCCGCCCGCTCGCTGGTTCTTGGTCGCATTGGATTGCGAGATCAACGCAACAAGGTATGTGTCGAGCACACGCTGGGTGGCGCCGCTGCCCTCACCGACGTACTCGAGCGTCAGCCTACCCGGCGCGGGCGAGGCGCTGGTCAGCGACGAGTCGAGCGCGACCCGGAGGTCCGCCGCCCGGCCCAGGCTGATGATCCCCCGCTTCTTCATGCGATCGGCGGCGATCTCCAGCAGACCCGGGTCGGTCAGCAGGCCCTCGATGTACCGCTGCCATTCGTCGATCTCGTCGGCGGAGAGCGCCCGGCCCCGGGCGTCGACTTGAATCTCTGCGGCGGCGGCGTAGGTTGCCGGCGCGATATGGTCCGCGACCGCAAAGCTCAGGACGCCAAGGATGGCGATCGCCGCGACCGCGAAGAACGAGGACGAGAGCGTCTTGTTTCGGGCCTGCAGCGCGACAAGCTTGTCGTGCTTGACCTTGATCGCGGCCGCGGCCTGAGCCACCTCCCGCCGCTGGGCAAGGACCTGATCGGCCTCGCGGGCGCGATCTTCGAGGACGACCTCGTAACGCTGGAGCTTGCTGGCGCGGTCACGCAACACGGCACGGACTCTTGCCAGCCGACGGCGGCGGTCCTGGAGCCGGGTCGGGATGCTGCGTGTGCTTGCGGCTTCGGCCTCCCGCTCGCGGAGCCGCTCGGCGGTCTCTCGCAGCTCGCGGGCCATGGCGGCGCTGGATTCGGCGAGCTCCCGCTCCCGGGCTTCCAGCCGTTTTTCGGCCCGGACGACATCGCGGAGGCGGGCTTCGACCTCTGCCAGATCCGACGCCGAGCCGCTTCCGGCTCCGTGAACCGATGGCCCCGAAGAGTCTGCGTGCGGCTTGTGCATCGTCGATCTCGCTCCCGACCGCGGTTCGGCCGCGGGCGCCACGCGCCGGACCGAGCCTCAGCGGGGTTATCGGTTTGATTTTTCGACGACTGAACGCGAGAAGCCGGAACAATGCCGATGACTGGGGGGTATCTGCTGGTGAAGATGTCCAGGTGATCCGTGCAGCCATGTTGTGCGGCCCCCGGACCCATATACTCCCCCCTGCCGGTCGTATTCTGGCTTGACAGGGCTGTTTGGAGCAGTCAGGGTATGTTCGGGTCGCTCGGCTCCGGGCAATTTTGGCGAGATCGTGCGGTCCGGCTGCAGCCGCGGCCGCAAAGTGTGGTAGGTTCAAGGCTCTGTGTCCTCGATCAATGGGGCAGAGCACAAAGGGATGCACTATGAACAAGCGTGGATCGAGTCTGGTTTCGACGGTTCTGGCTGTTGCCGCCGCTGCGGGCGTGGGCGTGGCCGGGTACATGATGCTGGGTGATTGTGGTTCGTGTACGGCCGGCACCGAGGCGTCCGCCGCTGCCGCCGTGACGCCCGTTGCCGCGATGGACGAGGGCATGAGCTGCTGCGCGAGCGATGCGGCCGAGGCCGAGGTCATCAATGTCGCTGCCGCCACCGACGGCGAAACCTGTGCCGCTGCATGCAGCGCCGAGAAGGTCGCCGAGTGCGCTGATGCCGGCAAGGCATGCAATATGGAGAAGGCCGCTTGCGAAACCGCGTGTGCAGAGGCCGAGGTCATCAACGCCTCGATGACCGATGCTGTTCACGAAACCGGCGAAGCCTGTGAGAAGGCCTGCGACGGCGCCGCCGAGCATGTGAGCATGGACGGCGAGTCGTGCGAGAAGGCCTGCGACAGCGCGATGGAGAAGGTCTCTGCCGAGGGCGAGGCCTGCGAGGGCAAGGTCTGCCCCGTGACCGGCAAGCCGATCGCCGACGCCGGCTGATCAGCCGATCCGCAACTCTGATTTCGGTCAACCGCCCGCGCGAGAGCGCGGGCGGTTGTCGTTGTGCCTCCTGACTGGTTGCCGCCGTACTGTCACCGTATGGCGACCTATCTCTGCAAGACCGAGCCGGACGTGTACAGCTACGACGACCTCGTTCGCGACACGCGGACCGAGTGGGACGGCGTCACCAACCCGGCGGCCCAGAAACACATGCGCGGCATCGTCAAGGGCGACGAGATTCTCTTCTATCACACCGGCAACGAGCGACGCGTCGCGGGGCTCGCGAGAGTCGTTCGGGCGGCGTACCCCGATCCGGACAAGCCCGCGATGCTTGCCAGCGGCGAACCGAAGTTCGTGCTGTTCGACCTGGCCCCGGTCAAGGCAGCGGGCGACGGCTGCACGCTGGCGGCGGTCAAGGCCGACGGCCGCTTCGATGACTACGAGCTTGTCCGCCAGGCCAGGCTGAGCGTGATGCCCGTGCCCAAGAAGCTCGACACGATCCTGCGGACTATGGCCGGGCTGTGAGCCGCTTCACGCAGACGGCAGCGCTTACTCGGGCTTGAGCGACCGGATCGCGTCGTCGAGGTGCTCGATGCTGCCGAAGTCTGGGACGTCGACGCCGTCGTTGTAGTAGTGCAGGATCCAGTCGAGCCGACCGGTGCGGAACAGGCTCGCGAAGGCCTCGACGCAGAGGCCGCAGTAGCGGGTTCCCTCGTCGGCCTCGATCGCCTTGAGCGCGACGCGGGCGGCGTCGTCGCCGATGATGCTGCGGTAGGTCCGGACGCTGGTCATCGCATCGAAGGCATCGACGACGGAGAAAAACCGGGCGGCCTCGGGGATGTCGGTGCCGGCGAGCCCATCGGGGTAGCCCCGGCCGTCCCATCGCTCGTGGTGGCTGCGGACGAGACCCAAAACTTCAGGGTCGGTCACGCCCATGCCGACCAGGCGGTCGTAGCCGATCGCCGGGTGGCGTTTGATGGCGTCGAACTCGGCGTCGGTCAGCGGACCGGCCTTGCGGAGGATTGCGTCGTCGATATCGATCTTGCCGACATCGTGCAGCGCGGCGCCGAGGCTCAACCGCCGGAGCCGCTCGCCGGAGATGCCGAACGACTCGGCCAGTGCGCGGGCGTAGAGCGTGACGCGCCACGTGTGCGCCGCGGTGGCCGCGTCCTTGAGCTCGACGGCGGTCAAGAGCCCGTGGATGGTCGCGCCGTCGAGCATGCCAACCCCGCTCAGCCCTTCTCGGCCCGGCGGCGTTGGAGCTCGGCGTCGATGAACCCGCTCAGCTCGCCGTCGAGCACGGTCTGGGGGTTACCGATCTCGAAGTTGGTCCGGTGGTCCTTCACGCGGTTGTCGTAGAGGACATAGCTGCGGATCTGCGCGCCCCAGCCGCGGTGCTCGAGCTTGCCGCCCGCGGCCTCGGCGATCTCCGCCTCGCGGCGCTCTTCTTCCATCTGCTCGAGCTTGGCCGTCAGCAGCGCCATCGCCTGCCGGCGGTTCTGAAGCTGGTCGCGGTGGCTGCTCGCGACGACCATAAAACCCGAGGGCTTGTGGACGAGCCGGATCGCGCTGGCGACCTTGTTGACGTTCTGCCCGCCGGGGCCGGACGATCGGGCGAACGCGGTGATCTCGAGGTCTTTCTCGGGGATCTCGACATCGCCCGACTCTTCGAATTCGGGCGTGACATCAACGGTCGCGAAGCTGGTCTGGCGTTTGCCCTGTGCGTTGAAGGGGCTGACGCGGGCGAGCCGGTGCGTGCCGCGTTCGCAGTTGAGGTAGCCGAAGACAAACGGCCCCTTAACGTGCAGCGTGACGCTGTCGATGCCGACCTCGGTGCCGAACGTCTTGCTGAGCTCTTCGACCTTCCAGCCCTGCTTCTCGAAGTAGTACAGGTACATGCGGAGGAGCATCTCGGCCCAGTCGTTGGCCTCGGTGCCGCCGTCGCCGGCCGAGATGGAAAAGAAGCAGTCGCGGTGGTCGTGCTTGCCGCCGAGAAGCGACTGCAGCTCGACCTTGTCCATGCGTTTGGCCAGATCGAACAGCGTCTGGTCCGCCTCGGCGAGCAGCTCGGCGTCGTCGCCCTCTTTGGCCATCTCGAGGGCCACGCGGGCGTCCTCGAGCGTGGCGGTGACCTCTTTGATCGGGTCGGTCTGGGCCTTGAGCAGCTTCATGGTGCCCAAGACTTTTTGGGCGGCGGTTTGGTCGTCCCAGAAGTCGGCCGCGTTCATCTGTTCCTCGACACCGGCGAGGTCTTCGCGTTTGGCGTCGTAGTCAAAGAGAGTCGCGGATGGTTACGATCCGCGCCTCGAGGTCGGCGAGCACCGACGCGTGTCCCTGGTAATGAAGATCGTTTTCTGCCATAGACCGACTGTAGCCGGTAGGCTGTGATCATGCAGGCGACCGCGGCGGTGCTGATGGCAGCTGTTCTGATCGTGCTTGCGGCGGGCGTGGTCTCGCTGCTGATGCTGGTCCGGGCGCGGATGCGTCGCGAGTTTCCACGCCGTCGCCGCAAGCCCTCGGCCGCGACCGACGCATGGACCGAAGCCGGCCGCCGCCTCGACCCGCCGCCTGCGGAAGACGACCCGGATGACCGGCACGACGACAACCGCGAAGACGATGATGACGGCGGCGACAGCGGGCCCGGGGATCCCGTACCCAGCGCGCCGTCGCTCTCGGCTCAGTGCTGAGCGGGGTCAGTCCTCGTTGACCCCGGTGGGCAGGACGTTGCGGCCGGTGCCGGAGAACAGCCGGTTGTCGCCGATCTCCGACCCCGCGAGCACGGCCCCATCAGCCGAGGTCTCGTAGCCCAGGTCTTCGAGACCGATGTGCTCGGCATGACCGTCGGCGAAGACGGTGTTGGCCTTGCCGGCATGGCGATCGTGCGGCGCTGATCGGTCGGCCAGGACGCCACGCGAGCGCGGGTCGGCAATGTCGCTGGATTCGTCGATGCGGGGCGGGTCCAGTGCATAGCCGTGGCCGCCCTCGGCCAGGCGGTCCAGGTCGCGCGAGCCGTCGGCTCGGTTGGTTGTGCGGTCCGCCTCGGGCTTGCCGGCGGCGGTACCGAGGCTGTCGGCGAAGAGGATCGTCCGGGCGGCATCGATCGATGAGGCCTGCACCGGGAAGCGGACGAAAGCCTGCTGCCCGGCGTCGAGCTGGCGGAAGCGCGTGTTGCCCAGGAACTGATAGTTGTACCCGTAGCCGGAGTTCCGCGAACTGATCCAGTCGGCGGCTTCGGTGCATAGGAACACATCGGACCCGTCCACGGGCAGGCTGTGCTCGTCATCGCGATCTTCGGAGGGCTGTTGATAGGCATCGAAACCGGCGGCGGCGCCCATGACCGCGTACCAGCGGGGTCGGTAGTGCCGACCGTTGCCGAGCTGGTAGAGGTTGCGCGTCTCGTCGGCGTAGCGGCCCGGCTGGCCCGGGACAGACAGGTCTTGGAAATCGTTGGCGTAGATCTGCCACCCGATGCCGAATTGGCGTGTGTTGGAAAGACAGACCAGCTGCCTCGCGGACGAACGGACCCCGGCCAACGCGGGCAGCAGCAGCCCGATCAGCACCGCGATGATCGAGATCACCACCAGCAGTTCGATGAGCGTGAACCCGGGTTGTGGGCGACGGTGTGGCACGCGGCGGCTCGGAGATCGGTCCGTCAGCCGGTACGGCGCGGCCGGCGTGCGGTTGCGGGCGAGATCTTTGCAAAAGACAACAAAACTTATCCGGAATTTCGGCGTAAAGTTTTCCGACCGATGCTCATCGGTCCTGCGAATTCGCTGAGTCAAAATCCAAACAAAGCTGTCTGGGAGCAGGCGCCATGATCCGTCCGCGATCCGTTGTTCATCCGGTCTGGTGTGCTGCGGCACTCGGTGTTGTCGCGGCGATGGGCTGTTCGTCGTCTTCACGGTCCGGGAGCTCGGTCGGCGAACCGTCGGCGGCGATCCGGGGGGATCGTGCGGCCTCGGCGCTCGAGGCGTTGGCTCGGAAAGAAAAGAAGTTCGAAGCCCGCGGCGGGGCCAAGCGGGCCGACCAGCCGCAGGAGGCCAACGACTTCTTCATGATGCAGCGGCTGGCGCCGGGCATGGACGGCTATCCGATCCAGCACGTCGAGTCGGTCGCTGAGCAGCTGCGGACCCGCGAGGCAGCCGCGGCGAGAAGGGGCGTGCAGCCGGGCGGGATCGTGGGCTGGGAGCCGATCGGTCCGGGCAACATCGGCGGGCGGACTCGGGGCCTGGCCATCGATCCGGTCACGCCGGAGACGCTCTACGCCGGCGGCGTCGCGGGCGGGGTCTGGAAGTCGACCGATGCCGGCGGGTCGTGGGTGCCGACGGGTGACACGCTGATCAACCTCGCGGTTGCGAGCCTGGCGATCGATCCGAATGATCCGGACGTGCTCTACGCCGGCACGGGCGAGGGCGTGTTCAACGGCGACAGCGTCCGCGGCCTCGGCATCTTCAAGACGACCGACGGCGGGGAGAGCTGGAACCAGCTGTCCTCGACCGCAAGCTCGTCGTTCTTTTACGTCAACCAGGTCAAGATCAGCCCGACGGATAGCAACCGGATCTTCGCGGCGACGCGCTCGGGCGTGTGGCGCTCGGAGGACGCCGGCGAGACGTTCGACCTCGTGCTCGCCAACCCGTTCGAGATCGCGAGCTCGCCCTCGTCCAACGGCTCGTTCGGCGGTGCGCTCGATCTCGATATCCAGCCCGGCTCCGACCCGGAAGTCATCCTCGCCTGCTTCGGCACGTTCCAGGCCGACGGCGTCTTCCGCTCTGCCGACGGCGGCGACACCTGGACACAGGTCGGCACATCGAGCGATGTCGCCGCGGTGAACCAGGGGCGGATGAACGTCGAGTTCTCGCCCTCGAACCCAGACGTGGCGTACATCGCCACCGCGGACAACGGGGACACGGGCAACAGCTTCGGCAGCTTCGCGGGCCTGTTCCGCTCGAGCGACGGCGGCGTGACCTGGACCTCGCAGGCCAACCTGGGCTCGGGGCTGAACTTCTGGCTGTTCTCGAACGTACCGTTCGGCACGGGTTGCTTCGACAGCGTGAACTTTGCCCAAGGGTGGTATGACAACGCGCTGATCGTTGATCCGGTGGACCCGGACATCGTCTGGGTCGGCGGCGTCGACCTGTTCCGCTCCGATGACGCTGGGCAGACGTTCGGGCTCGCGAGCTATTGGTACTTCGATCCGTCGGACCCGAATTACGTGCATGCCGACCACCACGCGCTGGCGTTCCACCCGGACTACAACGGGACATCGAATCAGATCCTGTACTCGGGATCGGACGGCGGGGTTGCCCGCACCGAGAACTCGCGGGCATCGACCAGCCAGAACGATTGCCCGTTGTTCTCGGGAGACCCGCTGCCCGGGATCACCTGGACGCAGCTCAACAACGGGTACGCCGTGACGCAGTTCTACCACGGCGACACCTCGCAATCGCGGCCGATCGCCATCGGCGGCACGCAGGACAACGGGACAACGCGGGGCAACTCGTACGACGACCAGCAGCCGTGGGACCGGATCTTTGGCGGCGACGGCGGGTACGTGGCGATCGACCCGACCAACGATCTGATCGTTTACGCCGAGACGCAGAATTTTCCAAACATCATCAAGTCGGTTGACGGCGGCAACAGCTTCTTCGATGTGTCGTTCGATATCTCGGACACGGACGGCCTGTTCATCACGCCGTTCATCATGGATCAGAATGACCCCGAAACTCTGTTTACCGGCGGCACGCGCCCGTGGCGGACCACGGATGGTGCGAACACGTGGGACGCGGTGGGCCCGAACTTCGATGGGCCGAACCGGATCTCGGCGATCGGCATCGCGCGGAGCAACGGCAACACGGTCTACCTCGGGTTCTCCGACGGCTGGGCCGTCCGATCGGACAACGCCCGGTCGTCGAACCCGACATGGACGACCGTCTCCGACGGCCTGCCGACCGAGGCGGGCTTCATCTCCTGGATCGAGGTCGACCCGAATGATCCGGAGACGGCCTACGCGAGCAGCACGACCTTCGGCATCAGCCAGGTGTACAAGACCACCAACGGCGGCGGCACGTGGGACGCGATCGACGGCATCGGCTTCACGGGCGTGCCGGACATCCCGGTGCACTGCATCGCGATCAACCCGGACGACACCGATGTGCTCTACGCGGGCACGGAGCTGGGCGTGTTCGCCTCGTCCGACGGCGGGGACACGTGGCTGCCGGCCAGCGGCGGGCTGGCGAACACGGTGGTCGAATCGCTCGACTTCGTGGGCAGCGACGCGCTGGTCGCCTTCACCCACGGCCGCAGCGCCTACAGGACAGTCATCGATCTCGCTGGCGACCCGTGCCTGGCCGACGTGAACGACGACGGTATTGTGACGAGTGCGGACTTCTTCGCCTGGGTGGTCGCGTTCGGCGACCAGGCGCCCGAGTGCGACCAGAACCTCGATGGCAGCTGCACGAGCGCCGACTTCTTTGCCTGGGTATCGAACTTCGGCACCGGGTGCGACTGAGAACGGCAGCGACCGGTCAGCCGGTGCTCTGCATAGCGGCCGCGATGCCGTTGATGCTGAGAAAGAGCAGGCGGCGGAGGCGGCCCCGGTCGGCCTCGGGGCAGTCGGGCCAGCGTTCGAGCAACCCGATCTGGAGCAGGTTGATCGTGTCGGCGTAGGGGTTGCGCTGCCGTATGGTCTCGGCGATGACGGGGCTTCGGATCAACGTGTCCCGGCCGGTGATCGCGAGCACGGTGTCTTGCGCGGCTTCGTATTCCCCGCCGATCGCGTCCGCGATCGGCGTGCCGACCGGTGAGAGCGCTGCGTAGCGGCGGAGGATGGTGATGCGGGTCCGCGCGAGCTCGAGCGCGGCGTTGTCGACCAATGCGCTGAAGAACGGCCACGCGTTGTAAAGCCCGCGGAGACGCTCGGCGCCGTCTCGCTCGATCGCCTCGCCGAACGCGGTGCCGATGCCGAACCACCCGGGCA
The DNA here is from genome assembly GCA_039179915.1 of Planctomycetota bacterium. Classification (GTDB taxonomy): domain Bacteria; phylum Planctomycetota; class Phycisphaerae; order Phycisphaerales; family UBA1924; genus JANQQZ01. Next base: position 2,642 of record JBCDEF010000004.1, on the reverse strand, counting down.
GGTTGGCCCGGATCTGCGTCCAGGCGAAGACCCAGGGGATCGCGCGGAGGTTGTCCAGCCCGACCACCCCACCGCCGCGGGAGACCGGACGCGAGGCGATCGGCAACCCGCTGATATGCTCGATCGGTGTTGCGGCGGCGTACCAGTCCCAGAAGCCGTCCATACCCACCAACTCGCGGTAGCGGGCCATGGCGCGCTCGGCCAGACCGCCGAGCAGCGCACTGTCAGAGTCGGTCGGGACGTGCGGCGCGGCGACGGGGCGTTGGTCGGCCCCGGAGGGCGCGGCCTGCAGCACGGCGCCGATGATCTGCTCCAGGTGCCGGCGGGCGATCGCGGGCAGGGCGTACCGGAAGCTGATGACCTCGCCCTGCTCGGTCATGCGGAGGTGCGGCGACCGGGCCGCGGCCGGTGCGGCGAGGATGGCGCGGTTGGCGCGGCCGCCGCCCCGCCCAACTGTTCCGCCCCGCCCGTGGAAGAACCGCTGCTCAACGCCGTGCTCTGCGGCGGCAGCGCCAAGCTCGGCCTGCGCGACCTGGAGCGACCAGTTCGCCATCAGGAAGCCGCCGTCCTTGTTGCTGTCGGAATAGCCGAGCATGATCTCCTGGAACCGGCCGCGGGCGGCGAGCTGGGGCGCGTAGGCCGAGCTGGTGTACATCGATGCCATCAGCGCCGGGGCCCGCCGCAGGTCGTCGATGGTCTCGAAGAGCGGGACCGCGTCGGCATCGCTTTCGACCGAGTCCTGGCCCACGCGGTAGAGACCGGCCTCTTTCATGAGCACGAGCAACTCGAGCATGTCGGAGACCTCGTGGGTCATCGAGATGATCATCGCGCCGATGGCATTGGGGTCGCGGTCGATCGCGGCGCGGGCCGTGCGCAGCGTGGCCAGAGCGTCTGTTGCCTCGCTGCCGATCGGTGTTCCCGGGGCAACAAGCGGGCGAGGGTGTGCGAGCTCCAGGGCCAGCAGCTCGATGCGTTTTGCTTCTCCGAGCGACGCGTAGTCCGGGTGGGTATGGGCGGCGGCGAGGAGCTGGGTAACGGCGGTCTCGTAGCGGCCGCTGTGCTGGCGGATATCGAGCGCCGCGAGGTGCAGCCCGAACGTCTTCGCCCGGATCTTGGCATCCGCGAGCGGGCCCGACGCGAGCACGCCGCCGAGACCCGCGTGCTCAATGGCCGCGGCGAGCATGCCCAGATCCTCGACCAAACCGTCGGCTGTGTAGCCGCTCGCTTCGTCGGCCAGCTTGGCGATCATCAGGTGCAGCTTGATGCGGAACGGCTCGTGCGACAGGTGGCGGACCGAACGCTCACCCATCAGCCCCGGGTAGCGCTCCAGATCGGCCTCGATCGATGACCGGAATGCCGGCAGGATCGGCACCCGTCTATCCGAGAGGCTCAGGTCGTTGCGGAGTGCCCAGAGCTCGCTGGTGTGCATCTCGATCGCTTCGGCCCGCATGAGGTCGATCGTCTCACGGGTCACCTCGGGCGTCACACGCGAGTTGCCGTCGCGGTCGCCGCCGATCCAGCTCCGGTACCGCAGCAAGATCGGCAACTCGTCCGGACAGGAGCCGTACTCCCGCTCGATCGCTCGCCGGAGGTCGGCGTAGATGCCCGGCACGGCCTGCCAGATCGACCCGGTCAGGAAGTAGAGCCCGTTGCGCACCTCTTCGAGCACCTGCAGCCGCTCGGTCCGGACGTCGTCGGTGGCGAGCAGCAGGGCCACGAGCCGGTCGATCTCGCCGACCTCGCTGTCGTACTCGGCCGGGGTCAGGGCCGGGTCGCGGAGCCGGTCGATGTGGGCGGCGATCTCTTTCTGTTTGCGGAGCACGGTCCGCCGCCGAGCCTCGGTCGGGTGCGCAGTCAGGGTGGGCATGATGTCGATCCGGCCGAGCAGGTCGAGCACCTCATCGAGCGATCGGCCGGCCTGCCGCATGGCCCGGACCGCCTCGTCGAGCGATTCGGATCGGGGGGCCTCGGCCGTCGCCAGCCGCTCGCGTTCGCGGTTGACGCGGACGATCTCGAGCTGCTCGGCCTTGTTGTTGAGATGAAACCGGAGGGTGAGCCCCGCGAGCACCGCCGCACGCTGACCGTCGTCGAGCGATTCAAGAAGCGCGGCCGCGGCATCGAGTCCCTCCGCGGATTCCTCGGCGCAGCGGCTCGCCGCGTCGGACGCAACCGACCACGCCGCCGAGTGGGCCGACGAGTGAATCACCCGATCCAGCGCCCGGGTCAGCATCCGCACCGCCTCGCTGTGTGTCGACTCCACGAAACACCCTCCTCGAACCTGCCCGACAATACGCGCAGACACGATCGCCTACTCGTCAACCAGCAAACTGTGCGGTTTGCGCTGGATCGGAGGGCAGCGACGACCGATAGCGTTGATGCGTACGCTGTCGTTCGCCTCTTGGAACCCGCGCCTGTGATCCTGACCGCTCTCGCTGCCCTCGCTCTTCTCGCCGCTTTGGCGCCCTCGCTCTGCGCGAAGACGCCGCGGCTCGGCGGTGCGATCATCGCGGCGGTCCCGTTCGCCCTCGGGCTCTGGATCGCTTCCAACGCCGCCCCCGTGTTTGAGGGGGGTTCCGTGATCGAGACGCTCGAGTGGCTCCCGAAGCTTGGGGTCGATCTGGCGTTCCGTGTCGACGGACTCT
>JBCDEF010000003.1:0-33471 GCA_039179915.1 Planctomycetota bacterium | reverse complement strand
TCTCCTCCAGCCAGTACACGCTCGAGGAGATCAACTCCGAGAAGGTCAAGGGCAAGCCCTTTACCGCGTCGGTCATGGACTACAACCCGATCAATATCAACCTCGAGTCGGGCGAGATCCAGGGCGACTTCGCGATGACCGGCATCGGCGACTACGACTACTGGATCGTCGAGTACACCTACGGCACAAACCCCGAGGAGACGATCAAGAAGGGCGCGACGGAGAACATCCCCTACGCGAACGACCTTGATACGTGGGGAATCGACCCGCTGGCGCGGCGGTACGATTTCAGCGCCTGGCCGCTGGACTACGCCGAGAACCAGATCCGGCTGGCGGACCACTACCGCAGCAAGCTGCTGACCGACTTTGTCGAGGACGGCGAGAGCTGGGCCAAGGCTCGGCGGGGCTATCAGATCACGCTCAATCAGCAGATGGGCGCGGTCTCGATCATGGCCAACTGGATCGGCGGGGCGTATGTCCAGCGCGACAAGAAGGGCGACCCCGATGCCCGGCCGCCGCTGGAGGTCGTCGAGGTCGAGAAGCAGCGGGCCGCGCTCGAGTTCGTGCTCGAGACCGGTCTGCGGGACGAGGCCTACGGCCTTTCGCCCGAGCTGATGACGTACCTGACGACGGACATCTGGTGGGACCGCTGGTCGAACCTGTTCGCCGACCGGGACTTCCCGGTGCACAACCGGGTCAACGCGATGATGGCGTCGGCACTAACGATGATCATGAACCCGACGACGCTGGGTAACGTGTACGACAACGAGTTCCGCGTCGAGGCGGGCGAAGATGCCATCACGCTGCCGGAGGTCATGGAGAAGACGGTCGCCGAGGTCTTCCGCGAGCTTGAAGAAGAAGCCGACGGTGACTTCTCCGCCCGCAACCCGATGATCTCGAGCTTCCGGCGGAACCTGCAGCTGACGATGGTCGACCGGCTGATCAACTTCACGAAGCCGGGCTCAATGTGGGGCGCGGCGGCCGCGCCGGTCCGCACGCTCAGCACGCACTACCTGCGTGATATCAACGACAAGATCCAGGGCGCGGCGGTCGCGGATGTCGACCCCTACACCGAAGCGCATCTATCCGAACTGTCCAACCGCATCACCAAGGCGCTCGAGGCGGACTACATCTACAACGCGGCGGACTTTGGTGGCCGGCGGTCGGGCTTTTTCTTCGGCCGGACGACCGGAGCGCCGACGCCGGGCGAGTGACCCCGGCGTGACAATCTGACACACACTCGGGGTCGGGCCTCTTCGTGGGGCCCGGCCCCTTTCGCTGCGCGGCACGCGGCACCCGACACTCGGCTTCTGGTACGCTGCGTATGTGCCTGGTCTCGTTTCGTTCTTGTTGGTCGTTGCCGAGTTTGTGCTTTCGGTCCCGCGGGTCGAGGTCGAGGCTGTGCTTTCGCCGGCGGACGGCTCGGCGGCGATGGTCGATGTTTCGGTTCACGGCGACTTGGTTTGGGGCGAGCCGGCGCTCGTCGCGGTCCGGTTCTCGACCGATCTGGGCATTGCCCGGCCTGTGCCGGGCGTGTGGGATGTGAACCGCTATGTCGGTTCGCTCGGCGCGTACCGGGGCGTTCGGCTTACGCGGCTCGCGGTCGAAGACACCGGCGAGGTGCGCATCGAAGCCGGCGTGTTCGACTCGACGAGCACGGACGACAGTCCCGAGCGGTTCCGGTCGGTGCACACCGAGCCGCGGCGGTTCGTCGCGATCGTCGGCCGGCCCGTGCTGTTCGAGCCGCGGGTGGTTGTGGAACCGGTGCGAGGGTTCGCATCGATCGAGACCGAGCCGGTGCCGCCGGACGACCTGCCGCGGGAATGCCGGTTCCCGGTCTATTCAAGATTGCCGGAGGGCCGACTCGAGCGGGGGCTGTGGTGGGGAACGCCGCTGGACGCCCTCAAGAACGGCGCGAAGATTCTGACGCTCCGGGAGGTCGTCGTGGGGGCCGGCTCGGTCAACCTGGTTTGGCACACGCGTCGGAGCGTGAATGTATCGCACGGAACGTTCAAACCCGGGGAAGCAAGAATGGTCGACGAAGATGCGTGCGTGCCGGTGCGGCGTTAGAGCCGCGTGCGCACGTGCTCGCGGGCCGCGGCGTCGGCCTGAATGATCGCATCGACGGTCGTCGCCGGCTTCGGTTCGATCGCGGCGACCGCATCGGCGACGAGCTCGGGGACGCGGCCGAGGGCGAGCTTTGAGCCGTCGGCGTTGTCTTTTCCGAGGAACGCCGCGACGGCGGTCTCGTTGGCGGCATTGAGGATCGCGCCCGCGGTGCCGCCGGTGCGGAGGGCGTCGAAGGCGTAGCCGAGCATCGGAAATCGGTCGAGGTCGGGTGCGCGGAACTCGAGCGTGCCGAGCTTGGCGAGGTCGAGGCGTTCATGCGATGGCGTGAGCGTGTGCCGGCCGCGGAGCAGGGCGTACTGGATGGCGGTGCGCATGTCGGGCGTGCCGAGCTGGGCGAGCATGCCGCCGTCGGCGGTCTCGACGATCGAGTGCACGGTGCTGGTCGGGTGGATGAGCACGCCGAGGCGTTCGGCGGGTATGCCGAAGAGCCAGCGGGCTTCGATCGCTTCGAAGCCTTTGTTCATCAGGGTGGCGGAGTCGACGGTGACCTTGGGGCCCATGTCCCAGGTCGGGTGGGCGAGGGCCTCCGCTGGAGTCGCGGCTTGGATCTTGTCTGCGGGCCAGTCGCGCAGCGCGCCGCCGCTGGCGGTCAGGATCATGCGCGCGATCTCGGGTGTCGGCTGCATGGGCGGGGTTGCCGCGTGGTCGGTGCGTGCCAGGCCGGTCAGGCACTGCCAGAGGGCCGAGTGCTCGGAATCGACCGGCAGCAACTGAGCGCCGGTGCGGCCGGCGGTTCCGACGACCAGCTCGCCGGCGGCGACGAGCGTCTCTTTGTTGGCCAGCGCGACATCGATGCCGAGTTCAACCGCGGCCAGCGTCGGGGCGAGGCCGGCGAAGCCGACGATCGCGGCCACGACCAGGTCGATCGGCCGCTCGCTGTGCACGCGTTGGATCAGCTCGGCCGGGCCTTCGCCGCGGGCGGCGCAGGCGACGGGGCAGGACCAGTCGCGGCTCTGCCTGGCGAGCGTTTCGGAGTCGCGGCCGGCGGCGAGGCCGACGACATCGAACGATGGCTGGTCGCCCATCGCGTTGAGGTGCGCAACGACATCGAGCGTCTGCGTGCCGATCGAGCCGGTGGAGCCGAGGATAACGATCCGCGCGGGCGGCACGGGTTAGTCCTCGCCGAGCGCCGCTTTTTCGGACGGCTTGAGCTTGCGGCGGCTCGCGGCGTAGAGCAGCTTGGGCTTCTTCTTGGCCGGCGGCTTGGGCTCGGCGGCTGCGGCCGGTGCGGGCTCGGGTGCGGTCGGTGCTTCGGCGGGATCGGTGTCGTTCCGCTTCGAGCCGCCGCGTCGGCGTCGGCGGCGTTTCTTTTTGCCGCCGGTTTCCGAGTCGGACTCGGACTCGGCTGCAGACTCGGCCTCGGACCCGCCTTCGGGCTGGGCGCGGTCGGCGTTGTCGGCTGATTCGCCGTCGGTCTGGGTCTCGCCGGTCGTTTCGCCGTCTTCGCCCGAGCCGCGTCGGCGCCTGCGGCGTCGGCGTCGCTTCTTCTTGCCGCCTGTCTCGCCGCCGCCATCGGTCTGCGCTTCATCGCCGTCGCCGCCGGCCTCATCCGGCGACGCGTTTGTCTCGGTCTCGTCGGACAACGACTCGGTCGTCTCGGCGTTGTCGTCGGACTTGCGCTTGCGTCGGCGACGCCGCTTCTTCTTGGACCGGCCTTCGTTCTCGTCGTCGTCGCCGGCGGGGGGCAGGTCTTCTTCGATCGGGTGGGCGTCGGTGTCGGCCTCGATCGCTTCGAGCAGGGTCTGCTCGTCGTCGCCGAAGGCGGCTTCGTCGAGCTCGACCTCCCACGTGGGCAGGCTCTTGGGCGGCTTGGGCTTGGGCAGACGTTCGATGGCGACGTCGTTGCCGACCTCGTCGTAGGCGTAGATCGTGTAGCGGTCGCTGCCGAGCGAGTCGCTGATGCGGACATCGATGTGCTTGCCGGTGAGGATCTCGAGCTTGGTCAGTGCGCGCCTGCGGACGCTGAGCAGGTCGCCGGCGACGCGGCCCGGCACGATCAGCTCGACCTTCTTGACCTTGTCGTAGCTGAGGATGAGCCGCAGCTCGCGCATGGCGTCGGCGGCGACGGAGTCGGCCTTGCGGATCCAGCCCCGGCCGTAGGCGGCGGGCAGCTCCTGGAAGTGGGTCATGGTGGCGCTGGCGCGCATCCGCTGGCGGGTCAGCTCGAGGATGCCGAACTCGCTGATCGGCAGCACGGTCGACTTGGCCCGGTCGTTCTTGAGCCGCTCCTTGAACCGGGCCTCGATGGCTTTGCGGTTCTTGGCCTGGTTCATATCGATCAGGTCGTTGATGACCAGCCCGCCGAGCTCGCGGAGCTTCATCTGGCGGCAGATCTCGTCGACCGCTTCCATGTTGGTGTTGAAGGCGTTGGACTCGGCGTCCTTGGCCTTGCGGCTCTTGCCGCTGTTGACATCGATGGCGACGAGCGCCTCGGTCTCGTCGATGACGAGCCGGCCGCCGGAGGGCAGCGGGACCTCGCGGCTGTGGAGCTGGCGGACGCGGTCCTCGAGGCCGTAGGCGTGGAACATCGGCTGCGGCAGGTTGTAGTGCAGCAGGCTGGTGGCGCTCCGCGGCGCGACGACCTTGAGGAAGTTGGCCGCGCGGGCCAGCCCCTGCTCGTGATCGATGATGACCTCGTCGATGTCCTTGGTCAGCAGGTCGCGGAGGGTGCGGACCAGCAGGTCGCTCTCGGCGTAGAGCAGCCGGGGCTTGCCCGAGCCTTTCTGCGCCTTCTCGATGTTCTTCCAGAGCCGCTGGAGGTACGAGAGGTCGCGCTTGAGTTCGGTCTTGGTCTTGTCGAAGCCCGCGGTCCGCAGGATGAAGCCGAAGTGCTCGGGCAGCTCGAGCTGGTCGAGGATCTTGCGCATCTTCTTGCGCATGTCTTCGTCGTCGACCTTGCGGCTGACGCCGACGTTGTCCATCTGCGGCATCATGACGAGGTAGCGGCCGGGGATGGAGAGGTAGCTGGTGCAGGCCGGGCCCTTGGTGCCCACGCCGTCCTTCATGATCTGGACGACGATCTTCTGGCCGCGTTTGAGGCAGTGCTGGATGGGCGGGCGTTCGCGGCGGGGGGTCTTCTTGCCGATCTTCTCGGTGGTATCGCCGTCTTCGCTTGGGAAGTAGCGGGGGTGCAGATCGGAGGTGTGCAGAAAGGCGTTTTCGCCCATGCCGAAGTCGACGAAGGCGGCTTGGAGGCTGCTCTCGACGTTGGTGACCTTGCCGAGGTAGAGGTTGCCGACGCGGTTGGCGGTGGCGGGGCGCTCGGCGTGGTATTCCTCGAGGATGCCGTCTTCGAGGATCGCGACGCGGCACTCCTCGCCGGGCACGTAGGTGATGAGCATCTGCTTCTTGACGGGCTTGCCGGCGGCCGCGGCGGGGGCCTTCTTGGTCCGCTCGGATGCGGCTTTGTCCGATGCCGGCTTGCTCGAAGACCTGCCGCGTCGCGAGGAGGGTTTCTTCGCGGGCTCGGCCTCGTCGTCCGCGTCGGATTCGGTGTTTGCGTCGCCTTCGGGCTCCGGATCAGATTCTGAGTCTGAGTCTGAGTCTGATTTTGGCTCGGGCTCGGGCTCGTCTCCGGCTTCCGTCTCGTCTTGCTCAGCCTCTTGGCGGGCTTCGAGAACGGCTTCTTCGAGCGAAGGCTCGGTGCGGTCGGTTTCGGTCTCGGTCCCGGTCTCGGCGGCCTCGGCTTCAGGCGAGGTGTCGAGTTCGGTTGCTGGTTCTGCGTGTTCGGTCTTGTCGGTCATGATGCCGTTCGTGGTCTGCGGCTGCCGGGTGTGGGCGGCGGGGTCGGCAGAACGGCACAGCGACCGGGCCTGGGAAGGCCGGGGGTTCGGTGGTCACGGGATGGGCGTTCGGATCGGTGTGCACCGCGTCGGGCCCGTTCTCGTCTGTTCTGCCCGTCCCGGCGCTCGTGCCCCGCGTGCGTGCCTCGCGTGGGTGGGTCCGGAGCGGACTGGCCTCACGGGGCGTTTCGGCGGGTGCCAGACGGGCGGCCTGGGTGGGGCGTTGTCTTCTGGCCGGGTGGCCTTTGGATCGGTCGTGTGCTCGGGAGCCGGCTACCGGCGGAGCCCGAGGAAATCGTCTGCATCGGGCAGCAGCTTCCGGAGCTGGTCCCGGACATACATCGTCACTTCACTGTCTGAATCGAAAGAGATCGCCTTTTTGGCGATTTTTTCGCACCGCTCGACCGAGACGGACCGGATCAGCTGCTTGACATAGGGCACCGATCCCGGGGAGACGCTGAGGGTACGCACGCCCAGCCCGAGCAGCAAGACGGCGAACTCGCTCTGGGCGGCCGCCTCGCCGCAGCACGAGATCGGGATCGCCCGCCGCCGCCCGGCCCGGACCACATCCCGGATCAGTTTGAGCACCGCCGGGTGCCCCGGGTTGAACAGGCCGGCGACCCGTTCGTTGGTCCGGTCGACCGCCAGGGTGTACTGCACCAGGTCGTTGGTCCCGATCGAGAAGAAGTCGACCTCTTTGGCCAGCGCCGGCGCCTGGAGCGCGGCCGCGGGCACCTCGATCATGATGCCGACCTCGATCTGCCTGTCGAAGGGCACCTGCGCCTCGTCGAGGTCTTCCATGACGTCGTTGAGGATGTGCCGGGCCTCGCGCAGCTCGGTGATGTTGGTCACCAGCGGGAACATGACCTTGACCGGCCCGATGGCCGACGCGCGGAGCACCGCCCGGAGCTGCCGCTTGAACATCGGCAGGTGCTGCAGGCAGTAGCGGATCGAGCGGAGCCCGAGCGCCGGGTTCCGCTCGGGGTCGGCCTCCTGGTGGCGGGTGTATTTGTCGGCGCCCAGGTCCATGGTTCGGATCGTCAGCGGCATGCCGCCGAGCTGGCGGACACAGTCGCTGTAGGCCGCGTACTGCTGGTCTTCCGAGGGCTCGGTCTGCTGGGAGAGATAGAGGAACTCGGTGCGGTACAGGCCCACGCCCGACCCGCCGAACTCGAGCACATGGGCTGTTTCGTCGGGGAATTCGATGTTGCCGAGCACTTCGATCCGCGTGCCGTCTGATGTGATCGGGTCGAGCGCGGCTGACTCTCGGAGGCTCAGCTGCACGCTCTCTCGGTGCCGGCGGTCGGAGAGATAGCTGTCGATGGTGTCGTCGTCGGGCTCGACGACGACGACGCCCTTGAGCCCGTCGATGATGACGGTGGTGCCGTCCTCGAGCGCGGCGCTCAGGTCCTTGAGGCCCACGACCGCGGGGATGCCCAGCGCCCGGGCGACGATGGCGGTGTGGCTGGTGCTGCCGCCGAGGTCGGTCGCGAGGGCGACGACGCGCTCGCGGTCGAACGCAACGGTCTGGCTGGGTGTCAGCTCCCGGGCGACGACAATGGCCTCCCGGTCGAGCTCGCGGAGCGAGTCGGTGTGCTCGCCGACGAGCTGGTCGGTCAGGCGGTGAGCCAGATCGGTGATGTCGTTGACCTTGGTGGTAAAGGCCGAGTCGCCCATCTGGTTGAAGCGGTCGGCCCACTGCTGGAGGACGCGGTCGGCGGCGTGCTCGGCGGTGACGCGTTCGGCCTGGATCATCTCTCGCATCGGCCGGAGCAGGTTGTCGTCTCGGAGCATGCCGATGTGGAAGCCGAAGATCTTGGCCGCCTCGGCGCCCATGCGTTGCTCGGCCGCCGTGCGGACCTGCTCAAGGTCGGCCAGGGAGGCCTCGACCGCGCGGGCCAGCCGGCCAAGCTGTTTATCGACCGCCTCGGCGGGCACCCGCCGCTTGGGGATTCGGCGGCCGATGTCGTCGAGCACGAAGACGCGCCCTACGACGATCCCCGGCGAAACCCCGATGCCCGAGTGCTGCCGCACAGACCCCTCCACGTGCCTCACAAACGCCGTTGTACGAACCGGGCCGGCATCGCCCGACCCGCGCTGTCCCGCGCCCATGAGATGGGTGCCGGCTGGCACCGGCTACCTGACGGATGCCGAATGCCTGTCCGCCTATCTTGACAAGTCTACGCGAATCCTGCCACGGATCGAGGGCCAAAGGCACCTCCGGCTTGACACCGGCACCGCCGGGGGTCGATACTTGTGCATCAGGGGTCGGCTTCTTGGCCCCTTCTGTACGCCTCCACGATGAGGCCGGCCGCGCGAAGCCGCGCGACCCGGCACGCACGATCCCGTTGTCCGACGGCGTCGCCGAGCCGAGTGATTTTTCGAACGCCGATCCGACGCCGGGCCCCGAGCCGCGGCGGTCCTGGGTGATCCTGGGCGGGCAGGTGGTTCGTGGCAGACCCGATCCGGGCGAACCCGTCGGCATTCCCCGGCGGCTCCGTGCCAGAAACGGATCGGATGAAAGGGACGAACCGTGGAACCCGGATCATCGAACGCCTCAGGGAAGAAGCGTCGCCGGAGACGCCGCAGACGCGGCGGCGGAAGCGGCGGCGGTCAGCCCAACGCCGGGCCCAACCCACGCGGCGGCGGCCAGGCCGCGCAGCAGATCGAGCCCAAGGGGCCGACACTCGAAGAGCTGACCGCCATCGACCCGCAGCCCCGGCTCACCCTCGAATACCCCGGCTGCCCGCCGGCATGCCGCCTGATCGACCTGTTCTGCCCCATCGGCCGCGGCCAGCGGGGCCTGATCGTCAGCCCCCCCAAAGCGGGCAAGACGACCCTGCTCAAGGACATCGCCCACTCGATCCTGCACAACCACCCGGACACGCACCTGGTCGTTTTGCTGATCGACGAGCGGCCCGAGGAAGTCACCGACTTCCGCCGCACGCTCGAAAAGCTCAGCGAAGCGCACGAGATCGAGCGGTGCGAGGTCGTCGGCTCATCCAACGACAACGACACCGCGCAGCACGTCAAGATGTCGATCGACACGATCGAGATGTGCAAGCGGCGGGCCGCGTCGGGCGAGCATGTCGTGGTCCTGCTCGATTCGCTCACACGGCTCGGCCGGGCCTTCAACCGAAGCCGCAAGCACGCGAGCTCGGGCCGCACGCTCTCGGGCGGTATCGATTCGAAAGCTCTGGAAGTCCCCAAGCAGCTCTTCGGCTCGGCACGCAACACGGAAGAAGCCGGCAGCCTGACCATCGTCGCCAGCTGCCTGGTCGATACCGGCAGCCAGGGCGATCAGCTGATCTTCGAAGAGTTCAAGGGCACCGGCAACATGGAGCTGGTGCTGGACCGCAAGATCGCCGAGCAGCGCGTCTTCCCGGCGATCAACCTGGCGGCGAGCGGCACGCGCAAGGACGACCTGCTGATGGACGAGCAGGAGCTCAAGACGATCACGGCGCTGCGTCGGCGATTGCTGAACATGAAGCCGCCGCAGCAGATCGAGCAGCTGCTGGGCGCGCTCAAGCGGTTCGAGACGAACGAAGCGCTGGCGGCGGTGACGGGCTAGCGATCGGCTTTAGTCGAAAGCGCCGGTTGCCTGCTGGAGCGATGGGCGGCCTTCGTAGTAGCGAACGAGGTTCTCCTGAAACTGCCAGACCGCGGCGGCGCGGGGCGGCCACGCATCGATGAACTTCGCGAGCTCGTCCGTGTACACGGCTTCCCAATCCGCCGCGATGCCGAGGCTGCCGTCCGGGCGGAGCTGCATGGTGGGCAGCCTCCACTCGGCGAAGTTCGCCATCGTCTGCATGAGCCCGAGCAGGGCCTCTTCGCCGTTGAACGGCTGAGCGCCGTGCGAGATGTTGCTCATCGCTGAATATGCGGTGGCCAGCTTGTAGGCCCGCTCGTAGTGGTCCGAGAGCCCGATGGGGATGTAGACCACGCGTTCGAGATCGCCGACCGGTTCGCCGCCTTCGTTGTAGGTCCTCCAGCCGACGCGTACGGACGGGCCGATCCCGTTCTCGCCGTAGAAGATGCTTGTCAGGCCGGCGTAGGTGATAAACACATAGTCGAGCAGCGGGTTTCGCCCGAGTGTTGTTGGGTCGTTGCCGTAGAGGCGGGGGTTGAGCTCATCGAACCGGCCGTGGAAGAGTGCCCAGCAGATGTTGGTATCGAATTCGTGCCGAGGATCCAGCGCGATCGCGGGAAGCCGCGAGGCATCGTCACCCCGAGAAAACGACCGGCCGTATGCCCATTGGATGTCATCAACAGGGCGTTCGGCGGCTGCACCGCTCGGATCGGGCACGCCGCTACCCATGAAGCGAGACCGCTCCTCGTCGCTCCAGTCTCGATGATTCACGCCTCGGTATTCCGCACGCACACGCGGCGGCAGACGATCGGCCAGGCGCGAGCTCGTGAGGTGCAAGCCCTGGCGGATCCTGTACATGTTCGCCGTCATCGTCATGTCCTGGACCGGGAAGATCGCCCGGTCAAGCTCGACGAGCTCTTCGCAGAGCCGCATCACAAGCCTGTCGTTCGCCGGGCTCGTCATGTTCGGTAGCTCCGCCACCTTCGCTCGCACAGTGTCGGCCACATGGTTGTACGCCTCGGTCAGCACCGCGAACCTGATCTCTTGGTTCGCTTCGGAGACCTGCTCGCGGATTCTGGCGGCGACCGGATGACGCACCACCTCCGAGGTCGCCCTGAACGCGTCTATCCGCTCTGCCAATCGAATGGCGCCCTCGATCGTGGGTTCGAACTCGTCAGCGCGGAGTCGGTACGGCTCTATAAACACTTCGTATTGCGCTTCGCCGGCCTTTCGAGCCCGCACCAGCAACCGGTTGCGGTCTCGCCTGGGGATGGATCCGAGCGCGTCCTCCTGCTCGTATCCGAGAAATAGGAGCTGGTACGCCGCCTCGCCGGCGTCTTCCGTCCGCGAGAGCCGATCGATCTCGGCCTCGAGTGTGCGGACTGTCGCGGCCTCGCGTGCCACGCGTTCGGCGTCGGCGGCGGCACGCTCCGGCGATGGCGGCACCGCCCGTGCCGCGGGCTCGGCGGCGCGCGAAGGCTCTTGCTCCCGCGCGGTGCGTCCCGAGGACAGCATCTGTCCCTGGGTTCGACGCTCGCCCGTCGCGTCCCGCCGCTCGGTGATCCGCTGCTCGGGGGGTGAGCCGCACCCGGGTCCCAAGAACGACACCGATGTGAAAACCGCAACGGCGAGGACCAAGAAAGATGTCCGGGGCTGCATCGCTGCTCCTTGAGAGGGAAAACTCGTTGAGGGGGAAAGGCTAGATTCCCGTTCCGATCAGGCCCGATTGCGTTGGGAATCGCTCGTCGAGGCCGTACTGCTCGATCCATTCCGTGTGGTCGGCGCACAGCTTGCCGCAGCGGTCGGCGGCGAGGATGAAGGCCATCCGCCACGCGGCCTGATCCGGGGCGAACTCGGACAGATAGGCGATCAGCTCGGCCTCTGCGGTGCCGTCGTCGTTGGTGTGCAACGCCGCGCAGATCTCATCACCGATGATCTGCGACAAGAAGACGGGCTCGGCCATCATGGCCGAGAGCTCTTTGTCGGGGCTGAGAAATCCGGCGACGCGGATCGAACCGAAAAGCGTCCGCAGCCGCTGCACCGGGTCCGGGATCGTGCCGGCGATGACGTCCCACGCGTCGTTGTCGCGGGCGGCCTCCTTGAGCGGCTCGCTGAAGCGGGCGAGCGTGGCGTCGGCGTTGCCGCGGTCCATGATGCGGCGTGCCCAGGCGAGCAGTGCCTCGTCGTCACGGATCGCGGCGTTCAGGTACACCCAGCTCGTGAGCGTGGCCCAGCTGACGTCGCCGCCTTCGAGCCTGGCGGTGTCCGCGTCGCGCAGCTCGCGGAAGGCGTCGCGGGCCGGGCCGTGCTCGTCGGCGATGAGTTGCATCAGCAGCTGCGCGGACATGGTCTCGGCGTTGCCGACAGGCGGCCGGCGGTAGCGATCGTTCTCGACGATCTCGGGCCAGACCCGGACGAATTCACGCGTCGCCGATTCCATGTCGCCGTCGAAGTACAGCTCGGCAGCGCGGTGGTAGCGCGTGCCGATGAATTGGTCTGCCCCTTCCCGACGCGGCGGCGCCGCTCGCGTCGGCTCGGGCAGCGGCTCGCCGGCAAGGCCGGCGTCCATCCACGCCACCAGATCATCGGGTCCGACGTATCCGACGCGCCGGCCAATCTCTTCGTCGCCGTCGAAGAGCATCATCGTCGGCATCGCTCGGACGCGGAGCTCTTGCGATTTTTCGGGGAAGCCGTCGACATCCAGCGGCGTGATGACCGCGTGCTCGCCGGCCCAGGCCTCGACGGCCGGGTCGGTCCAGGTCGTCTTCTTCATCCGCTGGCAGGGCGGGCACCAGACGGCGGTGGCGTAGACCAGATGCAGCCGGTCTTGCTCGATGGCGGCGGCGCGGTCGGCGTCGAATCCGGCCTGGGAGAAGACCGGCGGTTCATCGGCACAAGCCGATGCCGCCGCGGCGGCGAAGGCGAATGGTGCGGCGAGCAGCAGCGTGCGCATGGCGTGTCCTCCGGTCGTGCCTCCACACTGTACCGGAATCATGCCGTGGGCTGAAGCGCTGGCTCTGGGCTAGCCGTCGAAGATCTCGAGGCCGACCATCGCGTCCTCGTCGGCTCCGGCGCGCTGGGCCTCGGCGATCAGGGCCTGGCGGGTTTCAGCGCTGGCGTCGTGGCGGCGGGCGAGGCGGGCCACGCCGCGGGCGACCTCGGGGTTGTCGCCCAGGACCGCGATGGCGTAGCTGACCGCGAACCGGCTTCGGGCCCGCTCGAGCGCCGCGGGCGACTGCACGTTGACCTGGTCCTGCACCCGGGCGAGGTCGAGCGGGTCGGTCAGCCGCGCGAGCAGGTCGTAGCGGTTGTTCTCGCGGAGCGTGCCGGCCATGAGAATGGCGACCCGCTCGTAGGCGGCGGCGGTGTCGGGGTCGTCGAGGCCCTGCTCGATGTAGTTGCCAACGGCTTCGCCCTGGCCGGTCGCGTGCGCGAGCGTGGCCCAGTGGGCGATCAGGCCCGGCTCGCCGCTTTCGAGCCGCTCCATCAGCACATCACGCGTCCGCTCGAGGCGTTCCATCGTGGGCTGGTGCATGGCCGCCAGGTCCCGCAGATCGTTGCTGAGCGCATCGATGAACGTCGGCGCATCGGGCCGGCGCAGGCGGAACGCAGACTGCCACATCCAGAGGTACGCCTCGCAGGCGTCGTCGTGCTTGCCTTCCAGGCATTTCTGCTTAAGGGCGCTCAGCTCCAGGTCGAGGTCGATCTGGTTCTCGAGGGTCTCGGTTCGCTCGCGCATCTCGCCGGCAAAGGCGGCGGTGGCCTCGGCGTCCGCGGCGAGCATCTCGGACATGTCGGCGTTCGATTCCGTCTCGGGCTGGCTGTTAGTTTGGCTTGCCGATTGAGCGACGCGGTCGCCCGCGGTCGAATTGGCCCAGTCCAGCAGCCGCTCGCCGGTCAGGAAGCCGGTTGCGCGGCCGAGCTCCTCGTCGCCGTCGAACAGGATCATCGTCGGCATCGCCACGATGCCCAGGCCCCGGGCGGTATCGCGGGAGTCGTCGACGTCGAGCGCGGTGACGATGGCGTTGGAGCCGATCCACTGTTCGACCTCGGGCTCGACCCAGGTCGTCTTCTTCATGCGTTGGCACGGGCCGCACCAGACCGCGGTGGCGTAGACCAGGTGGAGCTTGTCGGTCTCTTTGGCGGCGGCGCGGTCGGCCTCGACGCCGGCGGGGGAGAAGACCTCGGGCTCGCCGGTGAGCGAGACCGCCGTCGACACCGCTTCCGTGCCCGCGGCGTGGGCGGTCGCGGCCAACCCGGCGCAGGCCACGGTGGCGGCGATGATCAGGCCGATGCGGCCGCGAGCGGGCGGGGTCGTGTCAGACGAGGGCGTGGCCGATGGCATGGCGGATGGCTCCTGGCAGGGTCCGGCAGACAGGCCGGCTGACGGTTGGTTGGTGGCCGGCGGGCGAATCCCGGGCGGCGTTCGATAGCGTATCGGGGCAACCCGAGCGCCGGCCGGGCTATTCCAACGCCGCGGGACCGCCCCGCACCGTCCGGATCGGGTTAGAACGCGCAGCCCTCCCCGAAATTGACGATCCAGGCGAAAAAGTCCGCCGACCCCTCCGGGTCCGCGGCGCCGAACTGCCCGTCGCCGTTCTGGTCCGAGGCGGGCTCGTTGTTGCTGTACGCGCTGACCCAGGCGAAGAAATCGCTGCTGGTCGCCTGCCCGTCGCGGTTGATGTCGGCCAGGCAGGGCACCGGCACCGGGCGGTAGCGGACGGTGAGCGTGCCCGAATCTGTGGTCTGGCCGTTGGTCACGGTGAAGCCGATGGTGTCGGTGCCGGCCGCGTCGGCGTCGGCGCGGAAGATGCGGACGGGCCCGTCGCCGCCGAGCAGCGCGGCCTGGCCCAATTGGCCGTTCAGCGAATAGGTCACCTGCCCGAGGTCGTCGGCGAACGTGGCCGGCAGGTGGACCGCGAACGCCTCGCCCGGCGCGGTCTCGAGCGTGGAACTGAAGGCCTTGACCGGTGTGATCGAAACCGCCGGCCTCGCGTCCGTGCCCTGCAGCTCGACAGGCTCGGACCGCGCGGTGCTGCCGTCGGCGAAGTCGACCTCGGCCCACACCCGCGCCGGCCCGGCTCCGATGATCTCGCCGCGGGTCTCCAGCACGCCCGTCCCGTCGTCGGCGGCGATCACCCGGCCCATATGGATCACGCGTCGCTCGATGACTTCGTCTCCTGAGCCAACGACATCGAACGTCAGCGGCGTCGACCGGTTGTAGCCGGTCTGGCTGGGCGTGAGCGTCGCCGACACGCCCGCGTTGGCCAGCGTGAACGACCCGACCCACTCGCCGGCGACGGCCTGGGGCGAGTCGTCGGTCGCGACGATCCGAAGCTCGTGCCAGCCGTCGTCGAGGTGGTTGGTCGGCACAACGACCGAGCCCGACGCGCCGCTGGCCACGACCACGCCGTCGACGAGCACGCTGATCTCGCCGATGCCGGTGCCCGGCCGCGTCGGTGTCGCGGTCGGCGTCACGAGCAGGGCGCCCGCGACCGGCCCGGTCGGCAGATCCTCTACGCCGACCTGCGGCCCGGTCGCGAACGGTCGGCACAGCGGGTCGCCCAGCAGATAGCCCTGGAACGGCACGGCCCCCAGCGAGCGGTAGACCGACTCGCCCAGGGTCAGGCCCGCGGCATAGTTGGTATGCGTAAACGCGGTCGGAAACTTCTGCGGGTAGTTGCACGGCTCTTCGACGGTGCCGAAGCTGCCCGCGGCGCCCGCGCGGATCCAGTCCGAGATCTTGGTCTGCTGCGCGCGGCCGAAGTCGGCGCCGTAGCTGGTCAGGTGGTCGGCGAACGCGCCGGGCTCAAGCGCCGCGGCGCCGGTGCTGACGTCGAAGAGGTCGTCGCCGGTCATGATCCCCAGAGCCGGGAAGCTCAGGGTCGGCAGCGTGCTGCCGGTCTCAACGATGCCGGCGGCGCCGTAGGGCGAGAGCCTGGACACGGCGATGGGGAACCGGTTCTCGCGCGGGCCGGAGCGGGCGGGGTCGTCGGTCTCCATGAAGTAGAAGATCGAGCCGGGGGGTGCACCGCGGCCGTCGGCCGCGACCGACCGCTCGATCATGGTGCGCATCGTCGGGACATCGACACCGCGCTCGCCGGTGTACCCGAGCGAGGCGGCGATGAACAGCTTGCCGCTGGCGATCGAGCCGCCGGGCAGGCCGTTGTCGTAGCTCAGTTCGCTATCGAACGCGATCGGGTTGTCCTGCGTGGTGGCGTAGCCGTTCTCCAGAAGAACGGAGATGCCGCCGGCGCGGATCGTCTCGGCGAACGGCGCGAGGGCGTACGCCCCGGGCAGGCCGAACCGGTTGACCTCGAAGCACGAGTCGTTGACCAGCCCGCTCGCCCCGACCCGATAGCGGTCGCTCGGCCCGAGCACGAGGTTGTCTATGCTCGGGCCGATCCGCCGATTGGCCAGCGTGCCGAACAGCGCCTGGAAGTTCACATCGACCAGGAGGTTGAAGTTGTTGGCCTTCGGCTCGATCCACAGCACCGACGTGGGCGGCAGCCCGCGGGCGCTGACGTACTCATTGGTGATCTCCAGCGCGGCCGGGCTGGCCGGGTTGCTGATCACCAGGGCCTCGTGGGCCTGGCCCGCGGCCGAGCCGGCCGCAGCCGAACCGGCGGCGGCGAGCAGCACCGCCGCCGCCAGACCCGCGAACGAGCGAGACGGGCGGCGTTCCGGCGAGTCGACAGGCATCGTGTTCGGCACGGTGGGTTCTCCTGAAGCGTCAGGCGGTGGGGCGGTTCGTTCGGGCGCGTCCGGCCTTCAGCCGGGACAGGGGGCAGGGCCCGGGGGCGGCGTGTTCTTCACATACTCTCGCCCGAGAACGCCGGTTCGGCCACCGATCCGCATGGATCCGCTCGTCATTGGGTTTGGGTTTTGATCATGCTTCGCGGCTGCACAGTGCCCCGAGACGGTTCGCGGGCCCGTTGATGCCGCAACCCGGACCGCAGGCCCGCGTATGGTGATTTTGGGTCCCGCCGGCGGGCCGGTCCGGCTGCATCGTTCTGCATAGCCGGCGATGGGCCCCGCGATTTTTTTACGCTCGCGCTTTTCTGTTTCGACGCGCCGCTCGGCGCACCAGCCACGAGAGAGACTCGACCATGCACCGATCCGCCGCCGCGCTTGCCCTCTGCTCCCTTCTGGCCGCGCAGGGCACGGCCCAGCCGGCGGCTGCTGATGTTCTGCAGGCCGACCAGGCCGCCGGCCCCGCGGCGCAGCCCTGGGCCTATGCGGGCGACCGGCTCGTCCGCGTTACGCCCGAGAGCGGCGAGCGGCTGGGCCGCGTGCTCGAGCTGAGCCGCCACGTCTGGTCGGAACGTGTCGGCCGCGGGCCGATCGAGGTGCAGGTCTCGGCCGGGGCGTACGCGACCATGCAGGCCGAGGGCTTCGAGATGCAGGTGCTGATCGAGGACGTGCAGGCGGCCGTTGACGCCGAGCGCGCCCGGATCGACTTCCGCGCCGGCCTGCTCGCCGACGACCCGGCCCTGGCCCGCGGCGGCGACGCGATCGACTTCTCGACCTACTACCCCTACGAGGACCTGATCGCCTTCGTCAACCAGCTTGCCGCCGAGCGGCCCGACCTGGTCAGCGTGCAGTCGATCGGGACTTCCATCCAGGACCGCGAGATCTGGACCATGACGATCACCGGTCCCGGCGATGCCGCGGGCCGGCCGGATGTTGCCTTCAACAGCCTCATCCACGCCCGAGAATGGATCACCGGCCCGACCACGCTCTACACCGCCGAGCGGCTCGTCCGCGGCTACGGCGTCGACCCTCGGATCACCAGTTTGCTCGACAGCGTCCGCGTCCACATCACCCCCGTAATGAACCCCGATGGCTACGTCTACAGCTGGAACACCGAGCGCTACTGGCGAAAGAACCGGCGCGACAACGGCGGCGGGATCTTCGGCGTCGACCTCAACCGCAACTGGGACGTCAACTTCGCCGGCAACGGCGCCAGCGCCGACCCGCTCTCGGACATCTACCACGGGCCCAACGCCTTTAGCGAGCCCGAGTCGGCCGCGATGCGCGATTTCCTGACCGCGCTGCCCGACCTGCGGGCCCACGTCGATACCCACAGCTACTCGCAGCTTGTGCTGCACTCGCCGGGCACGTTCGCGCAGTCGGTGCCCGATGAGGCCGAGCTCGCGCAGGTCGCCGCGGGCATCACGCAGTCGATGCTCGACGCGTTCGGCGCGTTCTATGTCCCGCAGCGGGCCCTCGACCTGTACGAGGCCGCCGGCACCTTCTCCGACTGGTCGTACGACGCGTTCCGGGCGCTCACGTTCACCTTCGAGCTGCGGCCCAACGGCGGCGCCGGGCTCAACGGCTTCAGCCCCGAAGACTTCTACATCCGCCCGACGGCGGAGGAAGTCTCTCAGGCGTACCTGTACCTGGCCGAGCGGTCCGCGACGCCGCTTCGGTTCCTGCTCTCGCCGCCGGAGTCGCTGCGCCCGGGCGAGCCGGCGGATGTGACCTTCTCGCTTGCGCGGGGCGTGAATCAGCCCTCGAGCGTCGTGCGCGTCTTCGCACGCGGCTCGGCGGCCGCGGCCTTCACCGAGCAGGCCGTCACACCCCTGGGCGACGACCGCTACACGTTCTCGCTGTCCAGCGACGCCTGCGGCAACGCGGCCGAGTTCTACATCGAAGCGCTCACCACGCAGGGCGAGACCGCGAGCTTCCCGTCACGCGGCGCCGACGCGGCGATCGCCGTGCCCGTCACCGCCGATACCGTCGTCTTCGCCGACTCGTTCAACACCGACCAGGGCTGGACCGTCACGAACGACGCCGATCTGACCGACGGCCAGTGGGAGCGGGCCGTCCCGGTCGACGAGGGCACCCGCGGCGAGCCCTTCGCTGACGCCGAGCGCACCGGCTGGGCCTACGTCACCGACAACGCGAGCGGCAACGCCGATGTCGACGGCGGCGCGACCACCCTGACCTCGCCGGTCATCGATGCGACCGGCGGCGATCTGGGCGTGCTCAAGTTTTCGCTCTGGCTAGACAACACCCGCGGCGGCAACCCCCAAGAAGATGCCCTCCGCTACGAGCTGTCCAACGACGGCGGCGCGACATGGATCCCCGCCGGCCAGATCGGCCCCGACGGCCTCCTCGCCGCAGGCGGCTGGGTCGAGCAGACCCTGATCATCGACACCATCGCGCCCCGGACCGACACGATGCGGGTCCGGTTCATCGCCGAGGACCTCGGCGGGGGCTCGGTCGTCGAGGCCGGCGTCGATGCCGTCCGGCTCACGCTGACCAACGCCTGCCCCCCGAGCGACTGCCTGGCCGATGTCAACGACGACGGCTTGCTCGACGGCGGCGACTTTTTCGCCTGGGTCAACGCCTTTAGCACCAGCGACCCCGCCGCCGACCAGAACGGCGACAATGTGATCGACGGCGGCGATTTCTTCGCCTGGGTCAACAACTTCTCGCTCGGCTGCGATTGAGGCCCACAACCGGTGGTACCCGGAGCCGCGGGACGCATCGTCCGATAAACCCTGTCGGTTCCGCGGCCCGCCGTCGAGACCCGGTCTCGATCGTCGGATTCCGTCCGAGTTCACGACGTGCACGCTTGACGGCACCGGCCGATCCAGTACGCTTCATCCAAGGGATAGGGAGGGACAAGGACCGAGCCAGCCGCGCCGACAACCTCGGCATCCGGCAGCCGGAAGGGGTGGGCGGAGACAGCGTGCGATTGCCATCGTGCCCACGCGACAGTGCTCGTCAGCTACCCCGCCCCCCGTCCCCCTTTTTCTTCATGATGACCATCCGCGAAGCGATCGGCGAGTGTCTCTCGGACGTTGTGCTGCCGCATCCATGATTGCGGCGGCCAGACTGGTGATCAGTCTTCGTCGATCTCGATCACCACAGCCTGCTCGTGCACCACGCCCAGGTCGGTATCGCTGATCTCGACGAGCATCGGCATGCGGGCCGAGCCAAGCGGCGCCCGGACGATGAACCAGAAGTGCGCCCGGGTCGACCCGCCCGGCGGCAGGTTGCCCAGCACCGCCCGGCCGACACGCACGCTCGCGTTGCCCGGTTCGGGCGACCGCAGCTCGGCCACGCCGCCCAAGAGGTCCGTGTCGCCGAAGTTCGTCACCTCGACGACCATGTGCAGGTCGTCGCCCGGGCGGAAGGTGTCCTCGCGGCCCTCGCGGACGGCCCGGCCGTGGCGGTCGGGCGTCACGGTGACCTCGGTGCGGATCGCCGCCGGCGGCAGGGGCTGCACGGCCAGCCGCACGGTCTCGGCCGCCGCGATCGCCGCCCCGTGCAGCTCGGCCGTCTGGACGTCCAGCTCGATCGAGTCCGCCCGGTGGCCCCGCTCGACGCGGACCGTCTGAGTCAGCTCGATCGTTTCGCCGGGCTGGAGCCAGCCGAAGTCGAGCGTGGCCTCGCCGGCCGGCACGCCCTGGCCGACCACGGCCGCCGACAGCCGGTAGAGCGGGCGGTCGCCCGTGTTTGTCGCGGTGCCGACGATGCGGACGGTCTCGCCCGCGGCCACGCGATCGGGCACGGTGCGGAGGCTGATCTCTGCCGTCCCGCCCGGGCCCGGGGCGCCGGTCCGCTGCCGGCCACGCTCGAGCGCCGCGGCGGCCAGCCGGCGGATCGTCGGCTCGTCGAGCCGGGCGCTAGCGATCTGCGTGATGCGGCCCGCGACCATCGCGTCGACCGAGACCGGCCCGGGCCGCAGCCCGCCGAACTCCGCAGGAGTCCGGGCCAGCTCGAAGCACGTCCGCCCGCGAGCGTTGGGCACGCGGAAGATCGGCTGCTCCAGGCTCGGCCCGCTCAGGCGCAGCTCGAACTCGCCGCCGGGCAGCAGCGAGGGCCCAGCGCTGACCGTCCCCGACAGCGTCACGCACAGCCCGCCCGACTCTTCCGACCAGATCGCGCTGATCACCGACGGCACCGCCGGCCCCGCCGGCACCCGCTCCGTCGAGGCGCAGCCGCCGACACCAAGCATCAGCCCAGCCATCCCTCCCGCGCACACGATCGACGCGACAGCCGAGGCTATGACCCGCCGCGCTCCGCGAGAACGCGCCGAGCTCGTAGTGGTGCGTGCACGGATCACGGGGCGTCGGCTCCGTCCCCGTTCTCGTCCCCGTTCTCGGTGTCGCCTTCAGATGCCGGCTCGTCGGGTGTCCAGATGAACCGCACGCCGGTGCGGACATCGCCCCGATCCCGCGGGACCAGCTCGTGCCGTGCCGCCGCCCGGACCGCGCCAGCGGGCGAGAGGAACGAGCCGCCGCGGGTCATCGCGACCTGCTCGCCGTGGCCCAGCTCCGGCGCCAGCACCAGCTCGGCGGCGTTGCCGAGCATGTCGTAGAGGCCCCAGGCGTTGGGCTCGCGCGTGGCAACGGGCCGGACCCGCGCCTCGGCGTTGGCCAGCCACCAGGCGGCATCGCCCACAGCGAGCGACCCGTTGCGCAGCCCGTGCGGGCCGTCGGCGTCCGCCCGGCAGGCGTACTCCCACTGGGCCTCGGTCGGGATCGAGAAGGTCCCGGGCGCGACCGCGGTGAGCCGGTCGGCCAGGGCGATCGCATCATCGAGCGAGAGCCCGGTCGCGGGCAGCCCGGCCTCGGCCGCGGAGGAGCGCCCGCCCGTGGCCGCCGCGAGCTGCGACCGGGTCAGCTCGGTGGCCATCATCCAGAACGGCCGGGCAATCCGCAGCCGCCGCGGGTCCTCGGTCGCCCGCCGCCCGGGCTCGTCCGCGTCGCTGCCGGCCCGGAAGACGCCGGGCTCGACATACCGCAGCTCGACCTCGACGCCCGGCGCCAGCTCGACGGTTGCGCCGCGGGCCTGCGCGGCCGCGGTCTCGAGCTCGGCGATCGCTTCCGCCGGCGCGTCCGTCCGGATCCTGTCGATCGCCGCGGCCGCGTCGCGCAGCCGCCGCTCGGCGATCAGCGACTCGATCCCGGCGATCCGCGCTCTGGCCTCGGCGGCCGACCGCACGTAGGTGCTCCGAGCCGACGACAGCAGCCCCGCGGCCTCGGCGTAGCGGCCGGTCTCGAGCAGCCGCTGCCCCTCGGTGTGCCGCTCCGCCGCCGCGTCGAACGAGCCCGACGCCAGCCCCACCGCGCCCGAGCTGACGGCAAACCCGCGGGCGCTCGCCGCGGCTCGCGCCGACTGCTCGGCGGCCCTCGCAAAGGCCCGCAGCCGCTCGTCGAGCTCCGACGACGCCTCGCTTCGCGATTCCGCTCCGCCGCCCGCGTCGTCGCCCGCGCCGTCTCCGTCCGCGATCCGGTCGGCGGTTTCTGTGCCATCGCCGCCGGCGGCACCAACCCCGGTGCCCGTCGCGGCCGGCGGCGGGACCAGCCCGCGGTCGGCCGAGTTCAGCGCCTCGGTACCGCCGGCGATTAGCGGGTTCAGCGGCGCGGGCCGCGAGTCGCCGTCGGCCCCCGGCGCGCTCTCGGCGAGCCCGTCCGTGTCAGTTCCCGCCGAGGCGCGGCTTTCAGCCCTTGGCAGCCCGTGCACGCCGAACTCGGTCCAGGCGAACCAGCCGCCGCCGGCGAGCACCGCCAGCACCGCGGCCGTGCCCGCTCCGGCGACGATCCGCCGCTTGAACCGCGCGGCCCGGCCGAGCCGGACCTGCACCTGCGCCGCCGGGTCGTCCGGCTTGAGCTCGAGCACCCGCCGCCAGGCGTCGACCGATTCGGCGATCCGGCCCGACTGAACCATCTGCTCGCCCAGCCCGCTCAGCCGCGTCAGGTCGGCGAGCATCTGCCGCTTCTGCCCCGCGAGCCGGATGACGTGGTGATCGGCCGGGAAGCGGCGGATGAGCTGTCCCAGCGCCTCGAGCGCGGCCGCGTAGTCGAACGCCGCTTCCCGCTCGCCCACGGTCCGGATCAGCTCGTTCTTTTCCGATTCGAGCGCGTCGGCGCGGCGGAGAAGCACCATCGCCTCGGCGCTCTCAGCGTTGGCCTGCTGCGCCTCCTCGCCCGCGGCCCGCATCGCCGCGAATGAGCCGGACAGCTCCGCTTCGCGGCCCTTGCGGATCGCGTCGGCCTCGCTCAAGGGGCCCGGCTCGGCGACCAGGTCCGTCGCCCGAAGCTCGCGGAGGAAGTGCTCCATCGTCGACTGCCGCGTCGCGACCGACCGGCCCATCGCCAGGCGGATCACCGGCCGCACCGGCTTGGGCAGCTCGTGCACGTTGACCGTGCCGCGCGACACGCCGGTCAGCAGTTGGCACAGCGTGCGGGCCAAACCGCGGATGTCCTGCCGCCGCGCCTTGGGGTGGTCGGCCGGCACGATGTTGGCGATCGAGAAGTCGACGACCTTGGTCTCGCCGTCGGGCGTGAGCAGCACGTTGGCGCCGCGGACCGAGCCGTGGAAAAGGCCGATGTCGTGCGCCGCGATCATCGCCTCGCCCACGTCGCCGATCACGCGGATCGCGTGGGACAGATCGAGCGGCCCGTGCGTCGCGACGTGCTTGGTCAGGCAGGGCCCGTCGATGTATTCGCTGACGATGAACAGCCCGCTGGCGTCCTCGCCGACCTCGAAGACCCGCGCGATGCCGGGGTGGCGGATCGTGGCCTGCAGCTCCGCGGCGTCGCGCGCAAGCAGCACCGCGTCGCGGACCGAAGCGTCGGTGCGCAGGCGCTTGACGGCGACTCGCGCCTCGGTCATCCTGTCGAGCGCGAGGTAGACCACGCCGCGCCGCCCCGAGCCCAGCCGCTCGGTCAGCTCGTAGCGCCGGGCAACGACCGAGCCGATCGCTTCGGACGCGCCGACGGGCTTGGCCTCGAGCGTCTCGCCGTCGCCGGCGGCCGCGGCCGTGTCGGTGCCGCTCTCGCCGCCCGCACCCCGGTCGGAGCCGCCGCCGGTCAGCGCTATGGGCGCGCCGGCCGCGTCGGCATCGTCGCCGACGGCTCGGCGGGGCGGGTCCTGATCCGGGTGCGCATCCACAGCCCGAACGATACGCCGCCCGCCCGGCCGGCCCCTTCGCGGTTCCCAGAACCGGTGGGATCGGGCCCCAGTGTTCCCCGGGGGCTGAACGGCTTTACAGCTTGAACCGGTTGACCTGCGACTGCAGCGACTCGGCCGCCTGGCTCAGCTGGGTGGCCGCCTGGGCCGCCTGCGAGGCGCCCTGGGCTGATTCGCCGGTGACGGCGTTGATCGCCTCGGTCGATCGGGCGATCTCGTCCGACGCCGCGGACTGTTGGGCCGCCGCCGCCGAGATCGACTCGACCACGCTCTGCAGGTTGTTCGATCCGGCCACGATCCGCTCGAGCGCTTCGCCGGCGGTCCGAGCCAGCGTGACGCCCTCGTCGACCCGCTCGGTCGAGGTGGTGATCTCGGTCACCGCCCGCTCGGTCTCGGTCTGGATCTCGCGGATGCTGCCGGCGACCTCTTCGGTCGCCTGCTGGGTCCGTTCGGCGAGCTTTCGAACCTCGTCGGCGACGACGGCGAAGCCCCGGCCGTGCTCGCCGGCGCGGGCCGCCTCGATCGCCGCGTTGAGCGCAAGCAGGTTTGTCTGGTCCGCGATGTCGTTGATCACCGCGATGATGGCGCCGATTTGCTCGCTCTTGCTGCCAAGCTCGCGCACCGCCGACGCGGAGGCGTTGACCTGCCGGCTGATGGTGTGCATCTCTTCGACGGTCTGGCCGACGATCTTGCCGCCCTCGCTCGCGTCGTCGCCCGAGGTGCGGGCCGTGCCGACCGCCTCCTGGCTCTTGGCGGCGACCTCGCGGACCGAGCCGGACATCTCCTCGACCGCGGCCGAGACCTGCCCGGTCTGTGTCCGCTGGTGCTCGAGCCCGGTGGCCATCTCTTCGCTGGAGGCGGCGATCTGCGTCGCCGCCGCCGACACCTCGCCGGTCGCGCCGCGCACCTGGCTGATGATCTCGTACAGCCCGTCGAGGAAGGTGTCGAACCACCGGCCGAGCTGGCCGATCTCGTCGCCGCGGTTCACGCCGATGCGTGTTGTCAGGTCGCCGTCACCCTGCGCGATGTCCTTGACCACCGCCACCATGCTCGTCACAGGCTTGATTACCAGCGCCCGCAGCAGCAGCACGAACACGCCGACGCCCAGCAGGATGACCGGCATCGTGAACATCGCGCCGGTGGTAAAAAAGCTCGCAGTGGCGGCGTCGACCGAGTCCATCGGCATCGCCAGCTCGTACGCGCCGTGCATGTCGCCCGGCTTCCAGCCCTCCATGGTGAATCCCAACAGGTCCCGGCCGTCGCCGTCGGGGTCGCCCAGCGCGTGCCCGGGCTCGCCGTGGCAGGCCATGCAGGAGTCGTCGAGCCGGATCGCCCGGAGGTAGTGCAGCGTGTTGGTCTCGTGGTTGACGCGCTTGATCGTCTCGGAGCCGCCGCCGGCGACCTGTTGCGTCAGGTCCGCGAGCAGCCGGCCGCCGAACGAATCCGGATCGGGCTCGTTGTCCTTGTTGCGCGCGTCGAAGGCGACCATCCCGAAGTCCAGCCCCTCGCGTTCGGCGCCCGCCGCGGCCGCCTTCCACCCCGCGACAACCGGGATCGCGTCGAAGAACGCCGTTTCCGAGTAGTGACCGCCCGCGGCCAGGTGCGCCTCGGCCTCTTCGACCAGGCCCTCGGCATCGATCGCTCCGGAGGCGAACAGCGACGAGGTGTGGTTCTTGGCCGCGTCAGCCACCGCGGTGAACGCGCCGGCCTTGTGGCCCATCAGTTCGATTGTGTCGCTGCGGTACCCGCTGAGGAAGACGGCGTAGTTCACCGCGATCACCGCGATCAGCATGACCACCGCCAGAGCCGTGATCTTGGTCGTCAGTCCGAGCGATTTCATCCAGGCCATGTCCGTTTCCTCCCCCGCGCGGCCGAGCATGGCGCGTGCGAGAGGCGCATCGGCGGCCCACGGTGGATGATTCAGATCGAATTGCGAAAAATAGATCGAGAAGGGCGCGATTAGCCCGGCCCCCGCCCCGGTTCCAGGAGCCCGCGGGCCCAGTACAACGGCCAAGCACGATGGACACTCAATGCGGGCGACAGGGGTCGAACCTGCAAGGCCTTGCGGCCACGGGAACCTAAATCCCGCGCGTCTACCAATTCCGCCACGCCCGCGGACCCACCATCCTACTTTCTTCCCGCACGCTGCAGCCGAAAGACGATCGCACCCGATCCGTATAGTCATCTGGCGGCATCGCCCGGACACCACCCAGGGGGGACTCGCACATGGCACGGTTCTTGTCGCTCAGCCTCGCGCCGCTCCTGCTGCGGCTTGTTCTGGGGCTGACGTTCCTCTGGGCCGGCGCCGGCAAACTCCAATACTTCGAGCCCTCGCCCGCCCAGGCCGGCCGCCTGACCGACTGGGGCGTGCTCGAAGGCCCGATGCCGGCGGCCGCACCCGAACCCGAACCCACAGCCGAACCCACAACTGGCCCTGCCGAAGAGAGCGGCGAGCCATCGCCCGATCCGGCCACGGACACGGCTCCCGACCAGCCGGCCGAAACCCCGGCCGAGTCTTCGCCCGAGCCAGCCCCGGCCGCCGAGCCCGACATCGAGCCCGTCGCCTATCAGATCGCGGCCGTTGCCCCGGAGCCCGAATCCGTCCGGCGGCTCTACGGCTTGGCGCTGCTGATCGACGGCGCCGCCAACCCCGCGCCCGACGCCGAGGGCAACCCGGGCCTGCGGCTCTGGCCCTCGGTCCTGGCCGACGGCAAGCTGCCGGTCTATTTCGCCTGGGGCGCGGCCGTCAGCGAGCTGGTCTTCGGCGCCATGGTCCTCGTCGGGTTCTTCGGCAGGCTCTCCGCCCTGCCGCTGGCGGGCACGATGCTCGTTGCCGCCTGGCTGACCGTCATCGGCCCCGCGATCCAGAGCGGCAACGCGCTGCTGGGCTTCCTGCCCGCCGGCCTGTTCGACCTCAAGCCGTTCGTCGGCGGCGGCGTGACCTACGCCTACAGCACGTTCCTCTGGCAGATCGCGCTGCTGGTCATGGCGCTCGCGGTCGTGCTGATCGGGCCCGGGGCGGTCTCGATCGATCGCATGCTCTTCGGCGCCGGCCGGTCGCGGTCCGATGATGACCCCGACTACGGCGAAGAGGATCGGCCCGTCGCCACCCGGGCCGTCCGCCCCGCCACCGCTGCGCCGGCCGACGACGACGCGGTCGAGTTCGTCAAGATGACGCCCGGCGTCGACGACTGAGCCGAACGCGAGTTTGCATCATCCGTCTGCCGCGCCCGCCGGCGTGTAGACTCGACCGATGAGCACGCCGATGCACACGCCCGGTCATGCCGGTGGAGCCGGTCAGCCGCACGCTCCCGATCCGGACCGCGCGTCGGAATGCGCGTCGGCCCGACTGCCGGACCCGCTCGCCGCTGCGCTCCGCGGCCGCATGCTCGTTTTTGAAGGCCCCGACGGCTCGGGCAAGTCGACCCAGTTCGCCCGCTTCGCCCGAGCCGCCCGCGAGGCGGGATTGGCCGTGTGCGAGGTCCGCGAGCCCGGCGGCACCGGCATCGGCGAGGCCGTCCGCGACCTGCTGCTCGCCCACACCCACGGCGACATGACGCTCCGCTGCGAGATGCTGCTCTACATGGCCAGCCGGGCCCAGCTCGTCGAGCAGACCGTCCGCCCCGCGCTCGACCGCGGCGAGCTGGTGCTGGCCGACCGGTTTGTCTCCAGCACGCTGGCCTACCAGGGCGCCGGCGGCGGGCTGCCCGAGGCCGAGATCCTGGCCGTGGCCGACGCCGCCACCGGCGGGCTGACGCCCGACCTCGTGCTCGTCTTTGATGTCGACGAGGCCACCGCCGCCGCCCGCCGCGACGCGAAGCCCGACCGCATCGAGTCTCGGCCGGCCGAGTTCCGCGAGCGGGTGCGCCAGTCCTATCTGGAGCAGGCCCGCCGCGACCCGGACCGCTACGCCGTGCTCGACGCGACCTGCGCCGCCGAGGGCGTCTACGACCGGCTGCTGGCCGCGCTCGCCGACCGGTTCGCCTCCGCCGCCCGGGCGACCGGCTCGTGACCGAGCTCGGCCCGCGTCTCGGGCTGCTGGTCGCGGCGTACCTCATCGGCGCCATCCCGTTCGGCCTGATGATCGCCCGCAGCCGGGGGGTGGACATTCTGTCGGTCGGCTCGGGCAACATCGGGGCGACGAACGTCGGCCGCGTGCTCGGCCGGCAGTTCTTTTACCTCTGCTTCGTGCTCGACGTGCTCAAGGGACTGCTGCCGACGCTCGCGTTCGGCCTGCTGACGGGCGTCGCCGCCAGCCCCGCCGCGGCCGACCTCTGGTGGTGGCTCGCCGCCATGATCGCCCCGGTGCTGGGCCACATGTTCAGCCCGTTTCTTGGGATCCGCGGCGGGCTCCGCGGCGGCAAAGGCGTCGCGACCGGGCTCGGCTCGATGCTGGGCCTGTTCCCGATCCTCACCCTGCCCGCGGGCGTCGGCCTGCTGGTCTATCTCGCAAGCGTGAAGCTGTCCCGCTATGTCGGGGTGGCGAGCTGTCTGGCCGCCGCCAGCCTGCCGGTGACGGTGCTGGTCCTCCGGCGGCTGAGCCCGGCCGAGGCGCCGACCGCCTGGACGGACGCCTGGCCCGCGGCCGTGGTCACCGGGCTGCTCGCGGTGGTGGTGATCATCAAGCACCGCGGCAACCTGTCGCGGACGCTCCGCGGCACCGAGCCTCGGGTGGGCGATCCGCTACCGGCCGCGGCCGAGCGGGATTCAACCCCCGCCGGCTGAACGCCCGATAACCGTCGTCATGCCACACGACCCCGCCGCGCCGCCGCCGACTCTCCGCCCGCTGTCTGGTCCGGATGCGCAGGAAATGCTCGAATTCCGGCGTCCTCCGATCAATCCGCGCGCCCGCTCATCCGATGTCTGCGGTGCATCCGACATGATTCAGATGCAGCTCCAAGGACCCACCGGCATGAACCGCTTCCGACTCCGTGGCACATGGGAAGAGGATCCGACGCCGATCCCGTTCCCCGCCGGCCGCGAGGCGGGCGCCGAGGATCGGCCCGCTCCCGCCGACACCGATCGCCAGATGTCCACCGACGAGGTCATCGAGACCGT
Source organism: Planctomycetota bacterium (assembly GCA_039179915.1). Lineage (GTDB taxonomy): Bacteria > Planctomycetota > Phycisphaerae > Phycisphaerales > UBA1924 > JANQQZ01. The sequence goes on along the minus strand of JBCDEF010000003.1, from coordinate 4,980 downwards.
CGAGGGCGAGCTCGACCGCCTGACCCTGCGGATCGACGATCTCCGCCGCATGGTCATGCCCTTCGACGACGGCAACGAGCCCGACCCGGCGGCCTGAGCCCCTGTCCGCGATCAGCGCCTCGCACGCATGACCAGCAACGTCTGGTCGTCCTGCCGCACGCTGAGACCGGCAAACTGGCGGATGTGCCAGAACACCCGATCGATGATCGTCTCGGCCGACGCGTCGGGCTCCTCGGCCAGGATCCGCACCAGCGAGGCGATCAGCCGCCGCTTGCCGAACCGCTGGTCGCTGAAGTCCCGTGCGTCGGTGATGCCGTCGGTGTAGGCCACGAGCACATCGCCCGGCATCAGGTCGAAGTGCCCGCGCTGGTACCGCTGCGAGGGGTCGATGCCCAGGACCATGCCGCCCGTGGCCAGCTCGTCGATGTCCGCGGTCGTGGGCGCCCGGTGCTCGGGCACGCGGGCGATCAGCGGCGGCTCGTGCCCGGCCGCGCAGTACGTCAGGTGCCGCGTCTGCGGGTCGGCCACGCCGTACCACAGCGTCACGAACTCGCTCTCGGTCGTGTCCCGTGCCAGGGCCCGGTTGGTCCGCGCGACGATCTCGTCCAGGTCGTAGACCTCCTGCGCGTAAGCCCGCAGCGAGGCCCGCACGCTGGCCATCAAGAGCGCCGCCGGCACCCCCTTGCCCACCACATCGCCCACCGCGAAGCCAAGGTGCGGCCGGGCCCGATCGCCGATGGCGAACACGTCGTAGAAGTCGCCGCCGAGATCGAAGCTGGGCACGTACCGCGCCGCGACGTCGAACGGCTCGATGGCGGGCATCGCCGTCGGCAGCATCCGCCGCTGCACATCGCCGGCGAGCTGGAGCTGCCGCTGGATCTTGCGGTCCTCGGCCTGCAGCTCGAGCAGCCGGGCCTGCTCGATCGCCAGCCCCGCCTGCTCGGCGATCGATCGCACCAGCCGCTGCTCGGCCGCGTCGAGCAGCCGCGGCTCGCGGTCGTACAGCCGGATCGCGCCGATCGCCCGGCCTTGGATCAGCATCGCGCACGTCACGAAGCCGACCACGCCCTCGGCCTCGACCCGGTCGACCCCGATGATCCGCGGGTCCGTCCGCAGGTCCTCGACCAGCACGACCTCGCCGTGCGCCGCGCGGTAATCGAACTCGCGGCCGACCGACAGCGGCCGCGGGTCGGCCAGCCACGCCTCGCTCAGCCCGCGGCTGGTCTTGAGCTGCACGCCCCGCTCGTCGGCCTCGGGCGAGTTCTCGTCCTCGAATAGCACGATGCTGCCCGCGTCGAGCCCGAGGGCGTCGACCGCCGAGCCCAGCGCCAAGCCCAGGATCGCCTCGAGGTCCGTCGCACGCGCCAGCAGCGAGGTGATCCGATACATCGCCGACATCTCGCGCACGCGGTGGCCCAGGCCGATCGCGGCGGCGCACACCTCCGCCGAGCCCTGCGCCAGCGTCTCCATCGCCCGGGCCAGCTCGGCGTCGGCCGCCGGGTCATCAGGCCGCGGCTCGGCGCGAAGCTCGCCGATCGGTCGGCCCTCGACCAGGATCGGCGCCCGCAGCGTTCCCGCTGGGCTGGGCCGACGCGGCGCCGGTTCGATTGTGTAGCCGTTCTCGGTGTCCGACGGCGCGATCCGGACGCCCGAGGCGTCGTGCAGCGTGACCGATCGACCGGCCAGCGTCGACAGCGATTCGCACAGGTGCGGCAGCCACCCGCTCGTCATGAACGGGATCAGCGTGCTGGGCAGCTCGGCCGGGATATCACGCTGATCCATGCCGCCGGGCGGCGGGACGCCATCGGCCGCGGCCGCGTCGGTCGTGTTCACTCGCCGTCCGATCCGTCGTCGTCGGCCTGCCCCTCGAGCCAGACCACGCGCATCAGCCGGGTCAGGTTGTCGCCGCCTTCGAACTCCAGCCGTGACAGGCCCTGCTCGATCAAGGCTTCGTCGCCGAGATGCCAGCCGACGTAGGCCAGCAGCAACGCGGCCGAACGGGCCTCGGCGCCGGCGCCGTCGGACTGGTCCGCCAGCCGCTCGGCGACCAGCGAAAGCCGCTCGCGGTCGGGGATCAGGTCGTCGGCGTATCGAGCGCCCAGCAGCAGCGGGTTCGCGGTCAGGGTCTCGCGGAGGTTCATCGCCGCCGACAGGAACAGCCCCGCGCCGATCTGCGCGTGCACCCGGGCGATCGAGGCCGTCGCGTCATCCGGCCGCAGCGAGAGCGCCAACGCGAACCGGGCCTCGGCGCTAAAGAACGACCCGCCGGACATCTGCCGTCGGCCCTCGGCCATGTGCACCGCGTAGAAGGTCCGGTCCACGCCGCGGGCATCGTCGACGAAGCGGTCGATCCGGAGCGCATCGCCGCGGAGGGCATCGCCACGAAGTGCATCGATCGTCGTGTCTTCGACGCCCAGATCCCGCAGGCGATCGATCACGCTGTCGCCCGTGCCGGACGAGGAGTCGCCGTCGTCGTCCGGGTTGCCCTCGGGCTCTGCGCCCGGCTGGATGCCCGGCTGGATCCCGGGCTGAGCGCCCGGAACCGTGGGGTCCGTCGGCTGCGGCTGCTCTCGGAGTTCCCGCAGGAAATCGGACAGGATCCGGTTCTGCTCCCGGATCCGGTCGGCGGTGGTCGGCACGCCTTCTTCGGCTTCCGAGCCCTCGGCCGCCCGCTCGAGGTCGAGCAGGTAGCCCTCGAAGCCCACGCCCGGCAATGCCGCGGGGCTCGGCGCCAGATTCGACGGGGCCGCGTTCGACGCCGAAGCGAGCTGGGCGCCCTCTCGCAGACGCTGCGCCGCCGCGGTCGCTTCAAAGGTCACGCCGGGCTCGTTGGTCACGAGCTGGCGGATCCCGCCCAGCGGCGACGCGGTGATCCCGATCGTCTGGCCCTCTCCGGTGGTGACTGTCCCGACGATCGACTCGGCCAGCGACCGCTCCGCCGTAAAGGCCGACGGCGAACGCAGGCGCCACATCCCAGCGCCCGACAGCATCGCCAGTTCCTCGGCCGGGGCCCGCATGACCGGCGCCGCGGCCGGGCTCGGGCGTGTGCTCTCGATCGCCGCTGCCGTCGATTGCACCGCCGGCGAGATCGACAGAAATGCGTCACGCGAGACCGTCAGCGCCCCGGCCAGCTCCGGCGGCGGGCGGTTGCCAGTCGTCAACGCAAACTGATACTGCAGCGCATCCGTCCCGCGGATGCCCAGGCCCGAAAGGCCCGAGTACAGCGAGTCGCGACGGAACATAAAGATGTCGTCCGAGGCCAACCCGCCCTGGAACTCGAAGAGTTCCTCGGACGTGACCTCTCCGCGGAACTCGCGTTCGGACGCGTAGCCGACATCGCTCCTGAAGCTCAGCCCGTTGGGCGCGTTGCCGGTCACGATGGCCGACCGGAACCGAGACTCGGCGGAGAAGTCGGCCCGCGTCGCCGGGATCGTGCGGCCGGCGCCCTGCTGCTGGTTGCCGTCGAGCTGCCGGCCGTCGCCCTGAGCGTTCTGACCCGCCGCCGTGCCGGACAGCACCACCAGCAGCACGCCCGCCAGCCCGGCGATCCGGCCGCTCGCAGCGGCTCGGTTCCGGATCCCGCGGCGGCAAGGCCCGTGCCCGTGGTGCGTGGAGAGGGTCGGATCTGTGTGCGTCGTCATGCCGTGCCCCGATCGGTATGCGCTCCCTCCGGCGCTCCGTATCGTATGTTTCGGCGATCGGCACAGACGGGTTCGCGCCCAGACAGGAAGCACGAGCCGGAGAATGCCGGCTGAGAACCGGTTCGGAACCAGATCAGACCGTGCCGGCCAGCGGCTTGACCGTCGCCGGGGCGTCCATCTGGGTGCGGATGGTCTCGCAGGCGTCGGCCCGGTCGATCACGAGGTAGTAGACCAGCCCGTCCCGGAGCCAGGTGTAGATCGAGGGGGTCTTGAGCGGCTCGCCCGGGCCCGCGGCCGAGTCGAACTCATACGTCGTTTCCGCCTCGAGCTCCTGCTCGCCGGTGTACTGCTGCACGAAGAGCGAGACACGCGTCGAGTCGCCGGCCTCAAGGGGGACATCGAACCGCACGTGCATGCTGCGCCCGCCCATGGGCACGCCGCAGGGCCCGGCATCGACAAAGGCCACGTTCTCGGCGCCGCCGGCCAGCAGGTCGGCGATCGCGACCTCCCGGCCGATCACGTCCTGCGCGAACGTCGGCAGCGAGTCGACATCGTCGACCCGGAACTTGTCGGTGCCCGGCTCGATGTCGATCACGCACCGGCCGTGCTCGCGGGCAACGAACTGCGCGGAGACCGTCCGGGAAGAGACCGCGTCGACAGGGGCGCCGACCGGCCCGAACAGGACGAACGTCGCGACAACGCCGACCGCGAGCACCGCGGCCAGCGAGCCGACCCGCGCGACCGTGCCGCTCCAGAATGAACGGTCCCGGGTCTGGTCCGCCATCCGCTCGGGCACGCTGGGGGAGCCGTTGCTCTGCCGCGTCTGGGACGAGACATCAGCGGTCATCTCGGAAAGGTCCGCCGCGGCCATCGCCGCCGCGACTCGCGCGTGGAGCCCCGCCGGAGCCGCCGGCTCCGAGCCGAGCGCCCGGCCGACGGCCGCCCGCAGGTGACGCTCGGCCTCGATCCGAGCCTCGGCGTCCGACAGGCCGTCGTCGGCCTCGGCGAGTGCCTCAAGCCGGCGGGCCTGCTCGGCCGTCAGCTCCTGGTCCGCGGCCAGGCGCAGCAGCGCCGCCGGAGTCAGCGATTCGTTCGATTGGCGATCAAAGTCCGTCATAACCAAGAGGGCCTCTGCGGAAAGCCATGAGCCTTGCGCGTGCTGTGGATCATTCGTGACGCCGCGGCGAACCGCCGGGCTTCCTCGTGGCCCGAGATGGGCCGAGGATCGCAGATCAAAACGCCGCCCGCACGCCGTTTCTTCCGCACACACCCGGATTCTGTGCGAAACCGGCAGCCGGATCGAGATCCTGCCCGGGCCGGGCCCTTACGAGTCCCGGCC
>JBCDEF010000002.1:0-34632 GCA_039179915.1 Planctomycetota bacterium | reverse complement strand
CGCGGCGATCGAGCCCAGGTCCGAGAGCGTCAGCCGGCCGCGCGGGCTCGCCGCCCGGTCGCCCGAGGCGGCCTCGAACCCATCGATCGCGGCAAGGGCCCGGTCGATCAGGCCGTCGTGCGGCAGCGACGCGTCGGCGGAAGCCGTGAGCAGGCGGTGGATCTGGTCGTGTGCGCTGGCCCGCTCCCGGAGCGACAGGGGGACCCGGGAGACGCGGCCCTCGGCGAGTATCCAGGCATCGAGCGCGTCGGCGTCTTCCTCGGTGAGCTGCGCGGAATCGGCGGCAGAGGTCGCCGCCTCGATCGACGCAACAGCCCCAGCGAACGCCACACCCATCCAGGTCTCGCCGGGCTGCGACGCGGCCAGCGGAGGGCCGAGCGGCGTCAGCAGATCGCCCGCGGCCGAGGCCCGGCTGCGCACATCCGCGGGCGCGATCTGGTGCTGCCAGCCGTTCTCCGCCAGCCAATCGAGCGCGCGGGCATCGCCGTCGGACAGCGCGGCCAGGTCCGGCTGGGCGCAGCCCGGTTCGGCCGGGCCTGAACGATCGTGCCGCGAATCATCCGTCATCCGTGTGGCTCCGTGGGCCCGCCATCCGTCGGCGGGCGGGTGTAGGCTTGAGCCTTCCAGCGCTTGGCAAACTGCGCAACCGCCGAGTGCAGACGGCTCTTAACGGTCCCGAGCGGGATCGACAGCTCCTCGGCGATCTGGGCGTAGCTGAGCCGCTGAAAATAGGCCAGCAGCAGCACCTCGCGGAGCGGGTAGCTCAGCGAGGCCAGCACCTGGTCGACCGCCGCCTGCTGCTCGGCCGCGGCCATCCGCGAGCTCGGCGCCGACGTCGCGATCTCCAGCAGATCGACGACCTCCGCCGACCCTTCGCCGGCGACGGGCTTGGAGAGCGTGAGCATCGGCTGGCGGCGGTGCTTCCGCAGCGCGTCGCGGGCCTTGTTGGCCGCGATGGTGAACAGCCAGGGCCGAAACCGCCGCGTGGTGTCAAAACGGCCGGCCGAGAGGTGCAACTGCAAAAACGTGTCCTGGAACGCGTCTTCGGCGATCTCCCGCTGGCCGGTCAGCCGGTACAAAAAACGGAGCAGATCCGTGTGGTACCGCTCCATGAGCTCGCGGAGCGCGGACCGCTCTCCCCGGACGTAGGCGGCCACGAGTTCTTCGTCGGTCTGGGTCATCCGTGTCGCGGCGTGCTGCTGGGGGCTGTCCGGCGATCTTTCTGCTGCCGATTCGCTCGGCTGGGCGAGCCGCAGTGCGGCCCAGGTCAGCCTCGGGAGCGAGTTGGCTGGCGTGGGGTGTCCCATGGCTGGAAGGTGTACGACCGCGGCCGACCCGCGTTCGTCGGTCCGACAAACTTCTTCCCGCCCCGGATCGTGTCCAGCCGCACCCGCATAGCCGAGCCTATGCCGGTTCTGGAATCCTCTGCGGATGCAATCGACGCGGGCCCGAGCCGTTGAGCCGATGATGCTCTCGATGGCGGCCGCGACACTCAACATGTTCCAAGGCGATGGCTCCCGCCCGGCCCAGCACGACGGCCTCGCGGAGCTCTCGGACCTTCTGACCCGGGCGGCAAACCGGGACAGCCGGGCGTGGGAGCGGCTGGTGCACCTCTACGCCCGACGGGTCTACGCGGCGGCCAGGAGCCGGCTCGGCTCGCCCGAGGCCGCCGAGGAGATCACCCAGTCCGTCATGACCACCGTCTTCGAGCAGATCACCGGCGGGCGCTACCGCGACGACGGCCGGTTCGAGAGCTGGCTGTTTCGGATCGCGATGAACCGAGTCCGCGACGCAGCCCGAGCCCGGTCCCGGAACGCGCGGCTGGCCGAGGACTCGCGACACACACACGGCCTTCGGCTGGCCGATGATCCGGCCCCGGATCCTGAGAAGGCCGGCGAGCGGTCGGCACTGCGTCACGCTCTTGTGAACCTGCCTGAGGCCGACCAGGAGGTGCTGTCGTTGCGGCACCACGCGGAACTTTCGTTCCAGACCATCGCCTCGCTGCTCGACGCGCCGCTGGGCACGGTGCTCGCGCGCCATCATCGCGCACTGGCCAAGCTCAGGGCGCAGCTGACCGAACACGCCGGAGACTCACCATGACCGATCATCAGGACTCCCGACAGACCGAGCCAGACGGGCCGACGCAGGCCGGCGACGAGCGGATGCTCGAGGAGTTGCAGCGGCTGGCCGCGACCGACCGCGCCGAGCCGGACCTCGGCTTCGAACGCCGCATCGCCGGCGCGTCGGCCGCGGGCGGAGGCCGCACGGTGTCGCACGGATCCGGTCGCATACCGCGGCTGCCGCGCAGGATCGGGTACGCGGCGCTCGCCGCGGCGGCCCTCGGTCTTGCGGCGTTGCCGGTCCTGCTGTCCGGGCCGTCGCCCGAGTCGCAGCCGGTCCTGGCGAGCGACGAAGCCCTGCTGCTCGCCTCGTTCGATCTGCTCGATGAGACACTCGATCTCGACGCACCAGAAATCAACAGCTTCGAGAGCCTGACATGGAACGACGAATGGGACGAGCAATGGGACGACGCACGGGGCAGCGATGCACACGGCGGCGCCGACCGAACCGACTCCGCGTCGCCCGCCGGGGAGAACGAGGCATGACCAGACTTTCAATGATTCTGCGGATGTCGGTGCTTGGCGTGGTCGCCGCGGCCTGGGCCGGCGGCGCGATCGGCCAGGACGGCGGCTCGGTGCGGGACCGCATCCGCGACCGGGCCGAAGAGTTCCGCGAGCGACGGGGCTGGCAGGCGACGGCGGACCGGGGCGAGCTCGAAGCGGTGCTCGCGCGGATGAAAAAAAGCAACGCCGAGCGGCTGACCCGGATGCTCTGGCCCGCCGAGGACGCCGACGGGGCTCCTGATCAGCGCGGCCCGCGGAGGCTGATGCCGAGGCTCGTCGAGCTCGCGCGGCTGCTGGAGCGCGATCCCGAGCGATTCGAGGTCAAGCTCGTGGAGTTTGAATCGGGCATGGCCATCCTCGACGCCGCCCGGGCGGTCCGCGATCGGGCGGCCGAGGCCAAGCAGCCGCCGGAGCTCGATTGGCCCGAGGTGGCCGCCCTGAGCGCCGCGGTAGCCGCAGGGCACGAGGCCCGCGGCGCGGTCAAAAAACTGGAACTCCAGAGACTGCGTGCGAGGGTCGAGGCGTTCGACCGAGAGATCCGTGAAGCGGAGGCGGTCCGCGACGAACGGGTCGAAACGCAGGTCCGCCGGATGCTCAACCGCATCGGCGGCGGCGAATCACCCGAAGCACCCACGCGGCGGCTGCCTCCCCGAGAGGACCGCCCGTCCCAGCCCTCAGGAGACGACTGAGCCGGTCTCAATCGCCGACATCGGCGTGAGGACGACGACGCTGCGGTCCCCTTCGCCCTTGGGCGCGCTGCTCGCGGCAAGCAGCATGCCTCGCGATTCCTCGCCGCGGATCGTCCGGGCCGCCAGGTTCGCCACGATAATGATCTGCTGGCCGACCAGCTCGGCGGGGTCGTACTGGCCCCGGATGCCGGCGCAGATCTGGCGCGGCGTCCCGGTCCCGTCGTCGAGCTGGAGCCGCAGGAGGCGGTCCGCGTTGGGGTGAGGCTCCGCCTCGCGGATGGTCGCGACGCGGAGGTCGACCTTGGCAAAATCCTCGAATGTGATCTCGGGCTTGGGCTCGACGATCGCTCCGGCGGCGGCATCGCTCATCTGGCGTCTCCTGATTTTTGGCGGGTTGCGACGACTCTAGCCGTCCGTCTGATCCGCCGGGCTTGCGGACCATTCGCCGTTGATGAACCACCTCGCGGCGGTGTCAACGCCGTACATCGCGGCGAGTTCCGCCGGGCTGGGGTCGCGGATGGGCCGATCGAGCCCGAGCGCGAGATCGGCGGACCAGCTCGTGGCCCCGGCTTCGAGCAGCACGGCCTCGAGCACCACGGCGCCGACAAATTCCTTGGGGGTGAGCAGCGGCCCGGGATCGCCGCGGCAGGTCGGGCAGTAGATCACGCTCGAGCGCCGGTCGTCGGGGTCGGGGATGGTCCGCGCGTTGGCACACTCCGGGCAGGGCCAGATGGCCGCTTCGGAACGCAGACGTGAGATCGCGATCGGCCTGCTGCGCGACGATGGCTCGATGTGGATCTGCTCGGCGAGCGCTTGGACCGCCGGGTCTTCGAGCCGGTCGCGTGCGAGCCGTCCCAGTCCGGCGCGGGAGAGCCCGACAAACTCGGCCAGCCGCAGCGCTGCAGCCGCCGCCTGCGCATCGAGTTCCAGCCCGGACGCCGCGGGGGCGGCGGTGTACCGCGGGTCGGTCAGGCTCGCCAGCGCCCGCAGCCAGGCGCGGCGTTCCTCGCCCGGCTCGATCGCCGCCAGCGCGAGGCACGAACTGGGCAGCAGCCATCGGTGCAGCTCTCCCTCCGACGCGATCGAAAAACTCAGCACGTACAGCCGCTGAGCAACCGCACGCTCCTCGGGCGTGCTCGCCGCGTCGGCGATCTCTTCGCCAAGCTCGAAGTAGGCGACGGGATCGTCCGGCGAGAGCGCGGCCAGACGATCGTCCAGGTCCGGGAGCTGCGCCGTCACACTCGGATGAGCCAGCAGCCACACCGAGCAGAGCACGGACCGAAGCAAGCAAACGAGACTCTGACTCATGGTTCAACGCTCCCGAGCCGGATCCGCATCAGCGCGACCATGCCCCGCTCGACCGCGGCGATCTGATGGACCGCCGACGGCGCCGATCGGCGCTGATCGGCGACGCTTCGCAGCAGGTCGTCGATCCTCCGGGAGGACTCCGGCCGTTCGAGGCGGACGCCCTCGGCCGCGAATTCGAAGAGCGTGACCTGGGACGCGGCGAAGGCGCCGATCCCGCCGGCGGCGAGCAACCGTCGCCCACGCGAGAGCTGGTCGATCCGCCCCACCGCCGCCGCGGCCGAGCCGCTGCGGTCCGATCGGCGGACCTGGTCGGTCCATGCCAGACGCGATGCCTCGCTGAACCGGAGCAGATCGCCGCTGTCGTCGGTCGTCCTGCCCGAGCTGCCCCCGGCGCGGACCGAGTAGCTGTCGGCGAGCAGGCGTGTCAGCTCGTCGATGAGCGCGCCCTGCTGGTCGCCGGCGACGAGGCCGAGCAGCCGCCGCACGATCGCTCGGCGGGCCTCGGCCGGCCAATCGTCACGGTCGACCGGGGGGAGGCGCGTCTGGGCGACCCGCTCGACCACGCCCGCCGTTGAGGCGACCCGTGGCACGCGCGGCAGCAGCTCGAGCATCGCGTTGACGACCGCGGGCTCGCTCGCAAAGACCGCGACGGCGTCTTGGGCGTCGCGCCGGACCTGCACGGGCGAGCCGAGGGTGGCCTCGCTCACAAGCACCTCGGCCGCGACCGTGCCCAGCACCGGCCGCTGCCGCACGAGCTCGCCGATCAGCGATCGCCGGATCGGGATGTTCCGCTTGGCTTCGAGGTACCGCCGGGCCCAGTCGCGCGCACCCGCCGGAGACGGCACCCGCGAGCGGGCGGCCGCCGGCGGTTCCGTGACCACCCCGTCGCCCAGCGACCCGAGCCGCCGCTCGGCACGCTGCTGTTCGCCCCAGTGCAGCGCGAGCCCGGCTTCGACCAGCCTGCTGCTCCGCACCGCGTCGGCCAGCAGCGCGACCGCATCGCGGCCGGGCGGCTGCTCAAGATGCGCCTCGCTGAGCCGCGCGAACTCGTCGCCGGCCCACGACGGCTCGTTGCCCGACAGCCAGGCATCGGCGAGCGCACGCCGGGCCGCCGCACGATCCGACATCGACGCGGTCGCGGCGAGATCGATCTCGTCTCGAACCCCCTCGCTCGCCGGCAGCCCGCGGATCTCGCGCATCAGCAACGAGGCGGCACGCGCGGAGACATCGCGGTCGCTGAGCGCATCGAGCACAACACCGACGCCGTCGCGGTCGTCGGGAAGATTGAGGCCGGCCAGCAGCGTCTGCAGCATCGCGGGTTCGGCAGGCCGCTCGCCCCGCAGCAGGATCGCGAGCGCCTGCCGATTGATCGCGCGGGCCTGCGCAGGATCGATCGATGCGAGATGAGCGAGCACGGCCGCCCAGGCATCACCGGCACCGCCGGAGGTCTCGCCCGATGTTTCAAGCATCGCCAGAAGCCACTGCCCCACGCCGCCGGCGAACTCGGCGTTCATCGAGCGGACGCGCGGTCCGATCGATGCCGCGAGCCCGGCGAGCACGGCGTTTTCCGACGGCGAGCCGAGCGTCGGCTCCGCCGAGAGCCGCGCGAGCAGGCCCACCGACCACGACGCCGCGACCTGATCCGGGCTCTGCGCCAGCGATGTCAGTTTCGAGATCGCCGCCAGGCGTTCGTCAGTCGGCAGCCGGAACAGCAGATCACGGGCGAGCCTGAGCACGAACGCGTTGTCGTCGGCCGGACGGGCGAGCCACGTCGACGCGAGGCCGGCGACGACCGTCGAGAACACCTCCGCGTCCGGCGGCTCGGGGTCATCGCGCAGGCTGATCGCGGCGGCCACCCAGTTGGGCTGGTCCGGCTGCAGGCCGCCGCCTGCAGCCGGCGCGTCGGTGTTCGGCGTCGCGGCGGGGTCGACTGCCGCTTCCGGGGCCCGGCCCGTATCGCTCGCTTCGGCCTGCTGCGCAGCGGCGAGCCGCTCCTCCGCTTCGCGCCGCTGCGCGCTGCTCGATCGTTCCAGAGCCGTCCAAGCCGAGACCAGCGCGGCCACGGAGAGCACGCCGAGAACGACCACCGGGAGCACTGAAGCCGGTGACCGGCGGCGCGGACCCGCCGAAACCGTCCGATCCGAAACTGTGGCTCGGGGGCCAGGCCCGGGCTCGCGTGCGATCCGTCCGACCGCGCGCTGCGGCGTGGTTGCCTGCCTTTGGGCCGGCGGCGTCGCGATGAGCTGGCGGACGATCTCGCCGAGCCGGTCGGACCCGACGCCGGACGCGTGGGCGAGCAGCACGAGCCGGCGCATCGCGCGTTGGTTCCAGCCGCCGTGGAGCCCGACAACGAGCAGGGCCTGCTGCGCGAGCTGTGGGCTGATAGCGGGCGAGCTCGGTGCAATCGGTTGTTGCCGTGCGCGCTCGGACGCCGAGGCACGCTCGCCGAGCTTCCGGCGCAGCGCCGCTCGAACCGCGGGATCCAGGAGCTGCGCCGCGGCGGCGTGGAGCGCGAGCCGCACCTCGTTGCCCTCCGCGGTCTCGCTGAGCGGGTGATCGGCCAGCAGGACCATCCGGCGCGAGAGCGCCTCGACGACCGCCGCGTCTGAGATTTCAGACGGATCGACGCCGAGCACCGCGAAGGGCCCCGCGTTCGGCGGCACACCCAGGATCGATTCGATGGGGGTTTTCGCTCCGCTCATGGCCCGCCCCGCCGCGTTGATGCGCCGGCCGGCACGGCCACATCGAGCCGGGCCAGCAGATCTCTGAACCGAGTCCGCACCGAGGTCGGCCCGAGATCGGGGTGGAGCGTCACGAACTGCTGTGCGGTGATCCGAGCGGCCGGCGCGTCTTTTTCGGCGAGCAGCTCGAGCGACGCGAGCCGGGCGCCGAACCACGCGTCCGTGCCGGGCGGCTGCGAAGCAAGCACCACGCGCCAGAGCCCAAGAGCCTCGTCCGTCCGGCCGGCCGCCTCGAGCAGCCGGGCCGTCTCACGGTTGGTCCCCGGGTCGTCTCGCTCGAGGGCCCTGAGCTCAAGCCCGGCCTCGATGCCCTGCGCCCGGGCGGCGGCATCGCGTTCGGCACGCCACCGCACGCCGGCGGCCTCGACGACCACCGCGAGCACGCTCGCACGCGCGGCCCGGTCTTCGAGTGTCGCCAGCACATCGGCAGCCCGCGCGAGCACGTCGCCGGCCGATGCCGCCTCGCCCGGCCGATCCAGCCAGGCCGCCACGGCATCACGGTACAGCAGACGGACGGCCGCGACCCGGTACGGGCCGCCCCAAGCATCCAGTGCGTCCAGCGCCTCGGCGGCGGCTTCGCGGTCGTTGGCCGCTAGGGCGATCTGCATCTTCCGGAACGCGACCTCGCCCCCGGCGTCGCCCAGATCGATCGAAGCGAACCGGGCCGTGCGATCGATCGCGGCGACCGCGTCGCGCGCGGCCCGAAGCGAGGGCGGGTCCAACGCGAAGGCCGCGTCGGCGAGACGGCGGCAACGCAGAACGATGACCTTCGCCAGATCGGCCGCGGCTTCTGATTGAAGCCCGCGGAGCCGATTGGTGTCCTCGGCGACCAGGACCTCGGCGAGCGTGATGTACCGCCGGGCCGCGGCGTCACGCTGCCCGGGAGCCGCCGACCGGTACGCCCGGTAGAGCAGCGCGGCCGCCTGCCGCTGCGCCGCGTCAAAACTCGCAGCGGTCCGCGGGGTCGCCAGCAGGATCTCGATCGCCTTCTCGCCCGAGAGCAGCTTCGCGGTCGACGGGCGGAGCGCCAGCAACGCGGCACGCTCCGACGCGGTGAACTCGCCCAGATACAGCAGGGCCGCGCGGTCGCGCCGCTCGGCCAGGTCGTCTCGGCCGGCCTCGACGGCGTCGTCGAGCGCGACCACCAACGACCAGAGCGCATCGTCGCGGTCGCTGCGGACCGTCAGCGCCCGCCATGCCTGTTCGAGCATCGCCGCGGCGTCGTCGACCCGGTTGGCGCGTGCGAACGCCTGGCCGGCCCGCAGCGTGGCCGTCGCGCTCTCGCTTGGGTAAGTGGTCGCGTCTCGCTCGGCGAGCGAGGCGGCCAGCAGGTCTCCGGCTTCGCCGAAAGCCGCGCGAACGATCACGGGGTCCTCGCTCCGGCCGGGATCCTCGGCAAGCCCGCCGGCGGTGTCGAGCGCGAGCAGCCCGCGGACATAGGCCTGCACAAACCCCGACGACCCGAGACGGTCGGTGCCGTACAGCCGCGCGAGGTCGACAACGTGCGGCAGGTGACCGCCGGCGATCAGGCTCTGGAGCGCCGCATCGGCGAGCCGCCGGATCAGCTCCGCGTCGCGCCCCGCGACGCCGTCGCGGTCGGCCTCGAGGGTCGCGACCGCGATTAGCCGGGCCAGGGCAGGGTCGGTCTCGCCGGCGGTCGGGCTGAGCCAGCGGCGGGCGAGCGTGTCGAGGTCTCGCCACTGCGACGTCTCGGCAAGGACCGCCGCCCGCCGCGACGGGATCTGCCGGCGAACCTGCTCGGGAACAGCGGTCTCGCGTTCGACGGCATCGAGCCATGCGTCGGCCTCAATGGCGCGGCCGGTCAGCGCGGACGCGATGGCCGAGCCGATCGCCGCCCGCGCGATGTGCTCGTACTGCAACAGACCGGGCTGGAAGCGTTCCAGCCGCGCCGGCTCGCCTTCACCGCCGCCGAGCAGCCAGCCGAACCGCCGCAGCGCCTGCTCGGCCCGGCCCGGGTCGCTCGTCATCTCGGCGAGGTAGATCTCGCTCCAACCCGCGAGATAGAAGCCCAGCGACCGCAGGCGACGGGCATCGGCGAGGCGGCCCATGACCGCTTCCTCGTCGTCCCGGTCGAGCTGGCGGCCCAGCTCGGCCTCAAGCCGGTCGGCCAGGCGGTGCGACTGCTGCGCGATGACCTGGAACGTCGGCGCGACGCTCCGGAGCGTCCGCTCCGCATCGGCGACGGCCTGCGGGTCGGCGAGCCGGAGCCGGTGACGCTCGGCGACGCCCTCGGCGACCGCGTACGCGGAGCGCGCCAGCTCCAAGGTCAGCTCCGGGGTCTCCGCTTCGGGCACAGAACGCAGCAGCGACGCGGCCCGATCCGCCCAGCCGCTGCTCTCCGGCGAGCCGCGTGTCCGGTCCAGCAGCACGATGTACACGCCCGCGAGGTGCCGGGCAAGCGCAACCCGTTCCTCGCCGGTCGCACCGACGAGCTGATACTCGATTAGCTCGGCCTGGACATCCTCAAGGGATCGTTCGATGAAATAGGTGTCGAGCGCGGCCGAGCTCTGAGCCGACGCGCACGACACCGCCGCCGTCGTCACAACCGCCGCGAGCAGCAGCATCCAATCAGAAGCCCTACTCCGGTGTGACATACGTCAGCCTCTCAAACCCCGCGTCCTCCGCGGCCTGCAGCGCCTGGGCGACCGCGCTGACGGACGCCTCGTCCGGCGCGACCACGAAGACCCCCGCCTGCTTGGGCAGCCCCGAGAGCAGCGAAGTCAGCGCACGCTGGTCCGGCACCTCGCGGCCCGAGATCGTGAAACCCCGCCCGTCCGGAAGCACCTCGACGATCTGCGGCTCCAGGTCGGCCTGGCTCGCGTCCTGGGAGCGGGCCGCCAGCGCGGCGGCGAGTTCCTCCTCCGCCGGCGTGAGCGTCGAGCTGACCAGAAAGTATATCAGCAACAGGAAGAACGCGTCGATCATGCCGATCAGCGGCAGCGGCGCGTTCGCGAAGGTTCTCGACTGCGCGAGCTTCACGGCGTGCCCCCCGACCCGGGACGCGTCGCGATGCGGTAAGACGTGACGCCCGATTCGATCAGCCGGTCCGCGAGCGCGTTAAGGTGCTCGACCCGGGCCGAGCGGTCGGCGCGGATCAGCACCTCGACGCCGTTGCCCGAGTCTCGCACGGCCGACCGGACCATGGACGAGAAGACCTCGGGCGAGACCTGTTCGGCCTCGACGCGCAGGCCGCCGTCGGCCAGCAGGTCAACGACCACGGCTCCGCTGTCGCCGGCGCGCTCACCGGCCCTGCCGGCCTGCTCGGGCAGGTCCATCGGCGCCCGGATCGAGCGGGAGAACTGCGAGGTCACCAGGAAGAAGATGATCAGCAGCAGCACAACATCAATCATCGGCGTGAGGTCGAAGACGCCGACGTGCGATCGGGCGGGCGTCATCCGGGTGCCCCCTGGGCCTGCGCCCCGCTCGGCGGGGGCGACGCGGCTCGCGCCCCAGAGGCTGCCGCTTGCTGCGGCGTCGCCGCATGAGGAGCCTGGCTCGGTGCCTGATGGCTCTCGACATACCCCAGCAGCTCTTCGGTCATCTCCGCGACCGCGGCGGCGAGCGCATCGATCCGGTTCCGGAAGAAAGTGGTGCACGCGGTCACCGGGATCGCGACGACAAGCCCCAGCACCGTCGTGATCAGCGCGACAGAAATACTCGACGCGAGCTCGTCGGGCCGCGCAAAGCCGCCGGCCGAGGCACCCAGGCGGTCGAACGCGCCGACCATGCCGACCACCGTGCCCAGCAGCCCGAGCATGGGCGCGACCGACGCGATCAGCGCGAGGCCCTCGATCGAGCGGTTCAGCTTCGAGACCTCCTGCTGCCCGGCCTCTTCGAGCGAAGCCCGGAACTCGAGCAGGCCGAACGGCGACCGGGCGCACCGGGTCAGCGCCGCCCCGACGACATCGAGCAGGAAGCTGTGCGGCTCGGTCTCCAGGCAGTAGGACCGCGCGCTGTCGATCTTTCGCGCCGAGAGCAGGCTGCCGAGCTTCTCGAAGTGCTCGACCGGCGCCAGACGCTGGAGGCGGAGCTGGACGAGATGGACGATGACGAGCGCGACGGCCGCGAACGACAGCATGATGATTAGCAGCCCGATCGGGCCGCCGGAGGCGATGTGCTCGAAGAGCGACTTCCCGGCAGGGGCGTCCTGCGCAAGCGTGACAAGGTCGAGGGCGTTGTTGGGCGTCATAGCCGGGTTCCATCCTGTGGTGCGGGGTCGTCGCTGCGTGCGCCGAGTGGCGGCGCGGGTGTTCGGAGCATTTCAGCCACCTCGGGCCGGCCGAGCGCGGGGTGGCCCGGGAACGAGGTCGCGAGTTCGCGAGCCAATATCCCCGCCCGCTCGCTGCCGCCCCGGCGGTCCAGAAAGACGGCCGCTTCCGCGAGGCAATGGCCGGCCAACGCCGGAAGGTCACGCTCGTGCCGGACCCTGACGGCCAGGAGGTGCCCGATCCCCGCGGCCCAGCGCTCGGGGCTCTCACGCAGCAGGGAGCGGCCGATCGCCGCATCGCACCAGGCGGTCATCCAGGGATCTCCCGATTCGTCTCGGATCGTCGCGAGTGTCAGGCGGGCAAGACGGCGGGCCTGATCGTCGCCGTTGATCGCCTCGACGATCGCCCGAACGAGACGCACACCGTCGCCGCGGACGCCGTCATCGGCTGGCACGCCGCCTTCCGCGGCGGCTCGGTACAACACCGCGAGCGACGCCGCGGTGTCGGGCCGGTCGGGATCCGTCGAGATCGGTTCGGCGCCGAATGCCGAAGCGACGCTGAGAAACACCGGCGATAGCGCGGGGACAAGCCCGGTCGCGTCATCGACGCCCGCGCCCCTGGCGAGCGTGGGTTCGACATCGGCCCCGGCCGCGAGCAGCCGGAGCCACGGATCGACCGCGCCCGCGAGATCGCCGAGCGCGACGCGGCATCGGAGCAGCGCCGCGGCCGTGTGCAGCGCCGAAACGCCGGTCGAATCGCCGAACATCTGCAGCGCCTCGGCGAGCTCGGGCTCGGCCGCGAACGGGTCACCCCGGCCCAGCCGGGTCAGCCCCCGCCACGCGTGCTCACCGACCGCGAGCCACCGCTCGGTGTCGCCCTCGGCGGGGCCTTCCACCGCTCGGATCAGATGCCAGGACACCAACACCGATTCGCCGTCCACGACGCACTCGAGACCGGCATCGACCGCTCGCGCCGAGGCCACGGCCTGCTCGCCGCCGCCGCGGAGCTGGAGAACGACCTGCGCCGCGGCGCTCAACGGGACCGCCGCGCAGATCGCGGCCAGCACGTACCAAAACCCTCGGGTGATGCTCATGGGCGGCCGCCCCCGCCCGGGATATGGGTGTAGGTCCCCCCGGACTGCCCGGCGATCCGTTGCATGAGCGACGCCGCGTCGTCGGTGACAAACGTGATGCAGTGGATCGGCGTCGGCCGCTCGCTGTTCATGGCGATGATCCGCTGGGCGATCCGCTCGTTGAACTGGCCGTCGGTCATGAAGTAGATCGCGTCGGGGCGCGGCCTGGCCGCGAACACGAGCTCGAACGCCGGCAGCGGGTTGGTCGCGCCCAGCGGCTCGACCGAGCGGAGCCTGCTGCGGGCCCATCGCTTGCCGACGCTGTTGGCCTCGGTCCAATCACGCCGGCCGCCGAGCGGCGCCGCGTCGTCCGCGTAGGTGACGACGTAGAAGCTGACATGATCGAGCAGGTCGGTGATCGAGGCGCCGAGCTCGGACTTGAGCGCGTCGAGCCGGCCGTCGGCGTCCATCGACCCGCTGACATCGACGATGTAGGCGAACCGGTTGCCGCGGGCCTCGATGCCGAAGAAGCTGGCGTTGCCGCCGCCGATCGAGCCGCCGCCGGCCGAGCCGTCAACCGCGACCTGCCCGCCGCCGGCATCGATCTCCAGCTCGAGGCTCAGATCGCCGTCCAGCGAGAGGTCTACCGGGTCCAGCGCGAGCAGGTCCGGGTCGATCGCGCCCAGGTCCGATTCGAGCAGGTCGCTGGCCGAGGGGAGCCGGACATCGACATCGGCGCGGACTGATTTCTCGAGCGCCGACTCGGGCATGACGGCGAACTCGACCGCTCGGCCGGGCTCCTGCGGCCCCTCGGCACCGCCGCCCCCGCCGCCGAACCAGACGAAGGTCGCGAGCAGGAACATGGCCAGGTGGACCGCCAGCGACAGCGCGAGCGCCGCGACAGACGACCGCAGCACCCAGCGACGCACGGCGCCCCAGGACCCGTCACCTCGGTCGTTGGCAGCCATCAACGCGGCCGATCCTGTGCATGGTCATGAGCGTGGCGTCGCGTCATCTGTGTGCAGCCTCCGTGTGCACCCCGCCGCGAGGCGTCGGACGCCGCCCGGCTCTTACGACGCCCCCGCGGCCGACCGGTTCCCGCCCCTGCGCACCGGCGGGCTCAAGGCTATGGTACGCCCGGGCGGCGGCTTTCCGGGGCCGCCCGCTCACCCGCACGCTCCCGGCGTTCCGCACTGCGAGGCTCCACATGACCCACGCCCCCGGACCATCGGCCTCCGACCGCCGTCTACCGCGATCATCGGCTCCCGGTCGCGTGCTGCTGAAACTCAGCGGCGAGGCCTTCGCCGGCGAGGCCGGGTTCGGCATCGACGCCGCCAGCCTCGCGATGATCGCCGGCGAGATCCGGGCCGCCCGCGAGACGGGGGCTCAGATCGCCGTGGTCGTCGGCGGGGGCAACATCATCCGGGGTGCGGCCCTGGCCGATTCGGGCGACATCGAGCAGGCCACCGCGGACTACATGGGCATGCTCGGGACTATCATCAACGGCCTCGCGCTCCGCGAAAAACTCCAGGCGATCGGGGTCGACAGCCGCGTGATGTCCGCCCTCGAGATCCGGTCCGTGGCCGAGCCGTTTATCCGCAACCG
This sequence comes from Planctomycetota bacterium, assembly GCA_039179915.1. Taxonomy (GTDB): domain Bacteria; phylum Planctomycetota; class Phycisphaerae; order Phycisphaerales; family UBA1924; genus JANQQZ01. The sequence continues at coordinate 20,364 of JBCDEF010000002.1, read as the reverse complement.
CGCGATCCGCCACCTCGAGAAAGACCGCGTCGTGGTGCTCAGCGCCGGCACCGGCAATCCTTTTTTTACGACCGATACCTGCGCCGCGCTGCGGGCCACGGAGCTGCGCTGCGATGTGCTGCTCAAGGCCACGAAGGTCGACGGCGTGTACACCGCCGACCCACGCCGCTCGCCCGACGCGAAGCGGTTCGAGACCGTCTCGTTCCACGACGTGATCGAGCGGGAGCTCGCGGTCATGGACGCCACGGCGTTCACGCTCTGCCGCGAGCGCGGCATCCCGATCCGCATATTCAACTTCGACCGGGCGGGGAGCATCGCCCGGGCCGTCGCGGGCGAGCCGATCGGCACGCTCGTCGGCGCCGAAACAACGATGGCTCCCTGACGGCAACGCGGGCAGCCGAGACAATACCGACCGATGGAGAATCAACGATGAGCGATCCGGACACCATCCTGCTCGAGGCCGAGGAGCAGATGAGCAAGGCCGTCGACTACCTCGATCAGGAGTTCAAAGGCCTCCGCGGCGGGCGGGCATCGACCGCGCTCGTCGAGTTCATCAAGGTCGAGTACTACGGCGCGCCGACCGACCTGAAGTCGATCGCCTCGGTCAGCCTGCCCGAGCCGACGCAGATCCTGATCAAGCCGTTCGACGGCGGCGCCGTCAGCGAGATCCGCAAGGCGATCGAAGAGTCCGACCTCGGGCTCGCGCCCAACGTCGACGGCAAGCAGATCCGCCTGAACATCCCCCCGCTCTCGACCGACCGCCGCAAGCAGCTCGCCGCCAAGGCCCGCAAGCTCGGCGAGGACGCCAAGGTCGTCCTCCGCAACGCCCGCCGCGACGCCAACAAGCACGCGGACGCGCTCGGCAAGGGCGACGGCCACATCTCCGAAGACGAGGTCAAGACCCTCAAAGATGAGATCCAGGAGCTGCTCAAGAAATACGAGGGTCAGATCGACAGCCGCATGGACGACAAGTCCAAGGAGATCATGGAGGTCTGACCGCCGCCGCCCGTTCCGGGTTCGGCCTTACTCGAACGAGAGGATCCGGTGCTCGAGCACGGTGACCGGCTGATCGCCGAGCATGATCGCCGCATCGATCCGCGACCGCACCATCGGCCACGCCGGCCCGACCAGAGCGGTGAGCTTGTCCTCAAGGCTTGAGATCATGCCGGCGCCGATGCTCGCACCGAGCGCGTTTCCGAGCCCGTTCCCGAGCCCGCCGGACTGGGCCGTGACCATCAACCCGAACTGATCGAGCAGGTCCTCGAAGCTCTGCGGCCCTGGGTAGTCCAGCACGTCGTACCGCTCCAGACCGAGCTCCTCGGCCAGGTCGGTGATGGCGGTGCTGATCGAGCCCAGCTCGTCGGCCATGTCGAGCTCGATCGCTTTGGAGCCTGTGAACAGCCGGCCGGCCGCGGTCTCGTCGAGGTCGATGCCCTCGCGCCCCTGCGCGACACGCGAGGTGAACAGGTCGTAGGTCTGCCCGATCCGCTCGCGGACGGCCTCACGCTCGGCGTCGGTCCAGGCGGCGGAGCCGAAGATGCCGGCCATCGGGCCGCGCGACCGGCGGACGATGTTGACCTGCAGGTTCTCCATCACGCCGCTGAGCCCGATCTTCCCGCCGACCACACCGATCGACCCCACGATCGACGACGGGTTGACATAGACCCGATCGCCCGCGACCGCGACGTAGTAGCCGCCCGAGGCCGCCATCGAGCCGACGCTGACGTACACCGGCTTGGTCTCGGCGAGTGAGCGGAAAGCCTGCCACATGATCTCGCTGGCCGTCGCCGACCCACCGGGCGAGTTGATCCGGATGACCACGCCGCGGATCAGGTCGTCGTCGCGCAGCGTGTCGGCGATGCGGCGGATCGTGCGGCTGCCGACGGCCTGCGAGCCGAAGAGCCCGCCCTGGGTCGAGTCGCCGTCCACGATCGCGCCGTCGATGTGCACGACGGCGATCGAGGGACGCGTCGGCGAGTTCTTGGGCTCCTGGGTCAGCACCGAGAAGATCGCAAACGGGTTCGACGGGTCGAGGCCGACGCCCCCATCTTTCTTCAGGAGCCCGGTCCGCCAGCTGACCTCGGCGTCCATCTGCGACCCGATCTCGTCGGTGAGATCGTTGAGCGGGACGGCCCGATCGACCAGGCCCAGCCGCACGCCGTCCTCGACCGAGGCGAACCACGCCTCGGACATCGCCGCGTCGAGTTCCGCGTCGGTCATGCCGCGGCCGGAAAGGAACGGCTCGCGCAGGTTGGCGTACATGCTGTCGAGCAGCTGCGAGATGTTGCTGTCCCACGCCGCGCTCGGCGTCGAGCGGGTCATCATCTCGTCGGCGCCCTTGAACTCACCGACCTGGACGTAGCTCGGTTCGGCGCCGACCCAGTCGAGCATGTCGCGGAGGTACATCTCCTCCATGTGCATGCCCGGGAGCGAGAGGCCGGCTCCGGCCTCGCCGATGAGCTGGTCGGCGGCGGCGCCGAGCCGCAGCTCGGTCGGGCCGAGCGAATCGGCGACCACGATCACCCGCTTGCCGTCGGCCTGGACCGACTCGATCGCGCCGATGAGCTCCTCGACCTGCGTGCTCCCGAGCGCGGCGTCTTCGAGCTGGAGCACCAGGGCCCGCATCGCCGGGTCGTCGCCGACGCCCGCGATCGCCTTGTGCACCGAGCGGAGCGTGGTCGAGCCCTCGCCCGTCAGCCAGTCAAACGGGCCGGGCCGCTCGGCGAGCCCGCCGTCGATCTTGATCAGGCCCACGACCGCCTCTTCTGTCGAGACCGGCTGCGACTTCTTGTCCATCTGTGTCGCGGCGGCCTGGGCGGACGCGGACGCTGCCACGCCGCAAGCGATGGCTGCCGCGGCTGCGGCCCGGGCAAGCTGAAAGATGCTCATATCGTCTCCTGAAAACGTCTGGTCGGAAGCAGCATACCAGCGAGACGCCGGCCGGTCGCATCGTCCCGCCGCGTCGGGCGGGCTACCCGTAGCCAAGGCCTTCAAGGTCGTCTTCTTCGAGACCGTAGTAGTGGCCGAGCTCGTGCAGCAACGTGATCCGGATCTCTTCGTTGAGAACATCCTCCCGGATGTTGCCGTGCTCGTCGCGGGCGACCTCGGTCAGCCCGTGGCGGAACAGGTGGATCACGCTGGGCGGGCCGCTCTCTTCAATGGACGCCTCGGTCCGCATCGCGCCGGTGAAGAGCCCGAGCAGCTCCTCGCTCGCCGGGTCGGCGGGGTCCATGCCCAGATCGATCAGCATCGTCTCGCTGGGCCGGTCTTCGAGGATCACCGCGAGCTCGTGCTCGATCAGCCGGCGTTCCCGGTCCGGGAGCGCGGCGATGACCCGGGCGACGGCTTGATCGAACCGCATACGCACCAGGTCATCCATACCCGGGGCTCCGGCGGGTCACATCCCGGAACCGCGGCGAGGGCCGCGCAAGAGTCCTCGCGATCCGGACCGAATCGAGCAGCACAGCGACCAACCCGGCCGTGGTGAGCATCGAACCTACAACAACAAAGACATGGGCCGTCAGCACGACGACCCGAAAACCCGTGCCGCTCCGCCCCGAACAGGCCAGCAGCACGGCGTCGCCCAGCAGGGTCAGCAGGAGCGCCAGCGCGACGGCGAGCAGCCGCTGCCGGTTGTCGGCGTCGCGACGCAGCACGACGGAGCGGAACGCGAGCATCCGCGCGTTCGGCCGAAGCAGCATCACCGCCGCGGTCAGCAGCGACCCGATCCAGACGCGGTCGACCAGACGGTCTTCGGTCATCGGAACGGCGCCGAGATAGGGCGGCGACCGGCCGAGATCGGCGACGGCGAGCATCTGCCAGAGCAGCCAGGCGGCCACGAGCAGCGCGGCCACACCGCACGCCGCCGCCACCGACGATCGCCAGCCCACTCTCGCGTGCGGCCTGACGAGCACACCCCCGGCTACTGCGGCCAATGCGAGCGACCCACCCGCGATCACACCGGTGATCGGCACCACACACCGCTCATCGAAGATCACACACATCCCATCGGCCACACGCTGGATCCAGATCGCGGCCGCGGCGATCAGCGGCGCGACAGAGACCGTCACAAGCCCGGCCGCGGTCAGCCGGGGCGCGAACAGCGGCTCGAGCGTTTCCGCTTCCGGATCGACCACCCGCAGCAGCGTTGCGCGGACAGCGCTCCCGCATTCCGGACAGACCGCGGTGATCGAAAGCCCCGAAAGGTTGTAGCCGCATCGCAGGCAGGGCAAGCTGCCGGAGAGCTCCATAGCGAGCTCATCGCCGTGGGGCGTCAGACCGCGTTGAGCGGCGGCGGTTTCGGTACTCTCGGCGTCAAGGGACATAAGAAGAAGTCGGGCTCGCGATGCGGGGCTCGGCCCGCCGCACCACGCGGCAGAAAGCGTCGATGCGGGGGCAACGGCCATCATACACTGGTCGTCGGTGCCTCCGGACCGATGCCGGAGACCCGCGTGACCATGGACGACATCCTCGCCATCCGAGATTCCATCGCCCGAGCGTTTCAAGGCTCGTCCAAGGCGATCGACCGCCTGCTCTGCTGCGTGCTCGCGGGAGGGCATCTGCTGCTCGAAGACGTGCCGGGCGTCGGAAAGACCGTGCTCGCCTCGGCCGCCGCGAGGTCGATCGGCGGCGAGTTCCGCCGCGTCCAGATGACCTCCGACCAGCTCCCGGCCGATGTGATCGGGGTCAGCGTCTTCGACTCGGGCAGCGGCGGGTTCCGCTTCATCCCCGGCCCGGTGTTCGCCAACGTCGTGATCGCCGACGAGATCAACCGGGCGCCGCCCCGCACCCAGAGCGCCCTGCTCGAAGCGATGAACGAGAACGCCGTAAGCGTCGACGGCGTGAGCCACAGGCTGCCCTCGCCGTTCCTCGTCGTCGCGACGCAGAACCCCGCGGACCACATCGGCGCGTTCCCGCTCCCGGAAAGCCAGCTCGACCGGTTCCTGATCAAGACCGCAATCGGCTATCCCGACGCGGCCACCGAGGTCAAGGTGCTGCTCGACGGCGGCGGGGTCGACGCGGTCCGGTCGATCGAGCCTGCGGTCGCGCTCGACCGCGTGCGCGAGATGCAGGCGGCGACCAACGCGACGACACTCGCCGTCCCGCTCGCAGAATACATCCAGGCGCTGGCCGAACGCAGCCGGCGGTTCGATGAACTCGACGCGGGCCTGAGCACACGCGGCGCGCTCGCGCTCGCGAGCGTGGCCCGCGCCAACGCCAGGCTGCACGATCGCGACTATGTCACGACCGACGACATCGTCGAGCACTTCGCGGAAGTCGTCGCGCACCGGTTCATCCTGCGGGACGACAGCCAGGCCGGCAGCGAGCAGGTCCGCCGCGACCTCGCGGCCGCGATGCTCCGCGATGTGCCGATGCCGGTGTAGACCCCTGTCGGGTAGCCCGGTCTACGCTGGACGATCCGCCGAGGAAAGCCCCGCCGACAGCACCTCGATCGGGTGCATCGCGGTGATCCCGACTCCGTCGAGCACCTGGTGCCGGCAGGACGTGCCAGGAGCCGCAAAGACATCGCCGGGCGCGAGCTCGCGGGCCGCCGGGAAGACGCCAAGCTCGCCGATCTTCATCGAGAGCTCGTACCGCTCGGCCGTAAACCCGAACGAGCCGGCCATGCCGCAGCACCCGGTATCGAGCGGGACGACCTTCTCGTCCCCGAACGCGCGCCGGAGCGCGGCCGCCGAACTCTCGATGCCCAAAAGAGCCTTCTGATGGCAATGGCCGTGCAGCAGCACGCGGCCGGCGGGCGGGCGGAAGCCCGGACGCCGCGGGTGCTTGTCCCACCGCGACGCGAGAAACTGCTCCGGCAGCGCACACAGCTCGGCGAGCCGGCGGCGCTCCGCGATAGGCGCCTTCAAACGCAGCTCGAGCAGGTCATCGGTCAACGCCGACAGGCACGACGGCTCCGCGACCAGCACCGCGACCGCCGACTCACGCCGCACGGCGGCGAGCAGACGGCTTGCCGTCCGGTCCATCGTGCTGCGTGCCGAACCCAGAAGCCCCGTCGAGACCTGCGGCCGGCCGCAGCAACCGGCATCGGCCAGCACGACGCGGTAGCCGAACGAGCCCAGTACACGCGCCGTCGCGTGCCCGATCGAGGTCTCGTTGAAGGAGCAAAAACAATCCCCGAAGAGCAGCACGGTGGGCATCGCCGGATCCGGCGCCGGGGGTTTGGCAAGACTGCGAGACAGCCGCCGCTCGAACCGCGGCAGCGACCGCTGCGGCGCGAAGCCGAGGACCGTGTTGATCAGCGAGCGGACCGGCGGCAGCGCGTTAACCGTGTTCGCAAGCCCGGGCGTCAGCGCACCAAGACGGTTCAGCGCCCGCACATTCGCGAACACCCGCGACTGCAGCGGCACAGGCGCGCCGCGATCAAAACCCTGCGCCGCGTACTCGGCCTTGAGCCGCGAGATATCGACGTTGCTCGGGCACTCGGTCTTGCACGCCTTGCAGCTCAGGCACAGATCGAGCGTCTGCTTCGTCTCGGCGTCGTCCCACGCGGGCGAGCCGCCGGAGCCCAGCTGCCCGGTGATCGCCAGCCGCAGCGCGTTGCCCCGGCCGCGGGTCGAGTGCCGCTCATCCATTGTGGCGATGTAGCTCGGGCACATCGTCCCGCCGCTGGTCTTGCGGCAGACGCCCGCCCCGTTGCACATCTCGATCGCGTGACCGAAATCGGTCTGGTCTTTGTAGTCGAAATACGTGTCGACAGCCGGCACCGCAACATCGGCTTGCTCCGGCCGGACGCGGGTGCGCTCAACGATCGTCGATGTCGGTGCCGGCTCGACGATGTTGCACGGGTTGAGCAGATGGTCCGGGTCGAAGACGGCCTTGACCTCGCGGAACGCCCGCATCAGCTCCGGGCCGAAGTACGATTCAAGCAGCGGCCCGCGGGCCCGGCCGTCGCCGTGCTCGCCCGACATCACCCCGCCGAGGCTTTTGGCCAGCTCCGCGACCCGCTCGGCGATATCGACCACCGCCTTCCGGTCCACCTCGTCCCGCAGGCTCAGCAGCGGACGCACATGCAGCACACCCACCGAGGCGTGCGCATAAAACGAAGCCCGCGTGCCGTGCGACTCGACGATCGACCGGAATCCGCGCACAAACTCGCCCAGCCGCTCGACCGGCACCGCGTTGTCCTCGACGAACCCGAGCGGCTTCCGCTCGCCCGGGATCGCGTGCAGCAGCGGCTCGCCCGCCTGACGAAGCTTCAGGGCCTTCGCCATATCGCCCGCGTCGGTGGAAAACGCGAACGGCGCACCGCCCACGATCGAGCGCAGCTTCTCGCGGCCCGCCTCGATCGCGTCGCCGCTCTGCTCGAGCAGCTCGACATACAGCACCGCCGCCAGATCACCGCCGGCCGGCTGCGGCATCAGGTCGACATACGGCCCGTACTCGATGTTCCGCCGCGCGGTCGAGATGATCAGATCGTCAAGCAGCTCGACCGCCGCAGGCTCGACCGCCAGCAGCGGCTCGACCATCGCGATGGCCTCGTCCACACTCGTAAACCCGAGCACGCCGAGCGCCCGGTGCGTCGGAATCGGGTGCAGCTTCAGGTTCGCACCCACGGTCATCGCGAGCGTGCCCTCCGAGCCGCACAGCAGGTGCGCCAGGTTGACGTTCTCGAGCGCGTTGCCGGGCTCGTCGAGCTGCGCGAGAATCATGTCCAGCGCGTAGGCCGCGTTGCGGCGGAGGGTCTTGGGGAACCGCTCGCGGATCAGCCGCTCGTTTCGGCGGACGATGTCGACGACCTCGGCGGTCATTCGCCGGGCGACCGGGTCGCGCGTTGCCGCGCCGCGGTCGAACATCACCCGCAGGCCCGAGGCCAGCACCGCGTCGACCCCGAGCAGGTTCTCGGCCGTCCGGCCGTACTTGATCGACCGCGTGCCCGCGGCGTTATTGCCGATACACCCCCCGACCGTCGCCTGCCGCACCGTCGACGGATCCGGCGCGAACAGCAGGCCGGTCGGCTCGAGGTGCCGGTTGAGCTCGCTGAGCGTGATGCCCGCATCGACCTCGCACGATCGCGATTTTGCATCGACCGACCGAACGGCCCGCGAGCTCGCCGAAAGGTCGATCACGACCGAACGCCCCACCGCTTGACCGGCCAGGCTGGTCCCGCCACCCCGCGGCAGCATCGGCACGCTCCTGCCCGCACAGAAGGCCACCGCCGCCATCGCGTCCTCGATCGACTCGGGAACGACCACGCCCAGCGGCTCGACCTGGTAGATCGAGGCGTCGGTCGCGTAGAGCATCCGGTCGTGCAGGCCGAAGCGGACCTCGCCGCGGACCGCGTTGGCCAGATCGCGACCGATCGCCTCGCGCTCGGTATCGCTCGGAGTCGGGGGGGTCGACGGCAGCACGGGCAAAGCGGTCATCGAGAGATCGTAGAGACGCTTTCACCGCGGCCGCGAACCGATCCCCGGCTGGCCGCGTCGAACCGATCGGGACGATGACTATCCACGAGGCCGATGACCGCCCAGGAGGCACCGCCATGCTCATGCGCCGACCGACCACGCTCCTGCTCGCCGCCACCGCCGGGATTGCCGCCGGTCTGCCCGCCGGTCTCTCGCTGTCACAGGACGAGCTGCCGGTTTCCGCTGTCACGCTCTACCGCTCGGGCGTCGGATCCTTCGAGCGGGCCGGCACCGTCGCGGGCGATGCGACCGTGACGCTCAGCGCCACCGCCGACCAGATCAACGACCTGCTCAAGTCGCTCGTGGTCATGGACCTCGACGGCGGCCGTGTCGGTGCCGTGACGTACACCGCAGACGAGCCCGTGAAGCGGCTTGTCGAGGCCCTGGGCATCAGCGATCCGAGCCAGATCACACTGACCAAGCTGCTCGCCTCGTTCCGCGGCGCCACGGTCACGATCGAGACCACCGATTCGACGATCAACGGCCGCATCCTCGGCACGGACACCGTCTCGCGGCCCGTGCCCGGTCAGGATTCGGTCGTCCAGACCCAGCGCGTCAGTGTGCTGACCGCGGCCGGCATCCGCACCGTCAGCGAGCACGACATCCGCTCGCTCACGCTCGACGACCCGCAGCTCCGAGCCGACATGGACGCCCTGCTCGAAGCCCTCGCCACCCAGCGGACCGAGCGAAGCCGGTCGCTCGAGATCGAGCTCCGCGGCAACGGCGACCGCCGCGTGCGGGCCGCCTACGTCCAGGAAGCCCCGATCTGGAAGACCAGCTACCGCATAATCCTGCCCGAAAAGGGCGGCGACCCGGTCGGCCTCCAGGGCTGGGCGATCGTCGAGAACACGACCGACTCCGACTGGGACGGCATCACCCTCAGCCTCGTCGCGGGCCGGCCCGTGGGCTTCGAGATGGATCTGTCGCAGCCGCTGTTCGTGCCCCGGCCGACGCTACCGGTGCCGATCGAGATGGCCGCGGCGTCAAAGGCCTTTGCTGGAGGACAGAGCTTCTTCGACGGCGACGAACGGGGTCGCGACAGAGCGGGTCGCGCGAGCAGCGACCAGATGGCTCCGATAGGACGTGGGCAGAACTCGCTCGGGCTGACATCGAGCGCAGCCGTCGGCGAGTTTGCAGAGAGCGTTCTCGCCGACGCCGAAGTAATGCGGCAGTCCATGGCTAGCGCTGCCGCCGCGGGTCAGTCCGGCGAGGTCTTCTTCTACCGCCTCTCCGACCCGGTGACCATCGGCCGGCAGCAGTCGGCCATGCTCCCGATCACCGCGGCCGACATCCAGGGACGCAGAGTCTCCGTCAGCTCCCCCGCCGACGCCGGCCACCCCATGCTCGGGGCCGAGATCACGAACACCAGCGGCCTCAAGCTCATGCCCGGCCCGATCAGCGTCTACGACGGGACCGCCTTCGCCGGCGACGCCCAAATCGGCTACGTCGGCGCGGGCGACGAGCGCCTGCTCGCCTTCGGCGTCGACCTCGATGTCCAGACCGAACGCTCATCCGACCAGCGCAGCGTGCTGACAAAACTCGTCATCCGCGACGGCGTCTATGTCCGGACCTCGGCCGAGGAATCGGTCCAGACCGTCGAGCTGACCAGCAACGACGAAGACCGCGGCCGGACGATGATCGTCGAGGTGCCGCGGCTCAGCGGCTGGGAACTCGACGCCGGCGGCCCCGACCCCTACGAGGTCACCGAGAGCCTGTACCGGTTCGAGGTCGATCTCAAGCCGAGCGGAGCCGAGACGCTCGCCGTCACGCAGCGGCGGACGATCGATTCGACCGTCGGCCTGACCCGTGGCGATCTGAGCTGGGTCCTCCGGCACCACCAAAGCGGCGCGGCGAGCGAGGCCGTGCTCGCGGCCGCCCGCGAGTTCGCCCGCCGAAACGCCGAGGTCAACCGGCTCCAGGCCGCGGTCAGCAACCTCGACAACGACATCACCACGATCACGCAGGACCAGAACCGGATCCGCGGCCTGCTCGGCCCGCTCAGCCGGCAGGACCAGCTCTACAGCCGCTACCTCCGCCAGCTCGAAGTCAGCGAGGACCGGCTGGAAACACTCCGGACGCAGCGGGCCGAGGCCGAGAGCGAGCGGCGGACTAAACGCTCAGCGCTCGACGAATGGATGCGGGGCCTGACGATCGAGTAGCTCAAGACCGGCTCAGTCGTTGCCGCTGCGCGACTCGATGTCCCAAGGCGTGGCCGTCACCGTCTCGCTGCCGGCATCATCGGCAACGATGACACCGAACCACGGGCGGAGATAGGCGTTGACGCCCTGGTCGACGGCGTCGCGGTCGAGCGTGGTGCCGATGGCGTCGGCTTCGTCCTCGTTGATGAAGATGTTGTCGGTCGCCGACCCGTCGCTGTGCGTGACATTCAGCCCGTCCGGGTCCGGCTCGTTGATCGCGCGGACGCTGGTGTCGCCGAAGCCGACGACGCCACGCCACTGGTCTTCCGGCGTGTAGAACCGAAGCGTATTGGAATCGAGCGAGTCCGTGGTCAGGATCCAGTCGTTCGTGCCGTCCCACTCGTAGACCGGTCCGCGGCTGCTGACGAGCGCGAGCCCCGAGCCGCCGCCGGTCTGCCACTGGCCGCGGCGTGTGCCGAACGGCGCAAGATGGCCGTACGAGTTGTTGCTCAACTCGCTCGCCCGGCCGTTGCCCGTGCCGGTGCCGGTCTCGCCCGGCACGCCCGCGAACCCCGGGTCCCAGCTGGCGAACTGCCCGTTGCTGGCACCGTCCGACGCGGGCGATTCCGTCTTCAGGTAGTCGTTGTAGATCTCCACGTTTTCGTTGGTGTCGACGGGGCTGACCAGCTCCTCGGCCCGGATGATCTCAGCACCGATGAGCAAGCTGAAGATGTTGCCCGTGTTGTCCTTCTCGAGCGGGCTGCCCCCGGCCGCGAGCGTCGCGTTGTTCTGATCGACCACGCTGGGCAGCGGGTAGCGGCCGTCGTTGTCGGGTGCCCACAACTCGAAGCCCTTGATGATCGCCTGGATCTGCGCTTGGTCCTGGGCCTGCTGCGCCGCCCGCCGTGCACCGGCGAGCGCCGGCAGCAGGATGCCGATCAGCAGCGCGATGATCGAGATCACCACCAGCAGCTCGATCAGCGTGAAGCCTGCGCGGTCCCGGAGGCAGCGGCTGCGGTTCTGGCGGCGGATCATTCCAGGCTGCTTCATGCCAGGCTCCTTCATGGTCGCCCACGAATCCCGCCGCGGGCGCAAAGCCGGGGCCCCCGGCTGTCACCGGAGGCCCCAGGGTGTGTTTCAGATCAGCCCGGCATCAGTCCTGGTAGACCGTGACCGTGGCATCTTCCGCCGTGCCGGCGCTCAGCGCGATCTTCAGGAAGGCGTTGCGCTGCTGGAGGATCGCGTCTTCATCATTCGGGTCGTAGCTCAGCTCGCTCTCGATGCTGTCATCCTGCTCGATGACCATGCCATCGGAATCGTCCTCGGCGACGAAGATGTTGTCGTTGCGGGTGAAGGCATCCCCGCCGCCGGCGTCGCTGGTGACCTGGATGGCCGCGGCGCCGTCGGGATCAGGGCGGGACTCGAAATCGACCCGGCCGTCGTTGTAGCCGATGTTGCCGGCCCAGCTTGTGCGGCTGCCGTGCATCAGCACCGAGAACGACTCGAGGCTGAGCTCGTTGTCGGGCTCGAGCTCCCAGATGAGGGTGTCGCCGTCGCCGTTGGCCGTGTAGAGCGGGCCGCGGTTCGCGACGACCGGCTCGGCGGCCGAGAAGGTGTTGGCCCACTTGCCGGTCTGGCGGCCGAAGGGCAGCGTGTGGGCGTAGGACGTGTTGCCGGTGCCGTCGTTGGCGCCATAGTCGATCATCAGGCCGTCGCCTTCAGTGTCCACGGGCGAGCCGCGGAATGCCGGATCCCAGAGGGCCCGCAGCTCGTCGTTGGCGGCTTCCGGCTCGCTGGTCTGGTACTCGTCGTAGGCCTCGATCGCCGGGTTCTGCTCGACCGGGCTGATGAAGATCTCCGCGGTGGCCGAGCCGGCCTGGATCAGCGGCGCCATCATCTGGCCCGTGATGTCCTTCTCGCGGTTGCGGTCGCCGAGGTCCCCGACCTGCATCGTGTAGTCGTTGCGGTCCAGGCGGCTGGGCGTCGGGTAGTTGTCGTCGTTGTCGCCGGCGAAGATGACGAGCGCCTGCAGGATGTTTCGGACCTGCGAGGCGTCCTTGAGCTGCTGCGCCGAGCGGCGGGCCTTGCCAAGCGCCGGCAGCAGGATGCCGATCAGCAGCGCGATGATCGCGATCACGACCAGCAACTCGATCAGCGTAAATCCGCGATGCTTCTTGCGAGTGTTCATGGTGAACCTCCCTCTTGCTAGGGCCGGCCCGCGATCGCGTGTGCGGTGACGGCCTGCACTCTGACGGCGCCCCGCATCGTGCCGGGCGCCGATTCCGAAAAACAGACAAGCGCTACGGCTCGCTGCGCCCGCGTTCCGGGGCAGCCGCCTGTCCGAGGCGGCCGCACCACGCGGGTCTTTCGGGTTGTCAGCGTGCGGAGGAGACCTGATCGGGCGGAATCGCAAAGGCGAAACTCGCCGGGTATCAGTGCATGGTGGCTGGATATGCCATGCCCGACCCGATCCAACTCGTGCACGCTCCGATGCTGGCCAAGCATCCGGTTCTCGGCCCCCCGCGGGAGGCGTGTTCTCGGCCGGCCGAAGCCACCAAACGGTCCGCAGGAGCGGACCACTCGGATCCCTGTAGTCTACGGACGCCGGCCACGCCCCGCAAGTTGAGAGGAAGACACCCCCGATGAACCGTTCAAAAATCGAACAAAAACTCGCCGACCTTGGGCTCAAGCTGCCCTTCCCCACGCCCCCGGTTGCGGCCTACGTGCCAGCCAAAAGAGCGGGAAGCCTGATCTTCGTCTCCGGGCAGCTGCCGATCGAAGCCGGCACGCTCACACACCGCGGGACCGTGCCCGGCGGTATCGACGCCGCGACCGCAACAGAGTGCGCGAAAACCTGTGCGCTCAACGCGATCGCCGCCGCGCTGGGAACCATCGGCCCCGAAGACGAGCTCCTCGGCGTTGTCCGCATCGGGTGCTGGGTTGCCAGCGATCCCGGGTTCACCGACCAGCCGGCGATCGCCAACGGCGCAAGCGAATTGCTGCAGGCGGTCTTTGGTGACGCCGGCCGGCACGCCCGAGCAGCCGTCGGCAGCGTCGCCCTGCCGCTGGGCACACCGGTCGAGATTGAGGTCCTGTTCGAAGCGGGCTCGGCCAGCGGCGAGCGCTCTAGCTAAACGCCTTGGCGTAGTCGGCCAAGAACTTCTCCAGGCCGCTCTCGGTCAGCGGGTGCTTGAGCAGACTCGTGATCACCGAGAACGGGACCGTCGCAACGTCGGCCCCGGCCAGCAGGCAGTCGAGCATGTGCTTCGGGTGGCGGATCGAGGCGGCCAGCAGCTTGGTCTGGTAGCCGTGGGCGTCGTAGGCCGCCCGGATCTGATGGATCAGGTCCATGCCGTCCTGGCCGATGTCGTCGAGCCGGCCGATGAACGGGCTGACCAGGAACGCGCCGGCCTTGGCAACCATCCAGGCCTGGAGCGGCTGGAAGCAGAGCGTCATATTGGTGCGGATGCCCTGGTCGGACAGCGACTTGCACGCGCGGACGCCGTCGGCTGTGCAGGGCAGCTTGATCACGATGTTCTCGGCGATCGGCGTGCGGGCGGCGGCCTCGGCCATCATGCCGTCGTAGTCCGTGGCGATCACCTCGGCCGAGACCGGGCCCGAGACCACCTCGCAGATCTGCGCCAAACGGTCGCCGTAGTCGACGCCCTCTTTGGCGATCAGCGACGGGTTGGTCGTGACGCCATCCAGGACGCCGAGGTCGGCGGCCTGTTTGATCTCGTCGAGGTTCGCGGTGTCGACGTACAGCTCCATGCGGGGCTCCTGCTGATGATGCGGTCCGGGAACGGCTGCTAGCCGACCGGCTGCTTGGTTCCGTGCGGTATGTTCTCGTCGGGGTCCAGCGGGCGGAGCAGATGAAGCTCGCGGCGCATGATCTTGCCGGTCGGGTTGCGCGGAAGCTCATCGACCACATGGATCTCACGCGGGCACTTGTAGCCGGCGATCCGCTCGCGGCACCAGGCCTTGAGCTCGCTCGGGTCGACCGTCGCCTCCTCGCAGGCCTCGACGAACGCGACAACGACCTCGCCGCGGATCGAGTCGTGGATCCCGGTCACGCCCGCGGCCGACACGGTCTCGTGCTTGGTCAACACCTCTTCGACCTCGCGGGGAAACACGTTCTCGCCGCCGACGATGATCATCTCTTTGAGCCGGCCGGTGATGTAGACGAACCCCTCATCATCGACCTGAGCGATGTCGCCGCTGCGCAGGAAGCCGCGATCATCGATCGCGGCCCGGGTCGCCATCGGGTTGCGGTAGTAGCCCCGCATCAGATTCGGGCCACGCATACGCAGCTCGCCGTCCTCGCCGGGCCCGAGCTCTCGCTCGGTCTCGGGGTCAACCACGCGCTGCTCGACGCCCGGAAACGGCTGGCCGACCGAGTGCCGCTTGCTGCGGCCGAGCGTGGCGCAGTGCGTGGCCGGCGACATCTCGGTCATGCCGTAGCCCTCGCAGATCGACTTGCCGTACCGCTCTCGGAACATCTCGAAGACCGCGTCGGGCAGCGGCTCGCCGCCCGAGACCATCAATCGGATCGAGGCCAGGTCCTCCGGCGTGCCGGACTTGCTCAGCGCGAGCGCGTTGTACATCGACGGGATGCCGATGAACGTTGTCACGCCGTGCTCGCGGATGAGATCCAGGATCTTCTTGGCGTTGAACCTCGCTGTGTAGACCACCCGGCCGCCGACGACTAACGGCGTCAGGGTCAGCTGTGTCACGCCGAAGCTGTGGAACTGCGGGAGCACGCCCATGAACACATCACGCGAGGTGATGGCCATGCCCTTGATGCCCTGGCGGATGTTCGCGGCGATGTTGCCGTGGCTGAGCATCACGCCCTTGGGCAGCCCGGTGGTTCCCGAGGTATAGAGGATCACCGCGAGGTCGTCGGCATCGGCGCGAGCGGGCCATCGCAGGTCGGGCACGCCCTTGAAATCGATCTCCTCCAGCCGCATCAGCGGCGCGCCCTGCGGCTCGTAGCCCAGCGCATCGAGCATGGGCTGCACCGTGATGATCAGATCGGTACCACAGTGATCGACAACATACTTCAACTCGTCGGGCTTGAGCAGGTAGTTCAGCGGCACGACCGTGCGGCCGAGCATCCACGTCGCCAACGCCGCGATCGGGAACGCTCCGCTGGTGGGCAGCAGCAGCCCGACCTGCCGCGATTCCGACCGACGCTCGATCTCGGCGGCCACATGCAGGGCCGCAACGATGATCTCGGCGCCCCGGTACGACCGGCGATCATCGGTGATGACCGTCTGCTTCGCGCGGGCGGCCAGGGATCGGATCAAAGGCCAATGTACGCTCATCGTCGCCCGACCCCCGCGGCCGCCGAACACCCAAAACCACGCGATCCGGGATGTCCGAAGCGATCGGATACAATCTCTGGGGGCCGGAGCCCCGCCGATCCGACTCTAGACCGTGATGAAGATGCACGCACACTCCGTACTGTCGATTGCCGCGGCCGTTTGCGCCGCTCTGAGCGGCGGCTGCCGGACCGCTCCGGTCACGCCTGCGCCCGCAGCCGTCTCGCAACGCTCGAACGATACAGCGGGTTACGTCGCCGCCTTCAACGCGGGGGATTTCAGCCGAGCCGCCGAGCTTACCGACGGCCGCCGGCACGAGGCCGCCCTGCTGATCCGTGCGATGTCCCTGGCCCAGCTCGGCCGGCAGTCCGAAGCCGAACCGATGCTTCGGCGTCTCAGCCAGTCGCGTGATTCTGCCATCCGCGCAAGAGCGCTCGCCACGCTCGGCCTGCTCGAGCACAGCCGGGGCCGCTTCGACCGGGCCGCGCCCAAGCTCGCCGAAGCATCGCGAGGGCTCAACGGTACGGACGCGGTCTGGGCGGCCCACTACGCCGCGAAGAGCTACCGGGCGATCGGCAACATCGCCGCCGCCGCCGAGCTCGAACGCCTCGCCAGCCCGACCCTGTCGAGCACGGCTTCCGGTTCCAGCGACGGCTCGTTCGCGATCCAGTTCGGATCGTTCTCGAGCGAGACCCGCGCCAAGCGCCACCAGCAGTCCATGCGACTGGTCACCAGGCGCAACGGTCTGCCCGAACCGACCGTCCATCAAGTCGAGCGAGGCGGACGCACGCTCTACGCCGTCCGCTCGAACGGGTTTAGTTCGGCCGACTCCGCGCGCTCGGCCGCGGACCGGCTCCGGACCGACACGACCGTCGTTGCGCTCCGCTAAGGGAACCGCGCCGCTCGCCGGGCGTCGGATCAGAAGGATGCCCAGTCGAACTGGCAAGCCGGCAACGGAGAAACCGGGAGGTGCGTGTGCTCAGCAGAATCATCCTGATCGCCGCCGCTCTGCTGTGCACCGGCCCGAGTCTTGCCCAGAGCACTCCGCCGTCGCCCCCTGCCTCACCAGGACCGGCGACAACGGTGCCCCGGCTCAGCGTGGCCGAAGCCGAACGCGCGGTCCGCAAGATCTACGCGACCTACTTCAAACGATCGCGCAATGCCGCGATGCACGAGCGGGGATGGGTCGAGCTCGAGCCGCACATCGCCGACTCGCGGGTCTCACCGCTGCTCCTCGAGCTGTTTGGAAGCGCCCGGCCCGAGCTGCGGGAATCGCTCGTCGAGGCGTTCGTCGCCCAGGCCACCGATCAGGCGGACATCGTGATCGCCTGGGTCGCGGTTTTTGACGACGAGCAGAGCCTCCGGGAGTACGCCGCGGGCAGGCTGGTCGAACGCGTCGGCGAAGACGAGCCGACCGTGGGCGTACAAACGGTGCTGGCCGAGGGGCTCAAATCGCCCGAAGACACGCACGCGGTCGCCGCCGCCCAGCTCATCCGCGGCTTCGAGCTGCTCCGGGCCGTCCCGATGCTCGCGCAGGCCCAGGCCCTGCCGCGGAACACCGTCGATGATGTCCGCACCGGGGCGCTCGCGCAGATCGTCGTCGGTACACAGCAGGCATTTATCCAAGACCTGACGCCGGTCGTCGCGACCAACGCCGTCGGGTTCCAGCCGACGGTCGGCGTCGTCTCGAGCGGGACCGTGCTGCGCGTGCTCGACGCGACGGTCTGGGAATACCGAACCGAGATCCACCGCGTGCTGGTCGAGATGACCACCGCCGCGACCGGCACGTCGACAGCACGGTTTGGCTACGACGCGAACGCCTGGATCGATTGGTACACGCGCGAGCTCAAGCCCACGCTGGACGCCGGCGGCCCGTAACTACCCCAGACCGATGACAGTCGCCGTCGCGTGCTCGCCCGTGTGCGACATCGAGCAGAGCCACGACCTGATGCCGAGCGAACGGGCGCGATCCGACGCCACGCCGTGGACTCGGAGCGCCGGCTTGCCGAGAGTATCGCTGAGAACCTCGAAGTCGCGCCATGTCACGCCGCCGGCGATGCCGGTGCCGATAGCTTTCGATGCCGCTTCTTTCGCGGCAAACCGCGCCGCGTAGCGCTCCGCGGCCCGCTCGGGGCCCGACCGCTCACTTTCGGTGCGCTCGGTGTCGGTGAAGCACCGCTCCAGAAGCCGATCGCCGTGTTTGTCGATAGCTCGCCGGATCCGGGCCACCTCGACGAGGTCTGTTCCCAGCGCGATCGCGTTCACGCCCCGTCTTCTGGCTGATCGTGTGGCTGGCCTTCAGCGGGCTGCTCGGCCGGGGGCTCGGTTGACAGCTCGGTCGCCACGACCACCTTCGCCGGCCGCAGCACCCGGTCGCCGAGCATGTAGCCGGTCTGGAAGACCTGGCCGATGCGGCCCGGCTCGACGCCCTCGATCGGCATCTGGCTGACCGCCTCGTGCCTGCCGGGATCCAGCTCGTCGCCGGCTTCCGCCTCGATGACCGTAACGCCCTGCATCTCGAGCGCCCGTAGCAGCTCGGCCCTGACGATCTCGACGCCGCCCAGGATCTGCTCAGCCGTGCCGCCCGCGTCCTTTTGACCGAGCGCGAGCGCAAAGTTATCCATCACCGGCAGCAGCCCATTGACCACCGACATCACGCCCTGCTTGCGGGCCTCGACCTCGTTGCTCGCCGAGCGTCGCTGGAAGTTTTGAAAATCGGCCAGCGACCGCAGCGCCCGGGCCTCGGCGTCGGCGACCTGCGCCTCGAGCTCGGCGATGCGGTCCTGCTCGGTCGGCTCGGGCTGCCCATCAACCTCGACAGTCTCCGGCTGCTCGGCTTCGGTCGTCTCGTGCTTGTTCTTCTTGCTCATCACAGTGCGGCGCTCCGCGGGGGTTACCCGCCCAGGAAGTCTCGAATCTTGTCGATGAAGCCGTGCGATTCGGGCAGCACGCTCTTGTCTTCGGTGGCCGCGAACTCGCGGAGCAGCTTCTGCTGCGCCTTCGTCAGCTTCTTGGGAATCTCGATCTTGATGACGACGACCAGGTCCCCCCGCTGCCCGCCACGCAGGTTGGGCAGCCCCGAGCCCGAGACGCGGAACATCGCCCCGTGCTGAGTGCCGCTGGGTACCGACAGCTCGTGCTTGCCCTCGAGCGTCGGGACTTCGATCTTCGCACCCAGCGTCGCCTGCGAGAAGCCGATGGGCATCTCAAGCACCAGGTGGTCCCCCTCGCGCTCGAACACATCGTGCGCCTGCACCCGCACGACCACGTGCAGGTCGCCGCGCACCCCCTGCCCGCCCGGCGAGAGCTCCGGCGCCGGCGGCTCGCCCTCGGCCTGCACGCGGATGACCTGCCCGTCCTGGATGCCAGCCGGAACTTTCACGGTCAGCGACCGCTTCTTGCTCACGCGTCCCTTGCCCGAGCAGCTCTCGCACTTGTCCTTGATGATCGTGCCCCGGCCGCGGCACGTCGGGCAGGCGGTGACCATGCGGAACATCCCGCCGAGCCCGGCCTGCTGGACCTTGCCCTGCCCGCCGCAGGTCGAGCACTTCGCCGGCTCCGAGCCCGGCTTCGCCCCGCTGCCGGTGCAGGTGTCGCAGACATCCAGCCGCGTGAACTCGACCTCGGTCTCGGTGCCGGTCAGGCAATCCTTGAGCTCGATCACGACCTCGGTCTCGAGGTCGTAGCCCCGCGCCACGCGCTGCCGCCCGCGGCCTCTTGCGCCACCGCCGCCGCCACCAAAGATGTCGTTGAACATCGAGAAGATGTCGTCGACGTTCATGCGGCTGAAGTCGTGCGTCGCCGCGCCCCGGCCGCGCAGGCCCTCGTGCCCGTACTGGTCGTAGATCTGCCGCTTCTGCTGATCGGACAGGACCTCGTACGCCTCAGCAGCCTCCTTGAACGCGGTCTCGGCCTCGGCATCGCCCGGGTTGCGGTCCGGGTGGTGCTTCATCGCCAGCCGGCGATACGCCCGCTTGATCTCGTCGGCATCGGCGGACTTCTCGACGCCGAGGATCTCGTAGTAGTCGCGGGTGGCGGGCATGCGGTCACGAGTCCTTCGGGTTCAGGGTCCAGCCGCTGCGCTTGACGACCCGCTCGATGTCCGACTCGGCGTCGGCCAGTTCGACGTCCAGCACTTCTGAAAAATGCTTTTCAGCGAGCCCGACCAGGCTCCAATTGGCGTAGATGTCATCGATGATGGCAAGATCGCCCCGCTTGAGCGGCGCGACCTTGAGCCCGTAGTGCGTCGGTTTGCCGTCGGCGTGCCACTGGAGCATCGCCGAGGCGGTGTCTTCGCCGTGCTCCGGGAGGTGGAAGTGGCAAACATCGGAAAGCTGCGAGGTATGATCACCCAAGCGTCAAAGGGCAAGGATATAAGCTGATACAATGGGCTACAACACTATCTACAGCACGAGTCATGCTAGTAATTCACCTGTGTGAAGGCGTTAGAAAGACAGACAAAAATTGGGAGGCCGGGTG
>JBCDEF010000001.1:0-53036 GCA_039179915.1 Planctomycetota bacterium | reverse complement strand
GCTCGAGGCCGGGTTAAAGTTCGGAGATGTCCGGGCCGTTCTGCTGGCGGCGAGGCTTGGTCTGGCGGGCCGGCTGCTGCCCGCGCTCGCGAACGCCTCACGCACCGGCGACGATCGGTTGACAGCCGCGGCCGCGACCGCGCTCGGCACGGCTGATCACGACGACGCGGCCGAGCTGGTCGCCGAACTGCTCGGCCACACCGATGCGCGGGTCCGTAGCAACGCGATCGAGGCCGCCTCGGCGATCGCTCAGCGCCGCGGTGGGGCGTTTGCCATCGAGCCGCTGCTCGGAGACCGGCACCACCGGCCGCGGGCGACGGCGCTCGTGAGCGCGGCCCGACACGGACCGCCCGGGCCAACTGTGGTCGCCGCACTGGTCGACTTGTTGGGCCAGGCGGAGGCGTTGCCACGGGCGGCCGGGCTCTGGGCGCTCGAGCGGAGCGCGGTCGAGCTCAAGCCGATGGCGGGCTCGGCTTGGCCTGAGATTGGCGCGGTGGTCGCTGCGCTGGCCACGCGGAACGGGCATCCGTCGGAGCGGGCGCGGGCGACGCGGGTCGCTCGGCGGATGCTCTCTGTCGATTAGGCGCAGGCCGGATTCAGCGGGCGTGGGTCAGTCCCGCGGCGCGGGCGACGGCGTGCCGATCGGGTCCTCGCCGCGGAGCCGGCGGGCGGTGTCGGCCATGATCCGCTCGTCACGCGTGATCATGAAATGGCTGAAGGCGTGGGTGCCGGGCGTCCAGATCGGGTCGAAGCCGGGCGGCGCGGAATTGGTCGCGCCCACCCAGTTGTCGTTGAGCACGGCGTACGGCACGATCGCGTAGTCACGCTCGGGGAGCGCGCCGTTGAGCGATTTGATGAACGCCGAGCCAGGCTTCATGTTGCGGGCGGCGCTGTCGGGCGCGATCACGTTGGCCAGCTTGGCGCCCATGTGCGGCGAGCCCATGCTGTAGAGCGTGTTGATGCGAAGCCGCTTGGTGCGGATCTCCTCGCCGCCGGGCAGCTCACCCATCGGCAGCGCCGCGGTCCGCGCGACGAGCCCGCCCATCGAGACGCCCACGACGTCGACTTCGATCGTCCGGTCCGGGTCGTCGCTGGGCCAGCGTTCGTCGATCTGCCGGATAGCCTCGGCGGCGATCTTCTCGATGTCGGTCTGGAAGGTGTACGAGATCGGCAGGAAGTCGTCCTGGCTCCCGCTGGTCATCGGTGCAAGCCGCCAGACGACCTGGTAGGCGAGCGTCGGGAAGGCGCGGTAGCCGGCGAGCACGACGACGGGTCGGTCGAGGGCGACCGGCGCGGCCCGCATGCGGGTGCGGTCCTGTCGGGCCTCCGCCGCGGTGATCTCGAACGATTCCGTCGGCCCGCTGCGCGCGAGGCAGCCGGCGGCGGCGGCGAAGGTGGCAGAGAGCGTGGCGATCATGGTGAGCTTCCGGAAACGCGGTCCGAATCGAGGACGGTCGGCTGGCGCGGCGTCTCTGGTCATGGTGTTCTCATCGTCGTGATTCGGGCGCCGGGCCGGCGGCTTTCAGGATTCGCCCACCGTCAGCCGCGTGGGCGAGTCCACCTCGCCCCGCGCGATCCTGTCGATCCCTGAGCCGAGCTCGCCGATCGGGTCCGGCGGCACGATCTCGACACGCTTTTCGCCCAGCGTGACCCGGCCCTCGAGCACCTCGCGTTGGAACGCTTGGCACTCGGCCAGCAGCCGGTCAAGGATCTCTTCCTCGGGGATGTTGGCGACCTTTTCGCCCTGCACATAGATGATGCCGCGCTTGTTGCCCGCAAAGACCGCGACATCGGCGCCCTCGGCCTCGCCCGGCCCGTTGACCACGCAGCCCATCACCGCGACCTTCATCGGCACCGTGATCTCGCTCTCGAGCTTCTTCCGCACGTCCTGCACCAGCGTGAACAGGTCGACCTGGATCCGCCCGCACGTCGGGCAGGCGATCAGCTCCGCGCCCTTGCGTTCGCGGAGGCCCAGCGAGTAGACCAGTTCCAGCCCGTCCTCGACTTCGTAGACCGGGTCGTTGGCGTAGCTGATCCGGACCGTGTCGCCGATACCCTGGGTGAGCAGGCCCGAGAGCGCCGCGATCGAGCGGATGCAGCCGGTCTCTTTCGGGCCCGCGTGGGTCACGCCCAGGTGCAGCGGGTGGTCGAACCGCTTGCTGACTTCCCGGTAGGCGGCCACGGTGAACGCGGCGTCCATCGACTTGCAGCTGATCGCGACGTCGCGGAAGTCGCGCTCTTCGAAGATCTCCATGTATTCTTCGAGCTTGGCGATGATCAGCGCGAGCAGGTGGGCGTGCTTGCCGCCGAGCTTGGATTTCTCGAAGAAGCTGCCGAGCTCTTCCTTGCGTTTCTGCTTGTCCTTGCGCTCGATGATCGAGCCCTCGTTGACGCCCACGCGGATCGGGATGCCCGCGTCCTTGCACGCGTCGATGACGGCGTTGACCTGCTCGCGGTCGCTGATGTTGCCCGGGTTCAGCCGGATCTTGTGCACGCCGGCTTCGACGGCCTCGAGCGCACGCTGGAAGTGGAAGTGCACATCCGCGACGATCGGGACCGAGGTCTGCGCCAGAATCTCGGGCAGGGCCGCGGTGTCTTTCTTTTCGGGCACGGCCACGCGGACCACGTCCGCTCCGGCCGCCGCGAGCCGGTTGATCTCCGCCACGCACGAGTCGATCTCGTAGGTATAGCCGGCGGTCATGGTCTGGACCGAGACCGGCGCGGGCTCGGTCGGGTTGCCGTCGGCATCGGGCAGCCCGCCGCCCACGCGGACGATGCCCGTCCGCTCGTTGCCGAGGCTGATCTGTCGTGTGGGGCGTCGTTCAAACATTGTGGTCAACACTAGGTTCGGTTTTCTGGTGTTCGGGATTCGCAAACCGGCACCGCGTCAGGCCGAGATAGCTCAGGGTCTCGAAAATCACCAGCCCGAGGAAGAACCCGAGTCCGCCGACGAGCACGTGCGGCCGGAGCACATCGATTAGCCAGCCACCGGTGACACGGTCCACCGGGACATACAAGACGGTCTGGCCCAGCCAGCCGCCGACCAGCGACAGCGCCCCCGCGACCACCCAGCCGAACGAGGCGTGCGCAACAACCACCTGGGCGATCGGTCTGGTCACCCGCCCGCCCCGGCGATCGCCGAAGAACCGAAGTCCGGCCGCCTCGATGGCGGTGAGCATCCAGAGCCCGGTGACTGCGATCGGCAGCAGGAGCAAAAACGCCCCGAGCACGCCGCCCCACCCGGGTCCCGGCAGTGCGCCGGCTCGCTGAACGTCCGGCACGAGATAGCCCATGGCGACCAACGTGCCGGCGAGCACAAGATTCAAAGCCAGCAGCCGACGCTCCGGCCGCGGCGTGACACGGTCGAACAGATGCTGCCAGCGCACCATCGCCGCGGCGGTCGCCAGCCAGCCGGCGACCCCCGGGTGCCGTTGCCAGGGTGATCCGGTGCGGTACGCGGGAATCGATTCGGAGATGAGTCTGCCGCACTCGGGGCATGCCGGTTCGCCGAGCACCTCGTCGAGCGGGTAGCCGCACCGGCCGCAGAGGATCGAGTCGAGATCGGGTCGGTCGGCAGGCACGCCGGATGATTCACCAGCCGGCGTCGCGCAGCATCCCGGCAGTCCAGAGGCCCGCGGCGGCGGCCCGGAGCCAGGAGAGCAGCCCGGTCAGCACACCCCCAAGCGGGAGGGCATCGGCGACGGCGCCGCTGAGACCCGTCGCCTGGACGAACGCCACGATGGCGAGTACGGCCGCCGCGCCGACCACCAGCCCGCCGGTCGAGACGGACGTGATCCGTGAGGCCAGCAGCCCCGCACGCGTCACGTGCATCACGCGGCCGGCGATCAGCAGGGCGCCGCGCTCCACCGCGATCAGCAGCCCGCCGAGGACCGTCAGCCCCGCCGCGATGACGAACACCAGGTGGAACAGGATCGCGGCGGCCTGGACCGGCTTGCCCAGTGCGCCGCGGATCGGGTCGATCAGCCAGAGCCAGACCATCGCCGTCGCGGCCAGCACGGCGGCGATCGAGACGTTCAGCAGCGCCCGCTCCCAGTGCCCGGTCTCGGGCCGCCAGAGCCGGTCGAGCAGCAGCCGACGGGGCCTCGTGAAGAATTCAACAGCGGCGGGGCGGGTCTGGGAAGGTTGCTCGCCGCATTCCGGGCAGGTGGAGGATTCCAGACCGCCGGCCGGGTAGCCGCAGTCGGTGCAGATCGGTCGAGTGGCGGCCATGGTCGGCTCCGAAGCCGTCGGCGTCTTCTGACGCACCGGGCCGAGCGTTTCGCCCCGGGCCGGCACGCGTTCCGACGCGTCTCGGCGGGGTAAGCTCGCCTATCGGACGCCCGGAACGCGGGCTGAAGCCCGACAGACCGATTCGTCCGAGAAGCGGGCCCGTTCCGAACGCGGCCCCGAAACCGAGAGCCCGAGCCGTGATCGAGTACCGCCAGATCTCGCCCGACAGCCCGCTCTATCCCGGCGCCTGCGAGCTCCGCGAGCTGGTGCTGCTGCGCCCGATCGGGTACGACATGGCGCGGTTCAAGGCCGGCTACCCGGGTGTCGAGGAGCGGGGCGTGCATTTTGTTGCTGCCATGGAGACCCCGGGCGGGCCGCGGGTCGTGGGCAGCGCACTGCTGATCTCAGAGACCGACGAGCCGGGCCGGGGCAAGCTGATGCAGATGGCCGTCCACCCCCAGCGGCAGGGCGAGGGGATCGGCAAGCGGCTGGTGATCGAGGCCGAAACGCACGCCTTCACCGAGCTGGGGCTCGAGGGCCTGTTCTGCCACGCCCAGCTCGACGCGATCCCGTTCTACGAAAAACTCGGCTGGCGGACCGATTCGGAGACGTTCCAGGAAGCCGGCATCCCGCACAAGAAGATGCGGCTGGACCGGCCGACGGCCGTCGGCTCGCCGCCGCTACCAGTTTCGGAGTGGTAACGCGTTCCCGATCCTGGGGTTGGCATTGACCACCCCGAACACTACTATTTGTGCGATGGAGCCGAACACACCCAGCTGTGACACCACGGGCGCGATGCCCAGCGACGCGATCCGCGGCCTGCTGCGGTCGCGGGGGCTCCGCGTGACGCAGCAGCGAGAGCGGCTCTACGCGGCGCTTGCCGCGAGCACCCGCCACCCGTCCGCGGATGAGCTGTTCTGCGAGGTCCGGCATCTCCAGCGGGGTCTGAGCCTGGCGACGGTGTACAACACGCTTGAGGTGTTTGCCGAGGTCGGGCTCTGCCGCAAGATCCCGAGCGACGGCGTTGCGCGCTACGACGCGGACGTGAGCGACCACATCCACATCCATATGGCCGACGGCCGGGTGATCGATGTGCCCGGCGCCTTAGGCGACCGCCTGCTGTCGGCGATCCGACCGGCGGACCTGGCCGAAATCGAGCGCGAGCTGGGCGTGAAGATCGATGGGCTCAATCTCGATCTTTTTGCGCACGATCCGGCCGAGGGCTGAGTTTCCGGGTTGTGTGCCGGTCGCGGTCTCAGGTTGCTCCCCATGGGGGCCGATATCTCCGCTGCGCGGTTATGGGAACCGCGGCCACCCCATCGGAGACACTGCCATGGCTTCAGCCGCCCAGCACAACGAACGCCGCCGATCGCCCAGGTTCGCCCTCGACCCGATGTACCACCGCGTCGCGGTCCGCCGGCTTGACGAGGACGACTTCGCGGAGGAGGGCCACTGCTGGGACATCAGCGAGGGCGGGGTCTCGTTCGAGCTGGATGAGCCGATCGCCCCGGGCACGCCGGTGGTGCTGCAGATCGACCTGCCGCCCAACCCCGACGGCACGCCGATCCTGGTCGGACCGGGCCGGAGTGTCTTCGCGTTCGCCAACGTGGTCTGGCTGACGGGCGAGGACGGCCTGGGCCCGGCGCGGATGGCGGCCGCGTTCACCCGCTTCGCCCGCGCGGGCGACAAGGACCGCCTGCTCCACGACTACTGCAAGGGCCGGTTCACCAAGGCCGCCTGACCGATAGCGGCCGCCGCCGGCACGCTACCCTGCCGGCGTGTTCGTCGATCGCGCAGAAATCTTCGTCTCGGCGGGCAACGGCGGCGACGGCCGCGTGTCGTTTTATCGCGCCAAGTACCAGCCCAAGGGCGGGCCCGACGGCGGGGACGGCGGCGACGGCGGCAGCGTCCTCCTCGTCGCCGACCCCAACATCAACACGCTCTACGAGTTCCGGGGCAAGCACCACTGGCGGGCCGACCACGGCAAGCCGGGCGACTCCAGCTCGAAACACGGGGCGTCGTCGGGCGATCTGACGATCCTCATGCCGCCCGGCACGCTGGTCTACGACGCCGACACAGACGAGCTGCTGACCGACCTGGGCCCGGGCGATACGTTTATCGTCGCGCACGGCGGGCGGGGCGGCCTGGGCAACGAGCACTTCAAGAGCAGCACGAACCAGGCCCCGCGGCAGGCCACGCCCGGCGAGCCCGGCCAGAAGCGGACGCTGCGGCTCGAGTTGAAGCTCATTGCCGACATCGGCCTCGTCGGCAAACCCAACGCCGGCAAATCGACGCTGCTGAGCGCGCTCACGCGCGCGAACCCAAAAGTCGCGGACTATCCGTTTACCACGCTCGGCCCGCAGCTGGGCATCTGCGAGCTCGACGGCGCTCGGCGGCTGGTTTTGGCCGACATCCCAGGGCTGATCGAGGGCGCCGCCGAGGGCCACGGGCTCGGGCACGAGTTCCTGCGGCACGTCGAACGGACCCGCGCGATCGTCCACCTGCTCGAAGCGATGCCGGAAGACGGCTCCAAACCGATCGATGTCTACAGGACGATCCGCGAGGAGCTGGCGGCCTACTCGCCCGTGCTCGCCGAGAAGCCCGAGGTGATCGTGGTCTCCAAGGCCGATCTGGTCACCGACGAGCAGCGGGACGAGATCGTCCGCGATCTGCGGATAGGCCTGCAGCTTGGCCGCGACGAGGAGGTCCTGGTGATCTCGTCTGCTGCGCGGCAGGGGCTCGAGGCGTTGACGGAGCATCTCTGGGGGATGCTCTCGAAGCAGCCCGAGTCGGGGTGGAAGCCGGGCTGAACGCCTGTCAGCGTTGAGCGACATGCTTCGACTTGCCGCCGGTCTGCTCACCGCCGTCGTCGTCGTTGGCCATCGCCGAGCCGGCGAAGGCGGCAGCGACGAACGCGGCCACGGCGATCAGCGGCAGGAAGCGGCCGGCGTCGCGGAACAGATCGCGGGCGGCTTTCAGGCTGCGGGAACGCATCTGGTGCACGGTGTTCTCCTTCAGATCACCTGAATTGACTCGGTCGCGGAGGTCGTCGTCTTCGTCGCGTTGGGCATCGAGCGCGGACTGGATCCGTGCCCGCTCGTCGGCCGCGGGCCAGGTCGCGGCCAGCCGGCCGCGGAGCTGTGCGCTCGCCCGGGCGCGGACCGCGGCGAGCGCGTCGGCCACGCCCTGCTTCCGCTCGAACGCGCCCGGCTCGGCGCGGACCGCCGACAGACGACGGACGGCCTCGAGGTCCTCGGACGCCCGCTCGCGCTCGGCGTGCCGGGCTTCTTTCCGGATGTGGGCCAGGTACGCCCACCGGGCGAGCAGCGGGGCGGCCGTCTTCACTCGCTCGGCGGCCTGCTCGGCGGTCACGCCGTCTTCGATGATCTGGTTCGGCCGATCTCGCAGCATCTTCCAGACACGCTGCGCGGCCCACGAGACCATGTCGTCG
Source organism: Planctomycetota bacterium (assembly GCA_039179915.1). Classification (GTDB taxonomy): domain Bacteria; phylum Planctomycetota; class Phycisphaerae; order Phycisphaerales; family UBA1924; genus JANQQZ01. The sequence goes on along the minus strand of JBCDEF010000001.1, from coordinate 45,355 downwards.
GGGTCGACCGGGCCGCCGACGCGGCGGAGGTGCGCGGAGCAGGCCCGCTCCAGATGCTGGCGGAGATCGGGTTCGTAGAGCGCCCAGAAGTCGCGCTCAAAGGTCGTCTCGGGCCCGTTCATGACTGGGCCTCCAGCGTGTCGAGCCAGTCGAACAGATCACGCAGGGCCGGCAGGTCGTCGGCCATTTCACTCAGGTCGTGCTCGTGCCGGAGCGTCGCGGCCAGGTCTGAATCCGGGCCGAGCAGCGGCGCAAGCTCGGCGAGTTCGGCGAAAACGGCCTGGGCCTCGGCCGGCTGGCCGGCTCGGTAGAACGCCCGCGCCGCGGTGATCATCACGGGCACGCTGGTCGGCGCCGCTTCCCACGCCTGGATCACGTACTGCACGGCTTCGTCGGGTCGGCCGATCCGGAGCAGGCGGTCGGCGATGTTGCCGGCGCTGACCTCGATACGCCGCGGCGTATCGGCATAGCGGAGCGCGACGATCTCGGTATTGATCGCGGCCTCCACATCGCCGAGCGCCGACTGTGTCATGGCGCGCTGGTTGGGCCGGGCCCAGGTCGGGTGCGGGTGGCCGTCGCCGTCGCTCGCGTCGTAGCGGGCGAGCAGCTCGGCGATGCCACATCGGATGTCCGCGAGCGCCGCGGTGTTGCCCTCGGCTCGCGCCAGGTGAGCCAGATTGCAGGCGTCCATCAGGCTGCCTTCGATCGGGCTGAGCCGGTTGGGGTCGTCCGTGGTGACGAATGAGCTGGCGATGTTGTCGGCGTGCATGGCTGCGGCCTCCTGTGTGGAGCGGCGGGTGCTGCTCCGTTTGAGCGATCCGGCGAGCCGGGGACGCCCCTGACAAGAAAGACGACGGGACGGGCAAAAAGTTTCCGTCGACTAACTTTTTTTGGGATTCGGGCTGCTGCGTGTCACCATGGGCCGCTCGGGGCGGATTCCGGCCCGGAGCCGCGGATGGACGGCTCGAAGCTCGGGAGCGTGAGCGTTCTGGCCCGGTCGGCGTCGATCGGCCCGCTCGATGCTCTGGCAACAAGGAATCAGAAGGAGGTGTCCGATGCGAACGATGCCCACAACAGCCTGCGGCCGGGCGCTTGCCCGATGTCTGCTCGCGGCCGCTTTGTCGGTTCCGGCATTAGGTGCCCATGCGGCCGGAGCGCTCGACAGGGCCGGGGACCGGGCCGGGGAGAGGACCGGGGCAAGGTCCGCGGACCGCGGCGGTGGGGGGCATGCGGACCGCTGCCGCCTCTGCCGGACGCGCCGGTGCGCGTGCCGGCTCGACCGGGGCTGGGTCACGATCGGGCGGTCGCGGGTCGACTTTCGCTTCGGCGAGTCGCTCGCCCGGCCGCTGGCCGAGGCGCTGCGGTGCGACGGCTTCGACGCGTGGGTCCGCGACGGGTGCGTGATCGTCAAGGGCCGGCACCACCGGGTACGCGTGATCGCCCGCGGCTACCGGTTCAAGGTCTGGTGCGACGGGTACACGACCGTGATCCAGCCACACCGTTTCCACCGGGGTGGCCATTGGCGGGGCCACGACCGGCGAAGGTTCCGCCGGGATGTGCACCGCCGCGGTTTCCACCGCTGGCACGACCGGAAATGGCACGACCGCCGCTTCCGGCACTGGCGGCATCGCCGCGGCTGCTAGCCGGCGGTCGGGCTCAGGCCCGGATCATCCGCGTTCTCCTCGCCGCCCACGCTGCGCGTTACTCGCCCGGCGTGGGCGGCTGTGTCGGCTCGTGCAAGGCTATCGGCTCAACGAGCGCGAGCCACTCGGCGTTGCCTCGGCTCTTGCGTTTGCTGCGTGTCGCGCCGCCGACGATCGGCGACTTGGTCAGCCCGAGCGATCGGAAGCCCATCCCGGGCAGACCGGCAATGACCCGGTCGGTGACGGCCTTTGCGAGCTCGTCGTCGAGCACGCCCGCGTCGCCCCGGATGGCTTTTTCTTCGTCGGACAGCTCGTAGTGCGGCTTGATAAGCGAGATGACCCTCCCGCCCGGTGCGAGCCACGCCGCGGCCGCGGGCAGCGCGAGCCGCTGCGGAGTCCATCCGATGTCGATCACGACGAGATCGACGGTGCGCACCGGCTCGGCGTGCAGCGCGTTGGTGCGTTCGAGGACAGTCGTTCGTTCGTCCTGCCTGAGCTTCCAAGCCAGCTCGCCGTAGGCGGTATCGACGCAGACGACGTGGGCCGCGCCTCGTTGGAGGAGGCAGTCGGTGAACCCGCCGGTCGAGCAGCCCAGATCGGCGCCGGCGAGCCCGGCGACATCGAGGTCGAAGCGGTCGAGCGCGTGGGCGAGTTTGAGCCCGCCGCGGCTGGCGTAGGAGTGGTCCGCGGTCAAGCCGGGTCCCGGTCGTCGCGGCTGCGGCTGGTTCGGGACGGCCCGATCGGCACGCCGAGGACCGCGACGCCCATCTCGTCGGCGAGGCCGAGCATGTAGGGCTTGTCGAGCATGATCACGTCGCCGGCGGCGAGGGCCAGGCAGCGTCCGCCGGCCTCGTGCAATCGCTTGACGGTGTCGATGCCGACGGTGGGGACATCGGACCGCCGGTCATGGCCGACGCGGGCGCCCTTGCAGAGCGTCCATGGCCTGCCGCGGCAGAGGTCGGCGGTCCGCTGGATCATCCGATCGGTGCCCTCGACGGCCTCGACGGCGATCACGTCCCGGTCGCGGACGGCCAGGGCCTGGCCGATGTCGAGCCGCAGCGTCTCGGTGAGCAGCGGCCAGACAAACTCGATGTCCGCCTGCTGCTCGGCGGAGGGCTTGCGGCGGGTCATCACGCCGCTGGTGGCGAGTTGGTCGGGGATGGAGGCGGTCGAATCGATCAGGCTGACTCCGCTTCGGTCGAGCTCGTCGGCGATGGCTTTGAGCACCGCGTGCGACCGGCGGTCGTGCCGGAGGTCGCGGTACCACACCCGGAGGGTACGGAGGTCGGGCACGTGCCGCATGAGCTTGAGCGGGTCGTGCATGAGCTTGGCCTTGTCGACCTTACCGACCATGATCGCGTGGCGGACGCCGATCTTCTTGAGCAGCGAGCCCCAGGTGCCGACCCGGAAGAGCCCGACGCCCCGGAACGAGTCGCAGAGCATCGGCAGATCGGGCTCGTACTGGCCCGAAAGGCCCAGGCCGTGGACCGGGTGGCCCTGCTCGCGGAGGCCCTCGGCGACGAGGGCGGGCAGTCGCCCGCCGGCGGCGATCAGGCCGATGGGCGTGGGCGGCGCGGGCGGGTCCGGCAGGATGGTCAGCTGCGCGGGCACGGCCGCAGTCTATATTGAACTCGACGCGGGCGGGCACGCCGATAGCACCCCCATGCAATCAGCCTCAGCCGGGCGTGAGAGCGGCCGGCCCTACCTCCGGATTTACTTCGAGTGCGCGAACCACTATGTCCGGGTGTACCGCCGGCCGGATCAGCCGATGTACGTCGCCCGGTGCCCGGCGTGCGGGATGACCAAGAGCTTCGCCGTCGGGCCCAATGGGTCGGCGCAGCGGTTCTTCCAGCTGACCTGCAAGTGAGGGCGTCGCCGCCGAGCGACTAGAGTCCTGCCCATGAGCACCGCCGCCGCGTTTTCGATCCCCCGTTCGACCCTCCGGTGCGCCTCGACCGGCCGGTCGTTCGAGCCGGGCGAGCCGATCGTGGTGGTGCTGCTCGAGCCGTCGGCCGAGTCGGAGGCGGACGCCGACCGTTTCGATCGTCTGGATTACACCGATGCGGCGTGGTCCTCTGGGGCCCGCCCGGACGGGTCGCGAACGGTCTTCGCGGTCTGGCACGCCAGCGCGCCCGAGCCGGGCGTCAAGCAGGACCCGCTGATCTCGCCCGATGGGCTGATGGACCTGTTCGAGCAGCTCGAGGGCACCGACGACCCCCGGCGGCGGGCGTTCCGCTACGTGCTGGCGTTGCAGCTCATGCGGAAGCGGCGGCTGGAGTACATCGGCACGCAGGACCACGCGCTGCTGGTGCGGGTTCGGGGCTCGGCCGAGGAGGAAGCGCCGATGGTTGTGCACGACCCGCAGGCGGCGGGCGAGCTGGACGAGGCGGCGCTGGCGGACCTCGCCGAGCAGGTCGCGACACTGATGGACGGCGACGATGGCCGCTAGCCGCACCGCGCTGGCCGCGGCCGTGCTGATCGTGCTGCTCGGATGCTCCGGCTGCCGGTCCGCGGGCGGATCGGGGGCCGAGGCGAACGGGCCGGCCGTCGAGCTGCCGGGCTACGACGCCCTGTACGCCAAGGCCAACCGGCGGATCGGCACGCTCGACCGCTACTGGGCCCGGGCGATTGTGGCGCTGCGGTACGTCGATGCAGAGGGCGAGCGGCGGCGCGACCAGGGCGAGGGGCACCTGCAGTTCATCCGTCCGGGCTCGGTGGCGCTGTTTGTCGGCAAGCTGGGCGAGCCCGGTCTGATCCTCGGGTCGGACGGCACGCGGTTCTGGTGGATCGAGCTGATCGAGGCCCGGCGGGCGTTGGTCGGGGAGGCCGGCTCGGCGGCCGCGGCGTCGGTGGATGTGCTCGGCGTGCCGATCCTGCCGCGGGACCTGCTGCTGGGGCTGGACGCGGTGCCGTGGCCCGAGCCGGGTTCGGTGGGGTTGCCGCGGGTGGTGGGTGTGTCGTGGACACGGCTTGACGGGCTGGACACGTCGCGGACGGCCGCGGTCGGGTTCGAGGACGCCGACCGCCGATGGCGGGTGCACGTCGACGTCTTCACCGGCGACCCGATGGCGGTGGAGATCCTGACGGCCGCGGGCGAGCCGGTCTGCGTGGCGCGGCTGGGCGACCACGGCCGGGTGCTGAACCGGCTCGGGGCGGCGGTGGAGCCGCGGATGGCCGGCTCGGCGATCATCGAGGTGCCGGCGGCGGAGGCAACGATCGAGCTGACGCTCCGCGACGCGGAGCTGAGCCCGCGTCGGCCGCGGCCGGTGGTTTTTGATCTCGACCAGCTCCTCGAGCGGTTCCGGGTCGAGGACGTTCGGGTGATCCGCGAGGGGGCCGGGGGGCCGGCGTCATGACGCGTCCGGCGATGATGCTGGTGATGTGTGTGCTGGCCGCGTTGTGCTGCGCACGCTCGGCAGGCCAGCTCGACGAGACACGCGGTGCGGTCGGCAGCGGGTCGGCGGACGGGGCGGGCCACGCCTGGGTGGTTGTGCCTGTGCCCGAGCCAGACGACGGCGACGAGGAGGACACCAATCGAGCGCCCGGTCTTCGTGTCGGTGGCGCGTTGCTGCGGCATGTGCCGCCGCGGCTGGGCGACGGCGTCGCGCTGCCCGCGCCCGACGGCCGGCTGGCGGCGGCGGCGAGGCTCGGCGAGGCCCCCGGCTGGCTCGCAGCCAGCGGCAACGCCGTTTTCGCCATGACCAAAGACGAGGACTCGGGCCGATGGAGCGTCGGCCAGCTCCGGGCCGAGCCCCGCGGCTACCGCGACCTGTGGCAGTATCTCCCGGATCGGCGGCTGCGGATCCTGCCGGCGTTCGAAGCCGGCGGCGAGCTGCTCGGCGTCGCCGCGTTGGACGGCAGGCTGCACGTTCTGGAGCGGGACGACAACGGCGTGAGGCGGCTGTGGCGGCTGGATCGCCGCGGCTGGGTCCAGGTGGTCGAGCTGCCGAACGCTCCCGACGGTGAGCCGACGCGCCAGGCCCTGTTCGCGGATGAGTTTGGACTGGCCGTGGTTGAGGTGGTCGGCGATGCCGTCCGCCTGACGCGATTCGAGCCGTCGGGCGAGAGCGGGTCGGTCCGGGTCGAATGGGAATCGCGGGTGGCCGGGCTTCCGTCGGCGGCTCGGATCGTGGGCCTGTGGCGGGGCGAGGTGGTCGTCCGCGAGCCTGCCGGGCCTGAGGCGACGGCCGTTTCATTGGTGTCGACGCGGGGGCGGGTGCCGCTTGCCGAGTTGGCGGCGCCGGAGCGGGCCGGTTTTGCGGTGATCGGCACGACGGGCCGACTGGTGGCGGTCTGGAGCGACAGCCGGGAAACGGATGAGCTGGGTTCCGGCCTGCCCACGCCCGGGGCGAACCTGCCGATCAGCCGTATCGCCGAGCTGAGCTTGGTCACGGGGCGGGTGCTGTTCGAGGGCGACGGCCGCGGCGCGGCCCCGGTCTCGCAGTCGGAGTTCAGGATCCTGGCGCTGCTGCTGTTTCTGATGATGGCGGTGATGCTGGTCGTGGTGTTGCGTCCGATGCCGTCGGGCGAGGTGATCATGCTGCCGCCGGGGACATCGCTCGCACCGGGCGGTCGGCGTCTGCTGGCCACGGTGCTTGACCTGACGCTGGGGGTGCTGATCGCCTCGCGGCTGACGGGGGTCACGGTGCTCGAGGCGTTCGGCCCGCTGACGATGCCGCTGACCGGCCAGTTCTCGGTGCTGCCTCTGGTGCTGACGCTTGGTCTGACGGCGGCCCACTCCGCGGCTGGCGAGGCGATTCTGGGACGCAGTCTGGGCAAGCTGGCCACGGGGCTCTTCGTCGCCCGGGTCGATACTGGGCCGCAGGGCACCCCGGAACCAGGGGTGTTCCGGGCTCCGACACTGGGCGGGGCGATCCTTCGGAATATCGTCAAATGGCTGCTGCCGCCCGCGGCGGCGTTGGCGCTCAGCGACCCCGACGGGCGGCATCGTGGCGACGCGATGGCCCGCACCGCGGTGCTCGTCGCTCATCCGCTCGAGAACTGAGCCGCGATTCCCGCGCAGGATCGGTCAAGATTGCGCGGTCGACCTCCCGATAACCCATATGAGAGGCCGTGTCGCGGCCGGTGATCGGTGTGCATGTTTTCGATGGAGGCCCGCTGGGCGGGCGATCCGGCGCAGTGACTTCGGCAGAGCCCAACCAAGCCGAGCATGACGCGTCGCCCGGCGACACCGGCGAGGGCACCGGCCCGCGCCGGCGTCGCTGGCGTGAGCTGTGGCAGGTGCCGACGCTGGGCGCGGCGTCGGCGCTGCTGCTGACGGGCATCGTGATGGTGCAGCTTTCCCGGCCGGCGCCGGATGTGCCCGGCATAATCGAGCGTGCCCGCGGCGAGCTCGAGCGAGGCGCGCCGGAGCTCGCGCTGGCGGTGCTCAATGATGAGGCGCGGCCGCTGCTCTCGCACGGTTCGGTCACCCCGGAGATCCGCCGGTCGTTCCACGCGCTGCGGGCGATGGCGATCGCGGCGGGGCAGACGCAGCTGGGCATCGATGTCGAGGCGAACCACGAGCAGATCCTCGAGGAGTTCGACAAGGCACTCGGGCTCGGGCACGAGATGGAAGACCGGGAGGCGGCCACGGAGGTCTCCTCCATGCTGGCGATGGGCAAGTACGACGAGGTCGCCGAGCGGATCGGGTCGATCGGAGACGACGCGGCGGCGGCTCGGGCGTCGCTGTACAAGCGCTCGATTTCAGCGATGCTGGCCGCCTCGCCGCCGCGCGAGGATCTGGCGACTGATCTGCTGGTCTCGTTCGGCGAGCAGCCGCTGCTGACGGTCGATGATGGGGCCTGGGTCATCGCCCGCCGCACCGAGCTTCGGATGGCCCAGGGGTACATCGAGGAGGCGATCGCCCGGCTGCTGCGCGTGATGCCCCGGATGGAGGGCGCGAGCGCGACCCGGCGCGGCGAGCTTTTGCTGCTGCTGGGCGAGGCCTATGCCGAGAGCGGGTCGGTCGCGGACGCGAGGAAGCAGCTTGACCGCGCGACGAGCCTGCTCAGCGAGGGCGACGACGCGTTCGCCCGGGCGCTGCTGGCCGAGGGCCGTGTGCTCGAACAGTCCGGCGAGAGCGACGAGGCGCGGCTGCGGTTCGAGCGGGTGGTCGCGTCGCACGCGAGCTCGCCGTCGTACCTGCCGGCGCTGGTGGCGCTCGGTGAGGTGCTCTCGGTGCTTGCCGAGATCGACCCTGCGGTGGCGTCGCACGCGGACGCGGTGGGGGTGTACGCCCGGTTTGTCGACGAGGTCCGGGTGCAGGGCGGGGAGCCGGCGGCGATCGCCGAGGGCCGCCGGAGCATCCTGGCCCGGTTCGACGAGCACATGGCGCGCGGCGCGTACGAGCAATCGGCCGAGTACGCGCAGCTGGCCGAGGACCTGGCGGTGGTGCGCGATGCGGGGATCGATCCGCGTGCGTTGCTCGCGCAGTCGACGGTCTATCGCGCATTGGCCGAGCAGCTCGCCGGGTCGCACGAGGACGAGGGCGTCGGGGCCGACGGCTATGTCGAGCTGGCCGAGCTCGACCCGGCGACGCGGGCGCAGGCGCAGCGTTGGTTCGTCCGTGCGGGCGACTATGCGCGGCGGCACGCCGACGCGATCGCGGGCTCGGACCAGGACCGTGCGTACGCCGACAGCGTCTGGACCGCGGCATCGATGTTCGACCGCGGGGGCGACACGGGCGAAGCGATCGCGGCCTACGTCGAGTTCGCGGGCACGATCGACAGCGACCCGCGGGTGGCCGCGGCCCGCTTCCGGCTGGCCCGGGCGTACCAGGCGTCGGGCGAGTACGAGCTGGCGGCCGAGCAGTTTGAAGCCTTGCTCGACGAGGCGCTCGACCCGGAGCGGAGCGGGTCGGTGGGGCCCTGGGGCGTGCGCAGCTATGTGCCGCTGGCGGAGGTCTACCTCGAGGACCCGGACCCGTCGAACGACGAGCGGGCGGCCGAGCTGCTGGGCGCGGTGCTGCGGGGTGAGGCCGGCGGTGTCGACGGCGATGCCTTCGGCCAGGCGCTGACCGCGATGGGCACGGTCCATTATTATGAGGGCCGGCACCCGCAGGCGATCGAGCACCTCGAAGAGGCCCTCGTCCGCGAGCAGTCGGAGCGATCGCTGAACAAGATCCGGTTCTTGCTGGCCGATTCGTACCGGCTCGAATCGGCCGCGATCGACCGGACGCTCGGCGAGGGCGCGATCGCGCCGAGCGTCGAGCGCGAGCTGCTGGACACGCGATCGTCGCACCTGCTGCGTGCGATCGAGCTCTACGGGCAGACCCGGGACGGGTACGAGGCGATGCACGAGCGCCGGCGGACCGCGATGGACGAGGTTTATCTGCGCAACGCGTACTTTTACCTCGGCGACTGCGCGTTTGACCTGGGCGACTTTGAGCGGGCGATCCGGTCGTACCAGATCGCCAAGGACCGGTACGAGGACGACCCGGCCTCGCTGGTGGCGCTGGTGCAGATCTTCAACGCGTACATCGAGTCGGGCCAGCTCGAGCAGGCGGTTACGGCGAGCGAGAAAGCGCGGCGGTTCTACGAGCGGCTGCCCGAAGATGTCTGGGATGATCCGACCCTGCCGATGAGCCGGTCGGACTGGGAGCGATGGCTCGATTCGAGCTTCGAGCTGGCGTCGCTGCGGGCGTCGGGCATGGACGCGTCGGCCGGGGGCTGACGCGGCGGGATTGATGGCAACAGCCGGGCGGAGCCCGGCGGGAAGGGGTCAGGATGACCGAACAGGCGACGGCAACAGAGGGCGCGCCCGCCGAATCGATCATCGGTCTTGTCGCAGAACAGCTCTCGCTGTGCGGGCGGCTCGACGAGCTGAGCGGGCGGCAGCACGAGCTGATCGAAGCCGACGGCGCCGAATCGACCGACGAGCTGCTGCGGGTGCTCGGTGAGCGTCAGACCGTGATCGAACAGATCGCGGGGGTCTCGACGCGGCTCGGGCCGTTCCGCTCGAGCTGGGAATCGCACATCGCGTTGCTGGGCGAGGCCGAGCGCGAGCGGGTTCGTGGCATGCTCGGCTCGCTCGAAACGATGATGCGCCGCGTGGCCGAGCGCGACGAGGCCGACCGGCAGACGATGGAAACCCGGCGGAACACCGTCCGCGATCTGGCCGGCGGCGTGACGCGGTCGAACGCCGCGGTCAACGCCTATGGCTCCGCGCCGACCAAGGGCCCGCGGTACCAGGACCGCTCGGCATGAGCGGCGCGACGGACGAGATACCAGCAGCATCGATGGTGCGGCCGCCGGCGGGCTCGGGCGACCTCGAATCGTTGTTCGCGGCGTTCAACGACGTGACCGCCAAGCTGCAGTCGACGCACGAGCGGCTCACGGGCGAGGTCGTGCGGCTGCAGGACGAGCTGCGTCGCGCCAACGACGAGCTGGAGCGTTCGCGCCGGCTCGCGGCGCTGGGCGAAATGGCCGCGGGCATCTCACACGAGGTGCGCAACCCGCTCGGCTCGATCGTGCTGTACGCGGAGATGCTGATCGCGGACCTGGCCGACCGGCCGGGCGAGCGCGAGGTGGCGGGCAAGATCCTGCGTTCGGTGCAGGGGCTGGACGCGGTGGTCAACGACGTGCTGGCGTTCAGCCGGGAGATGCGGCCCGAGGCGGCGATGGTCTCGAGCGATGACGCGCTGCGCCGCGCGGTCGAGGCGTGCGGCACGAGCCTGGCGGGCGTCGAGCTGGAGCTGGTCGGCGATGTGCCGCTGCACGCCGACCCCGGCATGCTGCACCAGGCGCTGGTCAACGTGATCCGCAACGCGGCGGACGCGGTGGGGGGCTCGGGCCGGGTGACACTGCGGACGCGGCACGCGGAGCGGAACGGCGCGTGGGCCGTGGTCTCGGTCGAGGACACGGGGCCTGGCGTGGCGCCCGAGGTCGTCGAGCGGATGTTCAATCCTTTCTTTACCACGCGGGCGGCCGGGACAGGCTTGGGGCTGGCGATCGTGCACCGGATCGTGGATGTCCATGGCGGGCAGGTGCGCGTTTGCAATCGGCCGGCGGCGCAGCGCGACGGCGGCGACGACCCGGGCGGCGCGACGTTCGAGATCTGGCTGCCAGCGGCCGCCGACAACGACACAACAGCAGGCGGGCGGAAGGACTCCGGCCCGAGGAGCGCGGCATGAAGACGGTCTTGGTGGTTGACGACAAAGAGATGATGCGCGACAGCGTCGGCTCGACGCTTGAACGGGCGGGCTTCGCGGTGCGGACGGCCGACGGCGGCGAGGCGGCGCTCTCGGCGGTGGCCGCGCGGCGTCCGGATGTGATCGTCAGCGATCTGAAGATGCCCGGGATGACGGGCATCGAGCTCCTGGGCCGCGTCCGCGAGATCGACGACGAGCTGCCGATGCTGCTGATGACCGCGTTCGGCACGGTCGAGACGGCGGTCGAGGCGATGAAGCTGGGCGCGTTCGATTACGTGACCAAGCCGTTCAAGGGCGATGAGCTGGTGATCGCGATCAAGCGGGCGTGCCGGCACGCGTCGCTGGTCAAGGAGAACGCGGTGCTCCGCGCCGCGGCTGGTGCGGCGTCGGCGGATCAGGGCGAGAGGGCCCGGCGGGGCGTGGCTCGGCTTGTCGGCTCGTCGTCGGCGATGCGGCGTGTCCGCGAGCAGGTCGCGGCGGTCGCCGACAGCCAGGGCACGGTGATGGTCGTCGGCGAGTCGGGCTCGGGCAAAGAGATGGTCGCGCGGGCGGTGCACGAGGCGAGCTCGCGATCGGCCGGGCCGTTCCTGGCGGTGAACTGCGCGGCGCTCAGCGAGTCCTTGCTCGAATCGGAGCTGTTCGGACACGAGAAGGGCGCGTTTACCGGAGCCGATACGCTGCGCAAGGGGCGGTTCGAGCTGGCCGATGGCGGCACGCTGCTGCTCGATGAGGTCAGCGAGATCCCGCCGTCGCTGCAGGCCAAGCTGCTCCGCGTTCTGCAGGAGCGGAGCTTCGAGCGCGTGGGTTCGAGCACGACGATCGGGGTCGATGTCCGTGTGGTCGCGACGAGCAACCGGGATCTGCCGCGGTCGGTCGGGCGTGGCGAGTTCCGGCAGGACCTGTTCTTCCGGCTCAACGTGCTGCCGATACACCTGCCGCCGCTGCGTGAGCGGGCGGGCGACGCGGTCGAGCTGGCCGAGCTGTTCGTCCGGTCGATCAGCGAGCGCGAGGGCTCGAGCGCTCCGGAGCTGACCGCCGGCGTACGTGAGGCGCTCGGGCGCTACCCGTGGCCCGGCAACGTGCGGGAGCTGCAGAACATCTGCGAGCGGGCGGTGGTGCTGGGCAAGGCGTCCGGCGGCGGCCCGATCGACGGGGCGTTGATCGAGCCGTGGCTCGGGATGCCGGGCGCCGACGAGCCCGAGCAGGCGGCGGGCTCGCCGTTCGGCGGGATGGGGGATCGGCCCGCGAGCGAACCGGGCTTTGGCGCTCCGGCCGACGCGTTCGGGCGGGCGGGGGTGCCGGTCGGCGGGCACCCGGCGCCGGCGATGCACGTCTCGCCTTCGGTGACGCGCGAGTTCATCGAGTCGATGGGCCCGACCGCGCGCGATGCGGCGACGAACGGGCTGGCGGTGGCCGAGGTGACGGCTCTTGGCGCATCGGCGGCCGGCAACGGGCACGACCTGCGCGAGCTCGCGCAGAAGCCGGTCACCCTCGAAGAGATCGAGCGGGAGGCGATCGTCACGACACTCACGCGGTTCAACGGGCACCGCCAGAAGACGGCCAAGAGCCTGGGCATCGGGGTGCGGACGCTGGGCCTGAAGCTTAAAAAGTGGAAGCAGGAGCAGCTCGTGCCGCAGACGCTGTGAGCGCCCTGTGCGGAGCGGGCCCGGCTGGCCCGCGGCTTGCTCTGTATCCGGCGGAGGCTCATGCCCGATGACCGCGATCGATCATGTAACGAATGCCGGTGCCCTGCCCTCGCTGGCGGCGACGATCCAGTTCTCGGCACGCCGCCAGGGGATGCTGGCGCACAACGTCGCGAACGTTTCGACGCCGAACTTCCAGCAGAAGGACGCGGATGTGGCCGGCTTCCAGGCAATGCTCTCCCGGGCGATCGATGACCGCAGGGCGCGGACCGGCGGCCAGCACGGCGACCTGACGCTCCGGCCGACCCGGACGGTCGGCTTCGGGCCGGGCGGCTCGATGCGTCTGAAGCCGACGGATGCGGCGGGCCGCCACGGCGTGCTGACCCACGACCGGAACAACCGCGATCTCGAGCGGCTGATGCAGGACATCGCGGAGAACCAGGGCGTGTTCCGCACCGCCACCGAGCTGATGCGGAACGTCAGCGGCACGATGCGGGCTGCTATCACGGAGCGGGTGTAAACCCGGAGTAACACACGATGTACGGCGGGCTTGACATCTCGACGAGCGGCATGATCGCCCAGCGGACTCGGCTGGAGGTCGCCTCGGCCAACATCGCGAACAAGAACGCGATCCTGGACGCCAACGGCGAGTACAACCCGTACAGGCGTCGGATCGCGTTTTTCGCGCCGGGCGACCCGACGGCCCGGTCCGAGCGCGGCCGCGAGCTGGGCGTGCAGGTCAAGCAGATCGGCCTGGACCCGGCCCCGTTCCGCCTGCGGTACAGCCCCGACAACCCGTTCGCCGACGAGCAGGGGTACATCCGCGAGCCGAATATCGATACGACGACCGAGCAGATCGACGCGATGGAGGCGGTCCGGGCGTATGAAGCAAACGTTGCGGCTGCCGAGGCTCTCAAGTCGATGGTCAGTCAGGGTCTGCGGCTGATCGCCTGAGCGATCGGGGCGCCGCCCGGAGGTTGATGAACGATGAGCGATCGTGTCGGTCTGGTCTCGGGCAGCAGCGGGGTGAACCCTCTCAGCCCGCCGCAGCGCGCCCAGAGCAAGGATGACGGCGCGTTCCGCGAGCTGCTGATGCAGAACATCGACCGCGTCAACGAGCTCCAGGAAGACGCGACCCGGGCGATCGAGGACCTGCAGACCGGCCGCCGCGACGACGTCGAGGGCGTGCTGCTGGCGACCGCCAAGGCCGACACCGCCTTCCGCCTGCTCCAGCAGGTCCGCAACAAGGTGTTCGAGGCGTACCGCGAGGTGCAGCAGATGCGGGTCTGACCGGAGCCGGTCGGACGCCGGGCGGCTGCGGCAGCGCAGGACCTGCGCGGCGATTCTTGCGCTTCGGCGCAGTGTGTGCCGTGATTCAAGCCGGACACATCAAACTCCCGAGACTCTGATCGTGGACGGTTCCGTGGGCCGCGGTGGCCCGGGCGGATCGTGTGCTTTGAAGATCTGCGGCGCGAGGATCGCGCGGCCCGCGGCACGGAGGCCGATCGGTGGAACGGCTCAGGCAGATACTGGCGTCGATCGGCGAGCAGCTCGGCAAGCTGACGCCCACGGCCAGATTGCTCGTGCTCTCCGGTGCGGTCATCCTCGTGATGGCGCTGCTGCTGGTAAACCTGTGGGCCTCGGATCCGGACCGGGTAGAGATCTACGCGGGCGCCGATGCCGATGTGAAGCAGCGGGCGATGACCCGGCTGGCCGGCAGCGGCATCGACGCGGACATGGACCCCGCGGGCAGGCTGGTCGTGCCCCCCGGGCAGGCGGACATGGCCCGCGGCATGCTGGCCGAGAGCGGCGTGCTGCCCAACGACGGCGCGATCCTGTTCGGCACGCTCAGCGAGCACATGAAGTGGACCAACCCGCGGGAGATGAACCGCCAGATGGTCCAGATGGCGCTGCAGAGCGAGCTGGAGCGGACGATCGCCAACTTCCCATCGCTGCGGCAGGCCCGCGTTTTTCTTGATGTGCCCGAGCCGGTCGGTATCGGCCTGGCGGCCCGGCAGCCGACGGCCTCGGTCAGCGTGTCGAGTTCGGACGGCGGGGCGGTGCGGCAGACGCAGGTCGACGCGGTCGCTCGGCTCGTCGCCCGCGCGGTCTCGGGGCTGCAGATTCAGAATGTCTCGGTGGTCGATGCCTCGACCGGACGGCACCTCCGTCCGACCGACGACGATCAGGTGCTCGCGACCAGCTACCTTGAGCACCAGCAGAAGGTCGAGCGGGAGTTCGAGCGGAAAGTGTTGGGCTTGCTGTCTCACATCCCGGGTGTGTCGGTGGCGGTGACGGCGCAGGTCGACGTGACGCGGGTGACGAGCCGTCGCGAGGCTTTTCTCAACGAGCGTGAGGGCTCGGTCGCGATCGTTGTCGAGGACGCGCTCGACGCGCAGGAGCAGCGCGATGCTTCGGATGGCGGCGAGGCGGGCGTGCGACCCAACACCGGCGCTGACATCCAGACCGCCGAGGGGCCCGACGCGGCGTTCACCGCCGAGGACGCTCGGAGCCGGTCCGAGGCGAGGTTCGGTTCGGAGGTGACCAGCACGGTCGACCCGCGCGGGATGGCGACAGCGCTGAATGTCTCCGTGCAGGTGCCTCGCGGGTACATTGCGTCGCTGCTCTCGGCCGGGCCGGCCGAGGAGGGCGCCGAGCCGCCGCCCGAGCCGGACGAGGCATCGATCGAGGCCCGGTTCGAGCAGGAGCGGGCGAGGATCGCTTCGATCATTGAGCCGCACTTGCCGATGCGGGCGGGGACGGCCGACCCGGTCCGCAGCGGGCAGGTGGCGGTGGGGCTGATGTCGGTCGATCCGCCGATGCTGCTGGCCGCGGACAGCGGCGGGGGGGCGCTCGGGTTTGCGAGCGTCGGCGGCGCGGGCGGGATGCTGGGCGTCGGCGCACCGATGATCGAGCGGGCGATGCTGGGCGTGCTGGCCGCGGTCGCGATCGTGATGATGCTGGTGATGGTCAAGAAGGCGACGAAGCCGGCCGAGCTGCCGTCGGCGGAAGAACTGGTTGGCATACCGCCGGCGCTGGAAAACGCGGGTGACATCGTCGGCGAGGCGGCCGAGTCCGACACGCCGCTGGACGGCATCGAGCTGAACCAGGAAGAGCTCGATGCCGCGAACCTGATGAAGGAAGTGCAGTCGTTGGTCGAGGAGAGCCCGCAGACGGCGGCGAAGCTGCTGTCCCGCTGGGTCGATCCCGAGCCGTAGCCCGCCCGCCGCTGAGGTCCTGACACCATGCCACGCCGACCGGGCGAGAAGCTCCCGACCAATCCGGATGACCTTGAGGGCCTGACCAAGGCGGCGATCCTGCTCGTCGCGTTGCCGCCGGAGCAGGCTTCGGTGGTGCTCAAGTCGATGGACGGCGAGACGGTGGAGATCGTCACGCGTGAGCTGGCGGGGCTCGGCCGCGTGCCGCCGGAGCTGACCCGAGCGATCGTCGGCGAGTTCTATCACACCGCGACGGCGATGCAGCACGCCTCGGAAGGCAACCTCGACCACGCGCGGCTGCTGCTGACCGAAGCGCTGGACCCCAAGGTCGCCGCCAAGGTGATGCAGCAGATCCAGACGCAGGTGCAGAAGACGCCCTTCTCGTTCCTGCAGCGTGCCGAGAGCGAGAACCTGCTGACGTTCATCCAGGACGAGCACCCGCAGACGATCGCGCTGATCGTCTGCCACCTGCCGCATCACAAGGCGAGCGAGATCCTGGTCGGCCTTCCCTCGCAGAAGCAGATCGAGGTGATCAAGCGGATCGCCAACATGGAACAGACGAACCCTCAGGTCGTTCGCGAGGTCGAGAAGGGTCTGGAGAGCCGGCTGAGCAACATGCTCGGGCAGGCGTCGGAAAAGATGGGCGGCATCCCGGCGGTGGCCGAGGTGCTCAACCTCGCCGACCGCTCGACGGAGAAGGCGATCCTCGAGGGCCTCGAGGTCGAGGACCCGGACCTGGTCGAGCAGATCCGGCGGCTCATGTTCGTCTTCGAGGACGTGCTGCTGGTCGACGACCGCGGCATCCAATCGGTGCTCAAGGAAGTGGACAACGAGGAGCTCTCGCTGGCGCTCAAGACCGCGAGCGAGGAGCTCAAGAACAAGATTCTGGGCAACATGTCGGAGCGGGCGGGCGAGATGATCCGCGAGGACATGGAGTTCATGGGCCCAGTGCGGGTCAGCGATGTCGAGAGCGCGCAGCAGCGGATCGTGGACATCGTCCGCAGGCTCGAAGAAGCGGGCGAGATCATCATCCAGGGCCGCGGCGGCGATTCGGAGCTGATCGTCTAGCGACGCGGTGGAGGCTTGGCGGTGGGACTGATCAAGGGCGACGCGGCGGGCACGCTCGCGCAGAACGCGGTGGTGCTGGACCTGGCCGACCTGTCAAAGCAGGCCGAGGCGATCCTGTCGACGGCCCGTGCCGAGGCGGAACGGATCGTGGCCGAGGCCCGGGCGGAGCGCGCACGGCTGCTGTCCGACGCCGAAGCGGTCGGGCGGAAGGCCGGGCATGAGGCGGGGCTCCGCGAGGGGCGTGCCGCGGGTGAGGAGCGCGGAGCCGCCGAGGCTGCTGAGGCCCAGGGCGCGCGGCTCGCTGCGCTCGAGGCCGCCTGGGCCGAGGCGCTGCGGGCGTTCGCGGCCGACCGAGATGACCTGCTGGTCGCGTGCAAGGCCGATGTGCTGCGGCTTGCGATCGGCCTGGCCGAGCGGGTGACCCACCGCGTGATCGATGCCGACGGTTCGGTGGTGCTCGACCAGCTCGCTTCGGCGCTGCGCGAGGTCGGCTCGCCGACACGGGTGACCATCGCCGTCGCGCCGGGCGACGCGGAGCTGGTGCGGGCGCACCTGCCGGGGATCGCGGAGCAGGCGTCGAACGTGCAGCACGCCGAGATGATCGAGGACGCCTCGCTGGCCCAGGGCTCCTGCGTGGTGCGTACGGGCGGCGGCGGCGAGATCGACGCCACGCTGCGCACGCAGCTCGATCGGCTGGCGGAGCTGCTGCTGCCGAGCGAATGCGAATCGTCCGCACCCGAAGAGCTTGAGCACCCCGCGCCGCGTGAGGGCCGCGGAGACCTGGCCGCATGAGCGGGCGGGGCAGCGATAGCCTGCGCGGCGCGCTGGGGCTTGTGGCGTCGGCGCAGCCGATGCGTGTGGCCGGGCGTGTCGCGTCGCTGCGCGGGCTGACGGTGCTCGTCGAGGCGCTGTCCGTGCCGGTCGGCTCGATGGTCGAGCTCGCACCGAGCGCGGCGGGGTCTGTTTACGGCGAGGTCGTCGGCTTCGACGGGTCGAGGGCGGTCGTGATGCTCTTCGGCTCGGCCGGCGGCATCCGAGCTGGGGACCGTGTTGCCGCGATGAGCCCGTTCCCGAGCGCCCCGATCAGCCCGCGGCTGCTCGGCCGGGTGATCGATGCGCTGGGCCGACCGATCGACGGCGGCGGCGCGGTGGGGGACCTGCGACCCTGCCGGCTGGACGTGCTCCCGGTCCGCGCGATGCAGCGCGGCCGGATCGACCGCGCGATCCACACGGGTATCCGGGCGATCGACCTGATGACCACCCTGGGCCGGGGGCAGCGGCTCGGCATTTTCGCGGGCTCGGGCGTCGGCAAGAGCACGCTGCTCGGGTCGATCGCGCAGCGGAGCTCGGCGGAGGTCAACGTCATCGCGCTGATCGGCGAGCGCGGCCGCGAGGTGCGCGAGTTTATCGAGGACTCGCTCGGGCCGGAGGGCGCCGCCCGCTCGGTGCTTATCGTCGCGACGGGCGACGAGCCGCCGCTGATGCGGATCCGTGCGGCCTGGCTGGCGTGCGCCGTCTCCGAACTCTTTCGAGACATGGGCCGCGATGTGCTGCTGATGATGGATTCGGTCACGCGCTTCGCGCACGCGCAGCGGCAGGTCGGGCTGTCGGTCGGTGAGCCGCCGGCGACAAAGGGCTACACACCGAGCGTGTTCGCGCAGCTCCCGGTGCTGCTGGAGCGCGCCGGGCCCGCGGAAGGGAGCGGATCGGTCACCGGTCTGTACACCGTGCTGGTCGACGGCGACGACCTCGACGACCCGGTCGCCGACGCCGCCCGCGGCATCCTCGATGGGCATGTCGTCCTGTCACGAAAGCTCGCCGAGCGCGCGCACTACCCGGCGATCGATGTTCTGGCTTCGATCAGCCGGGTGGCGGACCAGGTGATCGAGGGCCCGCACAAAGCCGCGCGGGATCACGTCAAGCGGCTCATGGGTGCCTACGCGGAGATCGAGGAGCTGGTCCAGATCGGGGCGTACGCGCGGGGCTCGAACCCGGAGTCGGACATCGCGGTCGCGTACCACCCGAGGATCATGGACCTGCTCCGCCAGGGCGCGGGCGAGTCCGCCGCGTTCGGCGAGGCGCAGGACCGGCTTCTGAAGCTGTCGATGGAATCGGGCGAGCTGCTCCGGCGGCTGAGTGCGGGTGAACCGGCCGAGGTGCCCGCGGCATGAAGCGGTTCAGATTCAAGCTGGACCCGGTGCTCCGCCAGCGCGAGCAGGCCGAGCGCTCGGCGCAGCACAAGGCGGCGGCTGTCGAGCGGCAGCGGATCGAAGTCGAGGCGGCGCTCTCCGCCGAGCAGCGTTCGATCGAGGCCGAGCGGGACGCGTTCGCCACGCTGGGTCGGGGCGGCGCGGCC
Source organism: Planctomycetota bacterium (assembly GCA_039179915.1). Taxonomy (GTDB): domain Bacteria; phylum Planctomycetota; class Phycisphaerae; order Phycisphaerales; family UBA1924; genus JANQQZ01. The sequence goes on along the minus strand of JBCDEF010000001.1, from coordinate 26,276 downwards.
TCGGACAGCTTCCGCTGCCAGGCGGTCGCGCTCGCGGCGGCCAGGGCTCGGGCCCAGGCGCTCGCGGTCGAGCTTGCCGGGGTGCTCAAGCAGGCCGAGCGGGCTCGGCAGGAGCTGGCTCAGGCCGCAGCGGCCAGGCGGGCGATGGAGCTGCTCCGCGACCGCAGGCTCGATGCCTTCCGGCGCGGGATCCAGCACGCCGAGGCGATCGCCGATGATGATCTGACGACGATGCGTCACGCCCGCGGCGGTCAGCCGGGGCGTGACCGGGCCCGGGAGGCTGGATGAAGACGATGCTGCGTGCGATCGGGGTGCTGGCCACGCTTCACCTGCTGCTGCTTGTCGGGGGCGTGGGCTGGGTGATCGCGTCGGGCCGGCTCGATGATCGGCGCTGGACGGAGTTTCTTGATCTGTTCGGGCCGACGACGGCGCAGCGCGACCGTGACGAGGCCGCCGCTGAGGAGCAGGCCCGGCAGGAAGCGGCCGCGGCGGAGCAGGCGCTCTCGAGCATCGCGCTTACGGCCGAGCAGCAGATCGACCGGAAGCTGCGGTCGAGCGAGGCGGACCGCCAGACGATCCAGCGGATGCGGCGCGAGGTGGACGACCTCCGCCGAGCGTTGTCGATCGAGCGGGCGGAGCTGGACAAGTCTCGCGAGTTGTTCGTGGCTGAGCGCGAGGCGTTCGAGTCACAGCGCGAGCAGATCCTGCGCATCGAGGGCGATGCGCAGTTCCAGACCGCGCTCCAGACGCTGATGAGCATGCGTCCGAAGCAGGCATATTCGGTCGTGCTCGAGACGATCAACACGCAGCCTGAGGGCACGCCGGTCGCGGTGTCGTACCTCAACAGCCTGCCGCCGCGGCAGCGGGCGGCGGTGATTGGCGAGTTCGAGAAGAACGACGCCGTGCTGGCAGCGGAATTGCTTGAGCGTCTGCGGACGCGGGGCATGGTGGCCGCGTCCGACGGGGCCTGAGCCGCATGACGACCAACTCGGTTTTTTCCACGATCCCGCCGGAGCGCCCGGCGCCGGGTTCCGAGGCCGCCCGCCGGACGGACGGCGATCGCGTCCGCCACGCGCTCGGGCGGCAGACGCTCGATCTGTTCGCGGTGATGCTCGATTCGGCAACGGTGGTCCCCGGTGCGTCGTCGGATGCGATCCGATCGCTGGCCGGGGCGGATCAGGATGCCGCGGCGGTCGCCGCGAGCGAGCTGGCGTCGTCGCCGCCCCCGCCGGGGTTGCGCGGCCGGGGGCTTGATGCCGCGAGCCGGGCCGCCGAGCAGCTCGCGCAGCGGCCTACGCAGCCGCCCGCGGCTGAATCAGCCGGTCCTCAAGTCACAGAGCCACGTTTTGCACCGAAGAACGCCGCTGCACGACCAACCCCGGTCGAGCCGCAGGCGAGCGGAACCTCGAACGATGGATCGTCGTCGGCTTCTGGGCGTGGGTCGGCGGCGGCCGATCCCGCTGGGGTCGATGTCGCTGCTGCGGGGCGTGCTTCGGCCCGTGCTGTTCCCGCAGCAAGCCCTGAAGCGACCCCGCAGAGCACCGCTCCGAACGCGGTGCCGGGCGTACCGCCGGCGGGTGCCGCGACGCTGCGGGGTGTGTCGGCGGCATCGGCGGCCACTGCCACGGGTGCTGCTGCGGCTGGTGCCCCGGGCGTGAGCCCGGGCGGCGGTCAAGCGCCGGCCGGCGGTGTCTTCAGTATCGAGCGGGGCACCGCTCCGGGCGCGAAGCCCCAGGCGGCGGCGCCGTCCAAGCCAGCCTCTGCCGCGCAGGACGCCGAGCCGGCCGCGCAGGTGCAGCGCGGGCTGGCGCATGTGCTGCGCCAGGGCGGCGGGTCGGTCGCGCTGCGGCTGACGCCGCACGCGCTCGGGGAGGTCCGGGTCTCGCTGAGCGTCCGCTCGGGCCGGGTCGACGGCGTGATCGAGACCGAGCACAGCGCGGCACGCGACTTGCTCAGCAGGAGCATCGAGAGTTTGCGTGCATCACTGGAACAGCGGGGCGTCACGGTGGACCGCCTCGAGGTTCGGCTGCGGGAGGCGGCCGAGGGTGAAGCGCGACCGAGCATCGCAGGCGGCGCCGGCGGCTCGGAGAACGCAGAATGCGGCGGCGCCGGAGGCGAACGCGGCGGGATGCACACCGGCACCGGCGGAGCGGGTGCCGAAGACAGCGGCGGTGGAACCCGCCGAGGGCAGGATGCCGACCCGGACGACGGAGCGTCCACGGACACGATCGACGGGGTGCCGGAGCACGGACGCCCGCGGGAACCGGCCGGAGGCTGGATCCGCCTCGACACGATCGCCTGACGCACGAGAGCCGGGCCGCGGAGGCGTTCGGCTGAGCCCATGACCGCCGCGCCATCGGTGCGCCGGGTGGGGATATCCCATGGACGCGGTTTCCGCCGGCACGACCGCCGGCGCCCTGTCGACCGATGCGCTCGCGCCGGTCGACCGTGGGTTCGGCTCGCTCGATTCAGACGAGTTCACCCGCATTATCCTGACCGAGCTGGGCAACCAGGACCCGCTCGAGCCGAGCGATACGAGCGCGCTGCTCGAACAGCTCTCGACGATCCGCTCGATCGAGTCGGACACGGAGCTGAACGAGACGCTCGCGCAGCTCGCCGACCGGTCCGACTTCACCGCGGCCGCCGGCTTAATCGGGATGAACGTGACCACATCGGGCGACGGCTCGACGCAGCGCACGGTCGCGAGCGTCGGGCAGAACGGCGACGGTGTGAGCGTAACGCTCGACAACGGATCGATCGTGCCGTTGACCTCGGTCACCGGCGTGTTCGGCACGGCGGATGTCGCCGGCAGCGGGGCGGGCTCATGACCGGCACGCCGCTCGATGTGCTCGGGCTCGTCGGCGCAGCGGCTGGGGCGACCCGCCTGGCCGGGCGTGCGGTCTCCGGGATCGCGAGCGGGCAGCCGTTTGCCGATCTGCTCGGCCGCGCCCAAGGGGCATCGGGCGACGTGGCCCCAAGCGGGCTGCCGGTGACGGTCGCGGCGCGGTCGGGCGTGGAACTGAGCGCTGCCCAGCTCGAACGCGTCTCGGTCGCGGCGGATCGCGCCGCGTCCAACGGCGCCGAGCAGGCGGTCGTGATGCTCGACGGCTCGGCCTACAGGCTCGACGTGCAGAGCAGGCAGATCACGGGTGTGGTCGACCGATCGTCGGGCCTGGAAGATTCGATCGACGCGTTCGTGTTTGCGCCGCCCGAGGCCGCGGCGACCCCCGCCACCCTGCCCAGCGACATCCGGAACCCGGACCTTCTCCGCTTGCTCGGCGACCGGGCCTGAGCCTGTTGTCGTGATCCCGGCGTCCTGAAACGCCCGCCGACCCAAGGAACTGTTTCATGGCATCGACCACCAGCCTGTTCATCGGTCTCTCCGGGCTCAACGCGAGCAGCCGGAACATCGACGTGATCGGCAACAACATCTCGAACGTCAACACCAACGGCTTCAAGTCGTCGCGGATCAACTTCGCCAACGCGCTCTCGCGAACGGTCTCGGAAGGATCCTCGCCCGGCAGCTCGATCGGCGGCACGAACCCCACGCAGTTCGGCCAGGGTGTTACGATCAGCGGCACACAGCGAAACATGACGCCCGGCTCGCTCAACGGCACGGGCGACTCACGCGACCTGGCGATCGAGGGCGACGGGTTCTTCGTCGTCGAGCGGGGCGGCGAGCAGTTGTTTACCCGCGTCGGCAACTTTCGGACAGACCGGGAAGACTTCCTGACCACGATCGACGGCGACTTCGTGCGCGGCTACGGCGTCGACGAGAACTTCAACATCCAGCCCGGCGAGCTCGGGCGCATCAGCGTGCCCGTCGGTGACCTGACCATCGCCGAGGCGACCACCGAGGTCAGCCTCGCGGGGAACCTCAACGCGTCGGGCGCGGTCGCCACCAGCGGGTCGGTGCACACGCTGCTGGGCAGCGGCGGGCTGGGGCTATCGCTCGTCCCGGGAGCGGCGACACTCCCGACGCCGCCGAACGTGATTGAGACCACGAGCCTGCTCAGCGAGGTCGAGTCGCCCTCGGCCCCGGGGACGGGCACGCCGGCGTTCTCCGCGGGGCAGACGATCCAGCTCGACGGGGCTGAGAAGGGCACGCAGAGCATCGGCGCCGCGAGCTTCCTGGTCGACGCCGCCTCGACCGTGCAGGATCTGCTGACGTTCTTCAACGAGGCGCTGGGACTGCAGACAACAACCGGGCCCAACAACGACGGGACGAGCCCGGGCGCGACGATCGATCCGCTGTCCGGCGCGCTGCAGATCACCGGCAACGCCGGCGAAGCCAACGATATCGCGCTGACCGGCGAGGACATCCGCGTTTTCAACCCGGACGGCACGCTCAGCGGCCAGCCGTTCCTGGCCACACGCGATCAGTCGGCCACGGGCGAGAGCGTCCGCACCGCGATGACCGTCTTCGATTCGCTCGGCACTCCGCTGCGGGTCGATCTGGCCATGACCCTCGAGGCCAAGACCAACACCGGCACGACCTGGCGCTACTTCGCCGAGAGCCCCGACGACACCGTCGGCGGCCCGCGGATCGGCTCCGGGCTGATCGAGTTCGATAACTTCGGCCAGATTATCCAGCCGCAGAACGCGTCCGTCACGCTCGACCGAGACAACACGGGTGCCGCAACGCCGCTGACCTTCCAGTTGAACTTTGAAAGCGACGGCGACCGGATCACCGCCCTGTCCGACACCGATTCCTCCCTCGTCTCGACCTTTCAGGACGGCGTGCCGATCGGCACGCTCAGCAGCTACGCCGTGCAGCCCGACGGCATCATCTCGGGGACGTTCAGCAACGGATTGATCCGCCGGCTCGGGCAGATCACGCTCGCGGACTTCACGGTGCCCGAGGGTCTCGTCGAGGTCGAACAGAACCTCTACCGGCCCGGGCCGAACTCCGGCCCGGCGATCATCGCTGAGCCTCTGCAGCAGGGCACCGGACGCGTCGTCGCCGGAGCGCTGGAGACCAGCAACGTCGACCTGGGCGAAGAGTTCATCGACCTGATCCTGGCCTCGACGGGATACTCCGCCTCGGCCCGTGTGATCCAGACCAGCGACGAGCTCATTCAGCAGCTCCTTGTTATCGGGCGGTAAACGATGATGCCAGGACACAGGCTGGACAAGGAACTCGCGCCGTGATCACCGTCACCCGGCTCAACGGCGATCGGATCGTCGTCAACGCGGAGCTGATCAAAACGCTCGAAGCGACGCCGGACACGATCATCACCCTGATCAACGGCGATCGGCTCGTGGTCAAAGAACCGGTCCCCTCGGTGATCGAGCTGGCGATCGACTACGGGCGGCGGCTGCGGGCGTACCGGCCAAAAGACTGAACCCGGCCCGACCAACCCCACCCCGCGGGTGCTCGGTACGCCTTGTGCGTTCAAGCGGGCGGCGGCAAGCCCCGATGCCACTGGTAGAGCCCCCGACGGAGCGGGGGCCTGGGCGGCGCAGGGGGCTGTGCGTTGGATATCGGCACCATTATCGGGCTGGTTGTGGCTGTCGCGGCGATCGCGCTGGGTGTCGTTTTCGGCGGCAACCCTCTCGCGTTGATCGACGTGGTCTCGATTTTTGTCGTGATTATCGGCACGATCGGCGCGGTCACCATCTGCTTCCCCCTGGCCAGGATCACCAAGCTGCACACGGTCGTGATGCAGGCGATCTTCTCGTCGCCGCCCGACCCGGTCGAGATCATCCAGGACCTGGTCAAATACGCGGAACTCGCCCGGCGCGAGGGGATCCTGAGCCTTGAGAACATGACCGGCGATATGAAGGACCCGTTTATCGTCCGCGGGATCAAGATGGCCGTCGACGGCACGGATCCTGAGCTGATCAAGGACATCATGGACACCGAGCTCGAGGCGCTGATGGACCGCCACGCCTCGGGCAAGGGCATGCTCGATTCGATCGCCAAGTTCGCGCCGGCCTACGGCATGATCGGCACACTGCTCGGGCTGATCTTCATGCTGCAATCGATGGACGACCCAGCGGCGATCGGCCCCGGCATGGCCGTCGCGCTCATTACTACGCTTTACGGCGCGATGATCGCGAACCTGTTCGCCAGCCCCATCGCCGAGAAGCTCGCCGCCAAAGACGCCGAGGAGGTCATGGTCAAGTCGATCATCGTGGCCGGCGTGATGTCGATCCAGTCGGGCGACAACCCGCGCGTCGTCCAGGCCAAGCTCGCGACCTTCCTCCCGCCGAACCAGCGCGAAGCCGTGCTCGAGGCCGCTTAGGAGCGCTGCGATGCCCAGAAAGAAGCAACGCGGCGGCGGGGGCGACATCCCCGAGTGGGTGGTGACCTACGGCGACCTCATGTCGCTGCTACTCTGCTTCTTTATTTTGCTGGCGGCGTTCAGCGAGCTCAAGCAAGAACGCGACTTCCAGGACGTCGTCAAATCGATCCAGGAGGCCTTCGGCTACCGCGGCGGCATCGGCGAGATCGATACCGACACCCCGCCCAACCAGTCGCAGATGACCAACCTCGACGAGTTCGTCAACCGGATCGCCAAGGACGTCGAGACGGCCGCGTCCCGATCGCCCTCGGTCAGCGGGCCGGACCCGACGACGAGCCACATCTCCGAGGGCCCGCGGACGGTCGTGGGCACCGAGATCGCCTTTGGGCCGGGCAGCAGCGAGCTTTCGGCCTCGTCGAAGTCCTACATCGCGAGCGAGGTCGTGCCGAAGCTCCAGGGCCTGCGGTTCAAGGTCGAGATCAGGGGCCACGCCTTCGGCCGGCAGGACCGGGCCGAGGCCGGCGGGCTCGATCGCATGAGCTTCGAGCGGGCCCGGGCGGTCAAAGACTTTCTCGTGACCGAGGGCATCCGCTCGAGCCGGCTGGTGATCACCGCGGTCGGGAATTCCGAGCCCAAGAGCGTCCGGACGGGCGACGCGCTGGCGATGGCCTCGAACCGCCGTGTTCAGGTGATCCTGACCGGCGTGCTGCCCGATGATGTGCATCCGGATCCGAACTTCACCAACCCCGGGGCCCGCTGAGCCGTATGAGCGGAGTATCGACCCATGGCCGATGAACCAACCACCGACACCGCAGCCGCCGACGAGAAGCCCGCCGGCGGCATGCCCAAGAAGCTGCTCGCGATCGTTGCGGGCATCATGGTGCTCGAAGTCGCCGCCGTCGGCGCGTTCCTGCTGCTCTCGGGCGGCGGGGCGGGCGAGGCGTCGGCCGCGGTCGAGTACGACCCCGAGACCGACCCGGATGCCCTGATCGAGATGCAGGTCATCGCCGACCGGTTCCAGAACATGCACACCGGCCGGGTCTGGCAGTGGGACACCGAGCTGTTCGTGCAGGTCAAGCGAAAGAACGAGGCCGCCGTCCAGAAGACGCTCGAGGGCCGGACCGCCGAGATCGCTTCGGGCGTGGGCGAGATCATCCGCAAGGCGACCCACACCCAGCTCCGCGAGCCGGAGCTGCGGAGCATCAAACGCAAGCTGCTCGCCTATTGCCAGGAGCTGTTCGGGACCGACGCCGAGGGACAGCCCCGGGTCGAGACAGTCCTGATCCCGCGTCTCCGCGGCGCACCGGCCGATTTCTGACGCCTTCGGCAACGAGCTGCGCAGATCCTGCGCGGCCGCGCGGATTCCGCGGTGCAGTGTGGACCCCCCGCCCGCGGCGGGCCGATGGTACATGCACGCACTGATGCGGATCGACGGAGTCGATGCACATGGCCGATGAACACGAAAACCCGGGGAGCGGGACGGACGGGAACGATCCGGGCTCGCCCCCGCCCTCGGGCGACCAGCCGATGGGTACCGATCCTGAGGATTCGGGCCCAGATGCCGCGGACGACCCGAGCGATGAGGCGGCCGCTGCGCTCCGCGCCGCCCAGGCCGCGGTCGAGGCCCTCAAGCATCAGTCGGACACGCAGCCGGAGCCGCAGCCCGGGTTCGGCGGCATGCCCGCCGGCGCCGCACCGCTCGTCGCCCCGAGCTTCGACCCCGGCGACCTCGCGCCGATGCCCAAGGGGCTCGACCTGCTCTCCGATGTGGATGTGCACGTGACGATCGAGCTCGGGCGGACCCGCATGCTGGTCGAGGACGTGCTGCGGCTGGCGCGGGGCGCGGTCGTCGAGCTCGACAAGCTCGCGGGAGACCCGGTCGATGTCTATGTCAACGAACGGCTTGTCGCCCGCGGCGAGGTGCTCGTGCTCAACGACAACTTCTGCGTGCGTGTAAACGAGATTCTCGAGGCCGATCAGGCCGAGCCCGCCTAAGCGGGGCAGTGTTCTTGCTCGCGGGTGGAGCCCGCGGCTGCGAAGCCAGGATGGCACGATGCGGCGATTGTTCTTCTTCATTCTCGCTGCGTGGCCGTTGCTGTGCGTCGGCGCGCAGCAGGGCCCGCAGGCCGTTCCGTCTGACGCGCCGGCCGGTCTCGCGCCCGAGTTCCGCGGACTCGGCCCGGTGCCGGCCGTCGAAGCCAGCCCGCTGGTCGCCGGCAGCGAGACGACGACCAGCGGCGGCGGCACGATCGGCAACACCGTGGCCTCGCTCGCGGCGGTCATCGGGCTCGTCGTTGTCTGCGCGGCCGGCTACAGGTGGGTCATGCAGCGGTCCGGCGCGCTCGCGGGCCAGCCGGGCGCCTCGCGCTCGCCCGGCGGGATTCTCGATGTCTTGGGCCGATACCCCGTCGGCCGCGGGCAGACGCTGCTGCTGATGAAAGTCGACCGGCGGGTGCTGCTGGTTGCGCAGTCGGCCGGGGCCCGCGTCGGCGCCCCGCCGAGCATGGCGACCCTGTGCGAGATCGCCGACCCGGATGAGGTCGCCAGCATCGTCGGCAAAACCTCGGCCTCAGGCGGCGGGTTCGCCGAGGCCCTGACCAAGGCCGGCGGGATGAACACCGGGCCGACCGCCCGGGCCGACGGCGTCGAGGTTGTCGACCTGACCGGCGGCTCGCCGCTGAAGTCGATGCTCGGCGTGTTGGGAGCCCGCCGATGAGCCGGTCGCTGCTCCCGGTCTTGATCGCCGCAGCCCTGTGCGCGCTGTGCGTGTCGGTCGCGTCGGGCCAGAGCCTGCCCGTCCTGGGCCCGCCCGCGCCGGATCAGTCGAACCCGATGGCGGTGCTCTCCGCGGCCGGCTCGCTGCTGCCCGGCGACGACGCCGCGTCCCAGGCGCCCGACGGCGGGTCGCTGTCGGCGGCGATCAACGTGATGATCCTGCTCTCGGTGATCACGCTCGCCCCGTCGATCCTGCTGATGACCACCAGCTTCGTGCGCATCCTGATCGTCCTCGGGCTGGTCCGCCAGGCGCTCGGCACCCAGAGCCTGCCACCGCCGCAGGTGCTCACGGGGCTGGCCCTGTTCATGACCATGCTCGTGATGGCGCCCACGCTCGAGCGGATCTACGACGAGGCGCTCGACCCGTACAACCGCGGTGAGATCCGAAGCTACGACGAGCTCTGGGAGAAAGCCCGCCAGCCGATGCGCGACTTCATGTTCGACCAGATCGAGGTCACCGGTAACTGGTCGAGCCTCTACATGGTCCTGAACTACCGCGGCGTGGACACCTCCGACCCCGCCTCGCTGACGCGGGCCGACGTCGACATGGTCGCGCTCATCCCGGCGTTCATGCTCAGCGAGCTCAAGACCGCGTTCCTGATGGGCTTCCGGGTCTACCTGCCGTTCCTGGTCATCGACATGGTGATCGCGGCGCTGCTGATCTCGATGAGCATGATGATGCTGCCGCCGGTGCTGATCTCGCTGCCGTTCAAGCTGTTGCTGTTTGTGCTGGTCGACGGGTGGCAGCTCGTCGTCGGCGGTCTGCTGGCGTCGTTTGCGCAGGAAGGTGTCTCGGCGCGTCTGTCGGCGACGGCCGGCGCGATCTCGGTCGACGCGGCGCGGATCTGGTCCGGGAGCGGGTAGGAGCACGGCCGATGGCCTACGACGAATCGCTGGTGGACCTCGTCCGCTTCACGGTCATGCTGACGCTCAAGATCGTTCTGCCGATCCTGGGCGCGGGGATCGTCGTGGGCCTGGTTGTCAGCATCTTCCAATCCGTAACATCCATCCAGGACCAGACGCTGACCTTCGTGCCCAAGATCGTGGTGATGATGGCGGTGCTGGTCTTCCTGGCGCCGTGGGTCTTCCAGCGGCTTGTCGAGTTCGCGGCCGACATGCTCTGGCTCGGCATCCCGGTGGGCGCCGGCTAGTGCTGGCGATCGAGCCCATCCTGGACCTCGGCCAGTCCGTGCTGATCGTCGCGTTCCGCCTGTCGGGGCTGCTGCTGTTCAGCCCTGTGCTCGCCGGCGCTGCGCTGCCGCGGCAGTTCAAGATCGCGCTCGTGGTGATCCTCGCGGCCGCGCTCTTCCCGGGTGTCGATGAATCCTGGCAGCGGCCGCAGCACTTCAGCCTGCTCACGCTCGGGCAGCTCATGGTCACCGAGACGCTGATCGGCGCGGCCATCGGGCTCATCGCGAGCCTGCCGATCGTCGCCGCACAGATCGGCGGGCAGATCATCGGCCAGCAGATGGGCCTGGGCCTCGCACAGATATTCAACCCGGAGTTCGAGACCAACACCGGCGTGATCGACCAGCTCATGTTCTACACCGCGCTGGCGGTCTTCATCTCGCTCGGCGGGCTCGAAGCGATCTTCGTCGCGATGATGAACACCTACGACCACGTGCCGCTGGGCGCGATGACCTTCCGCGCTGTCCCGCTCGAACTGCTCGCCGGCACGCTCTCGGCGGGCTTCGAGATCGCCTTCCGGATCGCCATGCCCGTCGTCTCGATCATGGTCATCGAGACGGTCGCCAGCGGCGTGCTGATGAAGACCATCCCACAGATCAACGTGCTGTCCGTCGGCTTCGCGCTCAAGACCATGGCGGGGCTGTTCACCATGGCGATCGCCGCTGCCACCATGTTTATGGTCTTCGGCGAAGAGGCCGAGCGTGTGCTCTGGCTGCTGTCGGACTGGACCGGCCTCGGCGGCATGGGCCCCGGCGAGGGCATCGCCGCGGCCGCGGAGGGTCCGGGCCGTGGCTGAGTTCGGCGAAAAAACAGAGCAACCGACCAGCCGCAAGCTGCTCGAAGCGCGAAACCGCGGCAACGTGCCCAAGAGCCAGGACCTGAGCGGCGTGCTCTCGCTGGTCATCGCCGGCATCACGCTCCTGATCTTCGGCGGCTTCATCGTCGGCCGGCTGCACGACTTGACCCTTCGCTCGCTCGACCCCCGCGCCCTCGCCGGGCGTATCGGCACCGGCGGCGTGTGGGACCAGGTCCTGCTGACCGCCCGCGATGCCGGCGGTGCGCTGCTGCCCGTCATGGCGGTGATGGCGACCGGGATCGCCCTGGTCAACTTCATGCAGGTCGGCCCGCTGCTGACCGCCAAGCCGCTCGAGCCCAAGCTCAGCAAGCTCAGCCCGATCGCCGGCGTCAAGCGCGTCTTCGGACGCAAGGGGTTGGTCAAAGCGCTGATGAACATCGCCAAGCTCGCCGCCGTTGTGCTCGTCGCGTTCATCGTAATCTCGATGAACAAGGCCGAGCTCGTCCAGCTCGCCGTGCTCCAGCCCGTGCAGGCCGCGATGGTCGTGGGCATGGTGATGGCCGAGGTGCTCGTCTGGATCTTGTTCCTGCTGATCGTCATCGGCGTGCTCGACTACATGTTCCAGCGTTGGCAGCACCGCCAAGAGCTGAAGATGACCAAGCAGGAGGTCAAAGACGAGCTCAAGAGCATGGAGGGCGACCCGGAGATGAAGCGTCGCCGCATGCAGATCGCCCAGGGCATCGCCATGCAGCGGCTCGGGCAGGACGTGCCGCAGGCCGATGTGGTCGTGACCAACCCAACGCACTTCTCCGTGGCGATCCGGTACGACGACGCCTGGCCCGCGCCCAAGGTCACGGCCAAGGGCGGCGACCACATGGCCTTCCGCATCCGCCAGCTCGCCATCGGCTCGGGTGTGCCGATCGTCGAACGCCCGCCGCTGGCGCGGGCGCTGTACTGGGGGACCGAGGTCGGCGACGAGATCGCGCCCGATCACTACGAGGCCGTTGCCGAGATCCTGGCCTACGTCTACCGGCTCGACGGCCGGGCTGCCGACGAACGAACCAAACGCCAGGCCGCGCTCCGGCCGCAGGCGGCGGGGGTCTGATCGGCGATGGCACCACCCTCCGGAACACAGCCGACCATGCCGCCCTGGCTCGCCTCAGCCGCGAAGTACCGAGGCTTCCTGGTCCCGATCGGCTTCATCCTGGCGCTCGGGGTCATCCTCGTCCCGCTGCCGCCGATGGTCATGGACCTGCTGATCAGCGTGAACGTCAGCCTCGCGGTCGTGATCTTGCTGACCACGCTCTACATGAGCCACCCGCTGGATTTCAGCGTCTTCCCATCGCTCCTGCTAGCCACCACGCTGCTCCGGCTTGTGCTCAACGTCGCCTCAACGAGGCTGATCCTGACCGCCGATGCGTCGAGCCCTGAGGAGGCCGTCGGTGTCGCGGGCAAGGTGATCCAGGCCTTCGGCGACTTCGTTTCGGGTGACTCGCTTGCCGTCGGCGTGATCCTCTTCCTGATCCTGATCCTCGTGCAGTTCCTGGTGATCACCAAGGGCGCGACGCGTGTCTCCGAGGTCGCCGCGCGGTTCACGCTCGATGCCATGCCCGGCAAGCAGCTCGCGATCGACGCCGACCTGAACGCCGGCGTGATCACCGAAGCCGAGGCCAAGGAGCAGCGCGAGCTCATCCGCCGCGAGGCCGACTTCTTCGGCTCGATGGACGGTGCCAGCAAATTCGTCCGCGGCGACGCGATCGCGGGCATCCTCATCACGCTGATCAATGTCATCGGCGGGTTCGCGATCGGCACCATCGAGCGCGGCTGGCCCGCGGGCCAGACCGCCAGCGTCTTCACGCAGCTGACGATCGGCGACGGGCTGACCAGCGCACTGCCCTCGTTCATCATCTCCATCGCCGCGGCACTGATCGTGACCCGCTCGGGCTCGAAGGCCGACCTGGGCACCGAGCTGACCGGCCAGCTCGCCAGCCAGCCGACCGGGCTCTATATCACGGCCGGCTTCCTGGTCGCCCTCGCCGCCACGCCGCTGCCGACCATGCCGCTGCTGGCCAGCGCCGCGATCGTCGGCATCGTCGCGTTCGCCATGCAGCGTGTCGCCCGCGTCAAGGCGGCCGAGGTCCACGAAGAAGTCACGCAGCAGAACGTCCCCGAGCCGCAGCCGATCGAGAAGCTGCTCAAGGTCGACACCCTCGAGCTCGAGGTCGGCTACGGCCTGGTCGCGCTCGTCGACGCGGGCCAGGGCGGCGACCTGCTCGACCGCATCAGCGCCACCCGCCGCCAGCTCGCGATGGAGCTGGGGCTGGTCATGCCCCCGGTCCGCATCCGCGACAACATGCAGCTCGACCCCTCGACCTACCGGCTCAAGATCCGCGGCGCGGTCGTCGCCGAGCATCAGGTGCACCCGGCCAAGCTGCTCGCGATGGACCCGGGCCTGGCGTCCGGGCCGATCGAGGGCGCGAAGACCCGCGAGCCCGCGTTCGGCCTCGACGCCTGGTGGATCGATCCGGGGCAGAAGCCGCGAGCCGAGAGCCTGAACTACACCGTGGTCGAGCCGTCGAGCGTGATGGCCACACACGTCAGCGAGGTCGTCAAGCGGCACGCCGAGGAGCTGCTCAGCCGCGAAGAGGTCGGCAACCTGCTCGAGCAGCTCAAGGAGACCGCCCCGAAGCTGGTCGAAGAGGCCGTGCCAGCCGCGCTTGGTGTCGGCGAGCTGCAAAAAGTTCTCCAGGGCCTGCTCCGCGAGCGCGTGCCGGTGCGGGATCTGGAATCGATCCTCGAAGCCATGGCCGAGTGGGCCCCGCGTTCCAAGGACCCCGCGGTGCGCGTCGAGTACGCCCGCAACGCGCTGCGCCGCCAGCTCTCGGCCATGCACGCGTCACCGGGCGAAGACGGCGCGACGATCCTCCGCTGCGTCTCGGTCGACCCGGGAGTCGAAGAGCGTGTCCAGGGCTATGTCGACCGGGCCAATGACACCACCAGCGTCAGCATGCCACCAAGAACCAGCCAGCAGCTCGCCGCCGCCGTGCTCGAAGCGATGAGCCCACTGACCGCCGGCGGCTACACACCGATCGTGCTCGCCTCGCCGCCCGTCCGCGGCCCGCTGTTCGAGCTGCTCGAGCCGCACATCCCGGGGCTGGTTGTGCTCGGCTACAACGAGGTCGTACCGGGCGTGCAGGTCGAGTCGCTCGGCTACGTCCGGTGGCCCGAGCCGGCCGCGCCGGCGGCGCCGACCGAGGCGGTGGGGGCCGCATGATCGCGCGTGATCGGCTAAACTTCTTCCCAAGACCAGACGCAGGACGCGTCTGCAAAGCGAGCCGCGCAAGCCACGGAAGGCGTCGATGGCACTGAAGGTCTACAGAGCACGGTCGATGCAGGATGCGCTGGCCGAGGTCAAGCGCGACCTCGGGCCCGAGGCGATGATCCTCAACACGCGGTCCTACCGCTCGCGGGGCCTGCTCGGGCTCGGCGGACGACCCATCGTCGAGATCACCGCGACCGCCGACGCCAACCCGCGCACCCGGCCCGCCGCCCCGACCGATCGCGCGACCGTCCGCGCCGAGCCCAAGCCGCTCGCCGGCGCGGCACTACCGCCCGCTGCCGCCAAGGCCTACGGCATGCCACGGGCGCAGCCCGCTCCCTCCCGATCAGCCCGCCCCGAGCCCGTGGCGGTCGCCTCTGACGCGGTTCTCAACGATGACCCGCCACCGATGCCTTCGCGGGACGCGGGCCTGGGCGGGCCCGCCGCCGAGCCGCTGGGCTCGATCGCCGTCCCTTCGGTGAGAGCCGCCGGCAGCCGGGCGGCGGTGGTCGAAGACGATCTCAAGTCGATCAAGCGGATGGTCTCACAGCTCATGCAGACCTCGGCCCGATCCGCGGCCGGCGGGGCGCTGAGCGACCCGCTGTTCGAGCAGCACCTGCGGCTCCAGGAGAACGCCGTCGCCGCCGAGATCGCCGATGAGATCGTCGGCCGCGTGCGCGACGAGCTCAGCCCGCCGGAGCTCGCCGACGAGGCCGTCGTCCGCGAGACCATGCTCCGCGAGATCGCTGCGATCATGCCCGCCGCCGACCCCGTCGGCACGCGTCAGCCGATCGACGGCCGCCCGCACACCGTGGCCTTGATCGGGCCGACCGGTGTGGGCAAGACCACGACGGTTGCCAAGCTCGCCGCCCGCGCCAAGCTCCGCCGCGGCCGCTCGGTCGGGCTCATCACCACCGACACCTACCGCATCGCCGCGGTCGAGCAGCTGCGGACCTACGCCGAGATCATCGGGCTGCCTCTCAAAGTCGTCGGCTCCGCCTCCGAGATGCGACCCGCGATCGAGACGCTCGAGGGTCTCGACGAGATCTACATCGACACCGCCGGCCGCAGCCAGCACGACGCCGAGCGGCTCACCGAGCTGCGCACCTTCCTCGACGAGGCCGACCCGCACGAGACGCACCTTGTCCTGTCCAGCGTGGCGTCCGAGTCGGTGCTGCTCCGCGCAGCCGACAATTTCGGCCGGCTCCGACCGAACCGGATCATCTTCACCAAGCTCGATGAAGCGGTCGAGACCGGCGTGCTGCTCGGCGTGATCCGCCGCGTCGGCGTCGCGATCAGCTACGTCACCAACGGCCAAGAAGTCCCCGACCATATCGAGCCGGGCAATGCCGATCGGCTGGCTCGCCGGATCCTCGGCGGCGAGGGCAAGCCCCGATGACCGCTGCCCGTTCTGTCCAAGGGGACCAGGCGGCGCGGCTCCGATCGATGATCGTGCCGGGCCACCCGAAGGCCGCTCGTCGCGCGGAGCGGCCGCATGCTCCCGCGTCGCGCTCGCCCGATCGCGCGCCGATGATCGCCATCGCCTCCGGCAAGGGCGGCGTCGGCAAGTCGCTCTTGTCGGTCTCCATCGCGGCTTCGCTGTCACGCAGCCGGTCCGCCCTGCTCGTCGATGCCGACTTCGGCGCTGCCAACGCCGACGTCATGCTCGGCATCGCGCCGCTGCGCCGGCTCGACGAGTGCTTCCAGCACCGCATGGCCCCGGGCCACACGCCCGCGGAGATCGCCGTCGAGGTCGCCGAGCGGCTCTGGCTCGTGCCGGGGGTGATCGGATCGCGCTTCAGACCGAGTGACGAAGAACGCGGCGCGCTCATCTCGGCGTTGCGGCGCGGCGCAGACCCGGCTTCGGCCATGGTGGTCGATACACCCGCGGGCGTGGATCGGGCGGTCACCGATTGGCTCGCCGCCGCCGACTGCCCGATCATCGTAACCACGGGCGAGCCGACAGCCATGGCCGATGCCTACGCCTTGCTGAAGAGCCTGCACGCCGAGCACGGGCCCTCGGCCGCGTCGCGCGTCCGGATGATCGTCAATCAGGCCGAGGCGTCGGCCTCGGGTCGCCGGGCCGCGGCCCGCTGTGCATCGCGGATCACTGCCGTCGCGGATCGATTCTTGAGGATCCGCCCGGCGATGCTCGGCGTGGTCCCGTTCGATCGGAAGCTGCGCCGCGGTGTTCAGCAGCAGCGTCCCGCGGCCCTTGAGCCACGTGTCGGCACCGCGGGCAAGGCGATCGACCGGATCGCGGCCGCGGCCGTCAAAGCAGCCGGTGGGGCGCAGCTTTTGCGCTCCACGGGCGATGTCCTGCAGCCCGGGATCGCCGACCGCCGAAGCTTTGAGCCGTCCCCGGCGGCCGGGTGATGCCGATTGCGCGGGTGGCACGGCGTGTGCGGCCTCGTTCGGTTGCTTTTTCTCGTCGCGCCTGAAGTCATCGAGCCAGATGCCGATACCGATCTGGAGTGCGTGCGTATGAGTGCAGAGATCTCGGCCGATCGGCGGTCTGTCCCCAGGCTCGTGGGCGGGGCGATGGGTCTGGCGGCGTTCGCGGTCGCGGTGCTCTCGGGCATGCACGCGCAGAACGCGGGCTCGACGATCGTGCTCAAAGCGCTCGTGGCTCTGGCCGCGGGCAACATCATCGGGACCGGCTTCGGCATGGTGGCCGAGGCGCTGCTCAAGGACCACGCCCGGCGGTACGCCGAGCGCGTGAGCAGCGAGACGCCGGCGCTGAACGCGCCGGGAGCGGAGCCCGCGCCGGAGGCGGCGGGTGATCCCATCGACGAACAGCAGCCGGAGACACCGGCGAAAGCAGCGTAACGTTGCACGTCTGGCGGTTGCCCGCTAGACTCGCGGCGTCCAAGGACGGACACCGGACCCGACGGGGGAGCGCGCCGACCGGCGCTCGCCGGGTCCGCAGAAGCAGGCAGGACCGGCTCGCATCGCCGGATCACCGCCAGTGGCTAAGGAGCGGCCGATGCCAGCGGCAAAGACGAAATCATCGCCTTCAAGCAGCAAGCCGAAGCGTGCGCCGGCCGCGGGCCGTGGGAAACGCGCCAACGCGACCGCTGCAACGCCGCTTAGCGAGCGGAAAGTCGAAGAGCTCTGGGCGGAGTACCGCGACAGCAAGTCGCGCGAGATCCGCAACTTCTTCATGGAGAAGTTCTACCCGCTCGTCCGCTACCACGCCGAGCGCGTGCACGCCAGGCTGCCCGACGAGGTCAACCTCGAAGACCTCGTCCAGGCCGGCATCTTCGGGTTGTGCGACGCGATCAACGCCTACGACCTCGAGCGGCAGGTCAAGTTCGAGACCTACTGCGCCCCGCGGATCCGCGGCGCGATCCTCGACGAGCTCCGGCTCATGGACTGGGTCCCGAGGCTCGTCCGCCACCGCTCGAGCAAGGTCGAGCAGGCGCGCCAGCGGCTGGAGATGGCCACCGGCCGGCCCGCCAGCGACGACGAGATCGCCGACCGCCTCGGCGTTGACGATGAGGAGTTCGAGAAGATCCGCCGCGATTCCTCCGCGGTCGGCACCTTCAGCCTCACACGCAAGGCCTACTCCTCCGACGGCGACAAGGACGTCCGCGAGATCGATGTCATCCGCGACGATTCCCAGATCAACCCGATCCAGACCCTCGAGCGCAAAGATCTCCAGGACCTGATCACCAAGGGCCTGAGCCGAGCCGAGAAGCTCATCATCGTGCTCTACTACTTTGAGGGCATGACGATGAAAGAGATCGGCACCACGCTCGACCTCTCGGAATCGCGCGTCAGCCAGATGCACAGCTCGATCCTCGCCCGCGTCAAGGCCCAGGTGCAGCACCGCGTCCGCGAACTCGAGCCGAGCGCCTGACCGGAAGCCTTCTCAGCGTTCGAAACCCTGGGGAGACCTGCCCGCTCGACGCGGCCTGTCCCGCCGGCCAACACTTGGTCGATGCAGACCGCCTACATCGCTCTCGGCTCGAACCTCGGCGACCGCCGAGCTTCTCTAGACTTCGCCCGCCGCTCGCTGCGGGGCGATCCCGGCATCCATTCGCTGCGCCTGTCCTCGATGGTCGAGACCGAACCGGTCGGCCCCGCGGGGCAGGGCCGCTACCTCAACGCAGCCGCGGAGCTGGAGACAACCCTGACGCCGCGCGGCCTGCTCGATCTGCTGCTGAGCATCGAAACCGACGCGGGCCGCGATCGATCGGACGGCCTCCGCTGGGGGCCGCGCACACTCGACCTTGATCTGCTCGTCTTCGGCTCTGCCGTCATCGACGAGCCCGAGCTAACCGTGCCGCACCCGCGCATCGCCGAGCGGATGTTTGTGCTCGAGCCGCTGGCCGAGCTCGCACCCGATCTTGTGATCCCCACGCTCGGCCGCAGCGTCACCGAGCTGATCGCGTTGCAGAGGCATGGACCGAAGGCGGCCGCGCGATGAGCGTTCGCATCGTGCTGCTGATCGTCTCGATCTTCTTTGCGCTCGCCGCCCGCGGTCAGGGACTTTCGGTCGACGACGCACTCGCCATGCTTCGCCAGGCCGATGGCGAAGGCCCGATCGCCGACCGTGTCGCGGCGAGGGTGTTCCGCGACGACGGCACGTTCGCCGAGGGAACCTACCGGCTCGCGTTCGGCAAGATCAACGGGCGGCCGGCGGTCGAGCTGCGAGCGCAGGATCTCCGTCTTCTCATCACGCCCGAGGTCGTCCGCGGCGAACGGCTCGGCGAGGCGCCGTCCAGGGCAGCGCTTGAGCGTCAGACACCCGACGTGCCGCCGATCGATGCTCTCTCGCGGCTGATCCCGCTCGGCCCGATGCCGCAGCTCTGGGCCGAGTCCGCAGCAGGCCGCGTGGTCGATCCTGCTTTGGGGCCGATCCGGTTTCAGGGCGTCTCCGAGGCCGGCGGCCTGACGCGGCTGGACGGCCGATCGGGCGTCGGCCCTGTGACGCTGCGGATCGAGACCGACTCCGGACGGCTGCACTCGCTCGATGCCGAGCTCCGCGGGGGCCGGGTCGAGCTCCGGTCCACGCGCGTCGAACCCGAGCCGATCCTGCCGGTCGTGACCGCCGGCCGCCGCACGGTGTCGCGGGTGGATCAGCTCGTCGCCGCCGGCCCGCCGCTACGCCTCGGCGACATCATGCCGGACCTGGCGCTGTCTGTCTCCGGCGGCCTGGCCGTGTCGCTCGGCGAGTGGTTGGACACGCTGACAAACGATCGCCCCGGTGAGGATCGGCGGGCGCCGTGGCGCGTGCTCGTGTTCGCATCGGTCGAGGACCCGAGGACGCTCGACCGCGCCGGCCGCGCGATCAGCCAGCTCCGAGCCGCCGCCGAGCGCCGCCGGTCGGATCTCGACCCGGTCCGCGGGTTCTGGCTGCGTTTTGCGCCGGGGCTGATCGCCGTGGGACCATCCGAAGCAGCGGGCCTGATGGACGATGCCGCCGCGGATGACCAGCTCGCATCGCTACCCGACGCCGATCATGCGGGCGTGCCGATCGCGATGTCGCGGTCGCCCGCCGATACCACCGATCGTCTGCCGCCGGGGGAGATCGTGCTTGTGGCGATCGACCGCGACCGGATCATCGGCGTGATCGAGCCGGTTGAGGGCGAAGCCTGGGCCGACCGCGTGCTGGACGGGCTCGGGCGCCCGGCGTCTCGGGATCGCGGCGGCGAGCCTTAGCCGGCCTCGGCCCGGGGGTGGGCCTTGTTGTACGCGTCGCGCATCCGCTGGGTGGACATGTGCGTGTAGACCTGCGTCGTGCTCAGCGATTGGTGGCCCAGCAGCTCTTGAACCGCCCGCAGGTCGGCGCCGTTGTCGAGCAGGTGCGTCGCGAAGCTGTGCCGCAGCGTGTGCGGGCTGATCGTCGGGTCCAGGCCGACCTGACGCAGGTACTTGTCGAGCTTCCGGCGCACCGATCGGCTCGAGAGCCGCTCGGCGTGCTTGTTGAGGAACAGCGGCCCCTGGCCCTCGTTCTCGCGCCAGCCGCGGCCGTAGTGGGGGTCGGCGGCGGCCATGTCGATGTAGCGCATGATCGCGGCGATCGCGTGCTGCCCGAGCGGGACCAGCCGCTCCTTGTTGCCCTTGCCGCGGACGCGCATCGCCTGGCCCGCGATGTCCAGGTCGCCCCGGTCCAGCCCGACCAGCTCGCTGACCCGGATGCCGGTCGAGTAGAGCGTCTCGAGCATCGCGGTATCGCGGCAGCCGAGCACATCGGCGTTCCCGGGTGCGGCCAGCAGCTGCTCGACCTGCTCGATCGTGATCGCCTTGGGCAACCGCTTGCTCTGCCGCGGCGTGCGGATGAGCGTCATCGGATTGCTCGGCGCGAGCCCGGTCCGGTGCGCCCACTTGTAGAATGACCGCAGCGTGGCGATCTTCCGCGCGACCGTGGCGGTCGAGTAGTCCTTGTCCATCAGCGACTCGAGGAACCCGCGGATCAGGTCGCCGTCGCCGTCGAGGATCACCGCGGTGATCGTGGCCGATTCGCACGCCGCCCCATCGCCGCGGCGGTGCTCGAGTTCGCGCTGCTCGCCGGCGGTCTCGATCGCGGTCCCGGTCTGCGAGGCGAGATGCTCGATGAACTGACGCAGGTCGGCGCTGTAGCACCGCGCCGTGTAGGGGCTGAACCGACGCTCGTCGGTCAGGTAGCTGGCGAAGGCGTCGGTGACTGGCAGAGACAGCATGTCTCGAGCTCCTTCTCGTCCGGCATCGACGTTCGGCTCCGCCAAACGAGAGACCCGCGTGCCCCGCCGACCGATACGGCCGGCGGCTTGTTCCCGTTCCGCCGCCCCCGGGGCGGCCCCGATCGGGACCGCTCAGCGGGCGGACACTCGTGCGGCCCCCGCTCTGGCAAGCCGCAGCCGCTCGAGGTCGAGCAGCCGGCTCACCGCGGCGTGGGCCGCGAATTCCGTGTACAAAGGCATGCTCGCGAGGTACCCCTCCCAGCCGCGCGCCGACGAAGGGTCGTGCCGACCCTCGGCGAACCGGCGGAGCTCCATCAGCGTCGCGTGGTTCCTGCCGTCGAGCACCACCGAAGCGCTCGCCGAAGGCAGTTGCTCGTACCGCACCCGTGCCCGCGGGGACGACGAGTCTTCTCCAACGCTCCCGCGGAGCGCATCGAGCCCGAAGTCCGCCGAGTCCGGCGAGGTCAGGTTTCCAGCTGTCTCCAGCACAAGCGAAAAGCCCAGACGCGGCGGGTCGTACGGGTCGTAGTCCGTGATCGTCCCGACGATCAGCACGTTCACCCCAAGGCGTTCGGCCAGCACCGCCGCCTCCGAGGGCGACCGGACCGCGGCCATGTTCAGCCCGCGCATCTCCGCGATCACGCGGTTCAGCGGCAGGCAGCGGATGCCCTCGATCTGCTGGCACGCACGCACCACCGCATCGCTGACCGACGCGGGGTCCAGGATGGACGTGCCCGATTCGTTGCTCAGCGGCACGACCGCCCACAGCACCTCGCCGCGGGCGACGTCGTACGGCGACGTCAGCGTGTTCGGCGGCACCAGCGCCGGGCCGTGACAGCCCGCGGCCAGCACCGTCCCGATCACCAGGAGCGATCGGATCACAAGCATGCTCTGTGTACTTTTCATGGCGTCCGTGCCTCTCGCGGGCGCCCTCCGTGGCGGCCCGATTCAGTCTCAAGACGCCGCGGGCCCTCGCAGGCCGGCGGCGGGGTGGATTACTCGTCGTTGACCGGGAAATCGGCGACCGCCGGCGTGGTGCTCACGCCCAGCCCGTCCTCCGGGTTCTTGCGGTCGGCGGCGCGGGCCGTGCTGTTCTGGACCGTGCCGGTCTGGGCCGGGGTCGCGTTGCTGTTCGCGGTCCGCCGCGATCCGAGGCCGACGTACGGCTCGCCCGCCGCGAGAACCGCCTCGTCGCCGGCGACCGACCAGATATTGTCCGTCCCCGAACGGTCGGAGATAAAGAAGATCTCGTTCTGCTCGCCCCAGGCCGGCATCAGGTTCACCGCGTCGTCGGCGGTCAGGTTTGTCTCGCCCGTGCCGTCGATGTTGAGGATCCAGATATCGGCCTCGCCGGGCTTGCCGTTGTTGTTCGCAGCAGCCAGCGGCACACTCGCGTACGCCACGCGGTTGCCGTCGCGGCTCCAGGTCGGGTTGATCAGCGCCGCGTCCGGCCGCGAGGCTAGCTCGGTCAGGTAGCCCGCGTCGTTGCCCCGCAGGTCCATCGACCAGATGCTAAACAGCCGGCTGCCGCGCTCCCGGGCCCGCTGGAAGACGATCTGGTTCGAGCCGTTGGTGCCCGTGCCCGCGACCGGCGCGAACTCGGGGAACAGCCCGAACCCGATCTGGTGCTTGACCATCGGGTTCTCGACATCAACCAGCCACAGCTCCCACCGCTGGCTGACCGGCCCGAGCCGGCAGTACACCAGCCGCGTGCCGTCGGGCGACCAGCTCGCGTGCAGCTCGTGGGCGGCGTCGTCGGTCACCGGCCGGGCCTGCCCGCCGCCGGCATCGATCACGTAGATGTTCCAGTTCCCCTGGCGGTTGCTGGCAAACGCCAGCCGCGAGCCGTCCGGGCTGACCGCGGGCATCACGTCGTGGCCCGGGTCGGTGGTGATCTGCGTCACCACGCGGCTCTGCTTGTGCTTGCGGTAGATGTCCGCGGTCGTGCGGTGGCGCGTCGACGCGAAGAAGACGTGGTTCCCGTCGGCCGTCGCGACCGGGTCGAAGTCCGCCCCCACGCTGCTGAACGAGATTCGGCTCAGGTCGGCCGGGTCGTAGGCGGCGCTCAGCGTGGCGTCGCCCTGGGCGATACCGCGGCCGGCCACGTCGCCGAACAGATCGATCGGCGAGCCAAACCCGGGCTGGTCGCTTTCGGTCTCGCTGTTCTCAGCCAAGAGCTGGTTCCAGACGGCCGACTCGCCCTCCGGGTCACTCGCGGCGACGAAGCCGCCCTCGGCGCCGCTGGTCGATGTGCTGTTGGTAGCGGTCTGCCCGGCGGTCTGGGCATCATTGGACGCGGGCTGGCCCGCGTCGGCGCCGCTGTCGGCCCATTGCGAGGTCGTGGTCGAGCAGCCCGAGGCCAGCGCGATCCCGGCGACTGCGAGCAGCGCGGCGGTCGGACGCGTGGCGAGCATCTGGGCGGCGGTCAGTGTGCGTGCGGGCATGCGTTGGCTCCGTCTCGGTCGTGGCGTGTCGCCGGGGCTGTCTTCTCGCGGCATCCGTGCCCGGGCCCCCCATGGGCCGCCGACCGAACGGCTCGCGGGCCTCACTCAGACCCGCTCGCTACCCGTCAGATCGGTCATCGACTCCGCCGATATGCAGCAAATCGGACGTTGCCCGCGGCCGGATAAGCGGCAGACCGAAAATACTCGCCCCCAGACTCAGCCGCGGTCAGTCAGGCCGCGCTGGACCGAGCCACGATCGCCGGCGTGTCGCCTCGACGCGTCCAGACCGCGTCCCGCCCCCGCGGGCCGCGAGAAGCCGTCAGGTGCTCCGCGTACAACGCGAGCTGCTCGGTCGAAAACTGGCCCAGAAAATCGGCCGAGGCCGAGGGGTTCAGCTCCAGGATCCGCTCGATCGCGGCCTCCCGTCCGCCAGGCAGGCTCAGCCGCGGCGCGGCGGGCATGGGGGACGGAGCGTCGGCGAGGTCGTCGTATCCAAACAGCGTGTGCACGGCAGGAACTCCGGGGCAAGGGGAACACAGACAAAACGTCGTCGCGTGGACCCGGCTCCGCCGAAGCTCGCTGATGAACTCTGGTCGGCACGCGCGGCCGCGTTCCTCCAGCAACGGATCGAGCCGTCGGACCGCTGCCGTGGATACGCTGGGTATCGCGCAGGAATCGCCCAGCATCGTTCTGATCCCCGCCTCCTCCCGCGGACCGGCCAATCCCTTTGGCCGCTTCTCGCACGACAACCCCGCCGACCCGGCGGGATGGCCCGAGGCTTGGCCTACGCGGGAGCCACGCGGCCGCCTGATCGTCTGGGCCGGCTGGCTGGACGACGACGCCGATCCGGCGAACGGCCGGTTCCCACGAGACCTGCGGACCTGGACCGAGCCGGGCTGGACCGCGCTCCGCGAAGGCCTCGCGGAGCTCCGGCCCGCGGCCCACGCCGCCGCCGGCTCGATCTGCCTCCGCCCCGCCGCCGGCTGTGTCCTTGGCGATCCCCAGGCCTGCCTAACCTTTTTCCGCGAGTCCTCGGCCGCGGGCCTCGAGCTGCTCGTCGACCTGCCCTCAATGCTCACACCGGAAATGATGCCCGAGCTGCCCGACCACGCGGCCAGAGCCTTCGACGCGCTCGGCACACTCGACGCCGCGGTCGGCAGCGTGCTCGCGGCGCCGGTCATCACGGACGGGCGGGTCGGGTTGCAGCCACTGACCGACCAACCGGGAACGGCCGAGCTCGTACTCGACGCTTGGCGAGGATCGCCGCTCGCCGACCGCCCGGCGCTGCTGATCGACCCGCGCGACGCGGCCCTGCTCGCCTAGGCTTTTGCGTGCGTCTTCGGCACGCACCTCCCACAGGAGCTCCGCGATGCCCAAGCTCGACCACCCCGTCCTCCCGATCGTCAAAGAAGCTTTCCCCGATGTGCGTTTCCGGGCGACCGAGTTCCGCGGACAGACAACCCTCGTCGTCCCGCCGGAGAACCTGCACGCGGTCATGGCCTTCCTCCGCGACAACGAACGCTGCCTGTTCAACTTCCTCTCCGACATCGCCGGCATCGACTACCTGAACTATCCCGGCGAGCAGCCCGGCCGGTTCGCGGTGCTCTACAACCTCTGCGCCTACAGCCGCGACGACCGGATCTGGGTCCGCGTCTTCCTCGACCCGACCGTGCCGACCGAGGGCATCGAAGAAGACCCAGCACTCGTGCTCGATTCGGTGACCGATCTCTGGGCCGGCGCCGAGTGGCAGGAGCGCGAGGTCTTCGATATGTTCGGCATCCGCTTCCGCAACCACCCGGACCTGCGGCGGATCCTGACCTGGGAAGAGTTCCCGGGCCACCCGCTCCGCAAGGACTACCCCGTCAAGGGCCGCGGCGAACGCGAGATGTACAAGGTCGTCGACCGCACCGACGCCTGAGACCAACCCCTGACCGACGCCTGAACAGAAGGCACGGCTGCGGCTCTTGCCTAGCTCTTTCTATTGGTTCGGAACCTCGACCGGCGTCGGCCGGATCACCTCGATCCGCCCGGTATCGACCGACCAGAGCAGCTGCTCGGCCGTGACCGCCTGGCTCCGCGCCGGGTCGAACAGCGTGACCCAGCCGCTCTCGGCCGCCGACGCATTGGCCACGCCCGTCGACGGCTCGTAGTTGATCGTGTCGGCGAGCATCTGCTGCCCGCCCGACCTTGCCCAGACCGCGCCGAACGCGGTCACGGGACCGATCTCGGCGTCCGCCGCGGTATCGCCGAGAAGCTCGGCGTTCTCATCTGCATCGAACAGCGTCACCAGCCGTTCGCATTCGAGCTCGATCTCGCGGCGTTCTTCGCCCTGGGGCGTGTGGATCAGCCGGACGCGTTCGAGCATCGTCGCGTTGCCGGCGCGGCGGTCGAGCAGCATCGAGCCGTCCCAGTCGAACAGTGCCGAACCACGGGCCGCCGCGTTCTCCCGGTCCGCCGAGCCCTCCTCCAGCCGCCGGTCGGAGACCAGCAGCCGCCCCGACTGCGGCACAACCAGCCGCCCGGCCGTGTTGTCGGCCTCGATCCGCTCGCCGGTCAGCAGCACCACCCGGTCCGGCTCGGCGCCCGGGTCCGTCCTCGAGAGCAGCTCCACGCTCGGCGGCTCGGATGATTCAAGCTGCTCAAGGATCGCCGAGACCAACACCCGCTCGCCGCCCAGGACGGCGCGGTCCGCGCGGTCTGATTCATCGGTCTGCTCGGGTTTCTCGGCCGCGGGCGCGATCACGGCCGTGATCCGCTCGCCGCGGATCGTGATGTCGCGATCGACATCCTCCGGCGTGAGCGAGCGCACCGACCCCAGCGCGCACGCCCACCCCTCCT